>DETN01000086.1 GCA_002362155.1 Lachnospiraceae bacterium UBA3287 | reverse complement strand
CCGCTTCCCAGCCGCCCTTTCGGATCAGCCACAGGGGGCTTGTGAAATGATGGAGGGTCACGATGGGCTCGATCCCGTTTTCCCTGCAGCAGGCAATGACCTTTCTGTAGTGCTTAATCTCCTCCATGTCGAACCGTCCCTCTTCGGGCTCGATCCTGGCCCATTCCACGGAAAAGCGGTAGGCGTTCAGACCTGCGCCGGCCATGAGGCGGATGTCCTCCTCATAGCGCCTGTAGTGGTCGCAGGCGTCTCCGCTGGGCTCCGTAAAGCTGGTATGGGGCATCCGCTCCATGGCCCAGTAATCGCTGTGAATATTGTTTCCCTCTACCTGGTGGGCCGCCGTAGCCGCACCGATCATAAAGCCTTTTTCAAATGCCATCCGGGTGCCTCCTTATTCTTACTGCAGTTTTACGCATTTGCCTTCTGTAATTCCGTTCTCGTTGAAGGCGTCCACGCGGACGAAGTATTCTTTTCCCGCGATCAGGGCGCCGACCCTCTTTTCTCCCGCTTCGAAGACCATATATGAATGATAGAGCTTTTCAGGGGAGCTGCCGAAAAGAATGTTGTAGCCAAGGGTATTGTCCTGGGCGCAGGTCTTCACTGTCATATCCAGATCTCCCGTCCTCACCGCTTCAAAGGAAGGAACAGCGGGCTTTTCGCCCTGACCCAGTCCGAAGACCCGAAGGCCCGACACGCAGGGGTTCTGTCCGTAAGGGACTTCCATATGGGAAAGACGCAGGTACCTGACCCGGATGCCATCCTCACGGATGACAAGGTCGTGGGACAGGTCCGTAAGTGCCTGTCTCTTATCCTCGATCACGGACCAGGAGAGGCCGTCCTCTGAGCCTTCCAGGAGCCATCTGGTCACGTGGTCTCTTTCCTCGATATATCTGGGCTGGGAGCCGGGACGGATCTGTCCGGGGCATTCCATATCCATGGCATCGTCCGCAAAGTTTACCTGCACGGCATGGACGTCATAGACCTTTCCAAGATCCAGGCAGAGCCACTCGTCTTCGGAATTTGTCTCAGCCTTCCAGAAGGTCTGCACGTTCTCCTGAGATGCCAGTCCGGGATCATGTCCCTCAGCGAAGGAGGAAGCCTCCGCTTTCTTTCCGATGCTCAGAAGCATCCAGGCGGGATCTCTCCAGGGATCCTGCCTGAAGCCGGATACACTCAGCGGCCAGTCGCCGTAGCGCTGGTTGCAGTAGAGCTCTCCGTCACCGTCGAAGCCTGCGGGCCACAGGCCCACCCTTCGCTCAAACATGTGGTTTACAGAGATCCGCATGGTGGCAGTATGCCACCAGTTGCCCTGGTCGTCCTGCATGGTGGATCCGTGTCCGGCGCCGGGCAGAAATCCCCCGGGCTTGTAGGAATAAGGATTATTGCCCGCCAGGGTAAAGGGGCCCAGGGGCGAATCGCCTACATAGACACCGTCGGAATAGACGTTGTACTGGGCGCCGGGGCAGGCATACTGCAGATAATATCTGCCGCAGTGCTTGTCCATCCAGGCCCCTTCTATATAGGGCCTTCTGGAGAACATGCCCTTTACCAGGTCCTTCATGCCGGGGGGCAGCATTTCCTCGGTCATGCTGCGGCTCTTTAAAAAGCCCCGGAAGGCTGCTTCCACTTCCGCTTCCGAAGCAGGAAGGGTGGAATTATCTTCTCCGATCCGCTCGTAGCCGATCCTGTGGGAATCGCCGAAGATCAGCTCTTTCTTTTCTCCCATGGGCAGCATGGTCTCCGGATCCAGCTCCACTCCGTAGATGGGAGTCACATTGCTGCAGCCCCAGTAGAAGTAGACCCTGCCGTCGTCGTCAATAAAGAGGTTGGGATCCCAGTAGGGGAAGGTCCCTTCGATCTTTTCGTAGGGGCCGTTTAATATATCCCTGGTCCGCCACCTGTCACAGTTGTGGTCCCTGGAGGATGCGCAGAGATAAACATATCCGCCCAGGACCCGTACATCCGGAGCATAGTCATAGAGGGGAAGGTCCTCCGGCAGTCTGTGGTTCTCCCAGTTTACCAGATCGTCCGATACCCAGACCCCCAGGGTCATGGAGGCAAAGATATAATAGCGGCCTTCATAACAGATCATGGAAGGGTCCGCCGCTTCCCTGCAGATGGAAAGCTTTCCTCCGTTTCTGGGATCTGCGTTGAACTGATAGCGGTAATTAATGTTCAGGGGATTGCAGATATACTTCATAGTGCCATTCTCCTTTCTTCACTTCGTGGACGCTTCCGTCCGGCAGTGCTGCCCTGGCCGGAACAGGTACTTTTATATCAAAGACGATTCTGTCGTCCCGGTATTCCCAGCTGCTCTCTATAGCGCCCCAGGGCGACTCCCACCTGCCCCTGGCAAAGCCCAGGGATCTGTCCGGATGAGGGGCTATGGTCAGGCGGCCCGCCCGGAGCCTGATCCCGCAGACCCCGTCAAGGAGCCATCCGCTGACCGCACCGTAGGAATAATGGTTGAGGGAGTCGTGGACCGTTCCGTCTTCCCGGATCCCGTCCCAGGTCTCCCAGATGGTGGTGGCTCCCTTTGTGACGGCGTAGAGCCAGGAAGGGCACTCCTTCTGCAGAAGAAGCCGGTATGCCGTATCCGTGTGGCCGTGTTCGGAGAGGACCCTGCACAGGTCCGGTGTGGATAAAAAGCCGGTATTCAGGTGATATCCGCTGCTCACCACCAGGTCGTTCAAGGCGTCTGCCGCCGCCTGTTCCTCGTCCTTATCCAGAAGGCCGAAGGCCAGGGGCCGCACATACTCGCACTGACGGGAGGATCGGATCCTGCCCTCCTTCAGGCAGCAGAAGCGGTAGGCCCTGCGGATCTTCCAGGCAATGGCCGCATAGGTATCCGCATCCTCTGTTTTTTTAAGCAGCCTTGCGATCTCCGCCATCAGGAAGGCAGACCGGTAAAAGTATGCGGTGGCCACTTCGGGAGCCCCGCTCATCATGGTCTTCTTCATGGCCTCCGTATTGTCCACATCCGGCTGGCACCATTCTCCGAAATGAAAGCCCTGGTCCACAAGATATCTGTGATAAGGATTTTTCAGGTTGTGGAGCCGGGTCTTTTCCGCACGTTTCCTGCAGAATTCCATCCAGCCCTGCATCATTTCATAATTTTCTTCCAGGATCTCCATCCTGCCGTAGGCCTGATAGAGGGCCCAGGGCACCAGGATGCAGGCATCTCCCCATCCGGCAGATCCCTGCAGCATGCCGGAGATCATGCCGCCCTTATTGTTGACAGGGGCGATGTTCTGTACCAGACCGTCTTCTCCCTGGGCAAGGCGGCACTCGCCCAGCCATTTGCGAAGAACGGGGTAACAGTCCATCAGCATGACCGCCGTGGGAGCGAATACGCCCGCATCCCCCGTCCAGCCGGCCCGTTCTCTGGTGGGGCAGTCCGTGGGGATGTCGATGAAGTTGGACTTCATGGACCAGACGCTGTTTAAAAAGAGGCGGTTGACCAGGGCATTTCCGCATTCGAAAAAGCCTGTCTGCTTCATACGGGAGTAGAGAGCCACGGCGGTAAACTCCGCCTCTGACAGATCGATCTCTGTCTCCACCTTTGCATAGCGGAATCCGAAGACGGTGAAGGAGGGCTTATAAAGGTTCTCTCCCTCTTTGCAGATGTATGTGATCTTCTGGGGGATGCCGCCTTTGCTTCTGTCCCCGGGATCAAAGTTCCTTTGCGTAAA
>DETN01000098.1 GCA_002362155.1 Lachnospiraceae bacterium UBA3287 | reverse complement strand
CTTAGAAAAAAGTGCAAAATTCAGACTAAATTGGTGTTTTTATTTCTTTACAATGTGCTTTATCAATCCTGTTTTTCTTCTATAGAAGGAGACCGGCTGCGCGGGGAAATCCCGCTGTTCTGCGGACCGCAGGACGCTCGCAGCGGGACGATAAACAGCCGGAGGCAGAAGTCCTTTGAACATCTGCCCCCGGCCTTTTCCCGGAACCTTATTTCCTTTTTCAAATATGAACTCTGTTCCTTTTTATATGTTTCTGCCTTTGTACTCTTTTCTGAGGACCTCCAGCATCTCATCCGGCGTTTCCCTGCAGTCTCTTATCAGCCATTGTCCGATCAGGGCTGCAAGACCAGCCTTGAAAAAGGTCTGGTGATAGGCCAGGGCTTCTTCATCCTCAATTCCCATCTTTTTCGCCGTCTGTCTCATAGCCTCTCTGTTTTCATCTTTCAGAACGGCATTCAGGACCCTAAGGTCCGAAGACCTGAACCAGTAGACCTTATAAAAGGACTTATGGCTCTCTATAAAGGAAAAAAAGCGGATGAACCGGTCCGCGAGATCATAGTCCTCCCCGCCGGTGCCGAAAAGCTTCCCGTAATAGTCTGCCATGCCTTCTTCGATCCTTTCCATCATGGCATAGATATCCGTAAAGTGAAGATAAAAGCTGCTGCGGTGAATCCCGCATCTTCTGCAGAGCTCACTGACCGTGATCTCCGAAAGTTCCTTTTCCTCCAGAAGCTCCAGAAAGGCATCCGTAAGAGCCTTCTCCGTCTCCTGAAAGCGTTCGTTCCCCGCCCTGTTCATTAACTCGACACCTCCGTAATCAATGACGCTTGAAGCACGTAAATTCAGCATCTATGATTATATTATAAACAGGACAGCAAAAACAGAAAAGGAGAATTTCAGACATGAATACGAATGAAAACAAAAATGAGCTCCTTCTGAGGGAAGGAACCAATACATCGCTTCTTATCAACCTCTGCCTGCCGGCCATCGTGATCATGGTAGTCATGGTCCTCTACAACATGGCGGACATCTTCTTTATCGGCAGACTGGGAGATCCCTACATGATCGCCGCCGTAGGCCTGGCAGGCCCGGTCTTTTCGGTCCTTTCGGGCCTTGGCACACTTTTCGGATCCGGCGGCTGTACCGTCATCTCCCTGGCCCTGGGCGGCGGGAATCATGAAAAGGCCGGAAAGGTCTCCGCTTTCTGCTTCTACAGCTCCCTCCTTCTGGGCCTTGCCTTTACAGGAGCCGCATTTCTTTTCATGGATCCCCTCTGCGCCTTCCTGGGGACCGATGAAACGACCCTGACTTTTACCAGAGACTATCTTGGCGTCTTTATCTGCTTCGCTCCTGTGTCCATCTTTTCGGGAGTCTTTCTGAACCTGATCCGGGCAGACGGAGCCGCAAAGGAAAGCATGATGGCAAACCTGGCCGGTACCTTCACCAACATCCTCCTGGACCCCGTTTTCATTCTTCTTTTCCACTGGGGCGTAAAAGGCGCGGCCCTGGCAACAGGCATCGGGAACCTGGTCAGTGCAGTCATCATCCTGTCCGTCCTTTTAAGAAACGGCAGTCCTTATTCCATCCGCATAAAGGACGCTCTGCCGGGTCTTTCCACCGCGGCACAGATCTTCGCTCTGGGGCTTCCCATGTCATTTTCCGCCATCCTGATGAGCTTTTCCCAGACCCTGAGCAACAGCCTTCTGGCCGGCCATGACCCCATTGCCCTGGCGGCCCAGGGCATTGCCGGAAAGATCGGCATGCTCAACTCCATGATCGCCATGGGGATCTGTATCGGCATGCAGCCCGCCATCTCCTACAGCTTTGCTTCGGGGAACAGGGAAAGGACTGCAGATATCCTGAAAAAGACCGCTCTGACAACGGTAGTGGCCGGACTCTTCATTTCCGTCATAAGCTTTATCTTCAGAGACGCGGTTCTTTCGGCTTTCATAAAGGATGACCGGGTCCTGTCCATAGGCCGCACCGCCCTTATGGCCAGCATCGCTGCCGGGCCTGTCTACGGGATCTATCAGACGGCCGTCACATGGTTCCAGTCAACAGGCCGGGCAGGCTGTGCCACCTTCTGCTCCATTTTAAATAAGGGCCTGATCTATGTGCCCGCTCTTTATCTGCTGAACTCCATTTTCGGTATGTACGGCATCCTCTTTACCGGTATGACAACGGACCTCTTAAGCCTTTGCGCGGCCGTTCTCATGGTCCTTCATGTCCTGGGCCGGGAGGCGGCAATCCCGAATGTCCTGCCGGCCCGGGCCTGACAGGGCTCTTCCTCCCCAATGTAATACAATGCAAAAAAGACACGGGAAGGAAACTGGTCTGCAGTTTCTTCCCGTGTCTTCTTTGTCACATATCCTTCTCTGTGCTTTTTTTGAGATTCCGGATGAGACCTTACTGATAGCGGTCCAGAGCTTCCCTGATCATATGGCCCACGCACTTTTCCACGTTTCCCTCTTCAAAGGGATTGGGGATGCCTGCCAGGGACAGGAGCTCGAAATAGCTCTTCGTGCCGCCGGCCTTAAGGAGGGTCAGATAGTCCTTCCAGGCCTTTTCGGGATCAGTTTTGGACAGACCGTAGAGGTAGGACGCTCCCATCTGGGCCAGGGCATAGTCAATGTAGTAGAAGGGATAGAGGAAGATATGCTGCTTCTGCATCCAGAAGCCGCCCTCCTCCAAAAAGGGCTCCCCGTCGTAGTCCCGCCAGGGCATGTATGCCTTCTCGATCTCCCGCCAGGTCCTCCTGCGGTCAATGGCGTCCATGTCGGGCTTTTCGTAGACCCTGTGCTGGAACTCGTCCACGCTGGCCATGTAGGGCAGAACGGCCAGGGACCCTACCAGGTGCCCTGTCACATAGTCCTCTGCCTTGTCCCCGAAGAAGCTTTCCATCCAGGGATAGGTGAAGTGCTCCATGGTCATGGAATGGATCTCGCTGACTTCTGCCGTGGATCCCTGGATCATTCTGACAGGAATGGACCGCATGGAAAGGTATCCCTGGAAGGCGTGGCCCGCCTCATGGGTCAGCACGTCCACGTCGGCGTTGGTCCCGTTGAAGTTGCTGAAGATAAAGGGAGCCTTATAGGCAGGGATGCTGGCCATGTAGCCGCCCATGTGCTTGCCGGGCCGGGTCTTCAGGTCAAAGAGCCGGTATTTTACCATGAAATCGAAGAATTCTCCGGTCTCGGGGCTCATCTCCCGGTACATGGCCTGGGCCTTTTCCACCAGTTCTTCCGTTGTCCCTATGGGAGAAGGATTCCCCTCCGGGAAAAGAAGGGTCTCATCGTAGAAAAAGAGCCTGTCAAGGCCAAGGCGCTTTCTCTGCCGCTCCCTGAGCTTTTCCACCGCCGGGGTTACGATCTCTCTGATCTGTCTGCGGAAGGCCGCTGCCTGCTCCGGTCCGTAGTCAAAGCGCTCCATGTTCAGATAGGCCAGGTCCGTATAGGAGGAAAAGCCCATTTTTTCCGCCATGGAGACACGAAGGGAGACCAGCTCGTCGTAGCGCGCATCCAGCTTCCCGCTGATGCTTTCGTATAGGCCTGCCCAGGCCAGGAAGGCTTCTCTTCTTTCCTCCCTGTCCGTGCTTTCCATGTGCTTCAAAAGGCCGTAGAAGTTGCACTTTTCTCCCCTGAACTCTGTTGTCGCGGCGGCGGAGTCCTTCTGATATTCCATGGATACCTCTCCCTCCCGAATCAGCTCCGGAACGATTCTCTCGTCCGAGGATTTCAGGGAGGCGTCCACCAGGCGAAGGAGCTGGGGGCCGAATTCCTGCTCCAGATCCTTTCGGAAGATGCTGCCCGAAAGGGCCTTCTGGTAGAGCTGCCGCACCGGGATCAGGGACGCGTCCGCCTCACGGATGGCCAGCAGTTCGTCGTTGTAAAAGGCGTCCGTGGTATCGATAGTATTGCGGATGTAGCAGATGGACTCCATGGTCTCTGCCTTTTCTTCTTCCTCCTGCACCTCCAGAAAGGCGCTTCTGGCCTCCCCGTAGGTCTTTGCCTTTAAAAGCTTTTCCGCTGCCCGTTCATAAGCCTTTTTCAAGGCCTCCGCATCCGGTCTTTCATAGGGCATATCCTGAAATTTCATCATCTTTTAAGTCCTTCCTTTCGCTGTTTCTTTCGCTCTTTTACTCTTCCGTGAAAAAGCGGAAGATCCTCTCTCTGTAATCCGGGGCCGTATCAAAGGCCGCATGCCCGTAGCCTGTATACATGTAGAGCCGGAAGTCTTCTCTTCGCTCCAGCTTTTCCGCGATCTCCATGGTATCGTCTGAATCCAGCACCCTGTCTTCAAAGGCGCCTATGGCAAGAACAGGGCAGGAGATCTTCTCCAGCTCTTTAACCGCATTGAAGCCTCTGATTCCCCGGGCAAGGATGACAAAACGGTCAAGCTCCTCATCCGTTACGGTCTTCCCTGCCTCTGCCAGGACATCCCTGTATGCCTCAAAAACAGCCGGCGGATAGATCTCCCTGCCGAAGGCAAGGTACAGTCCTTCTTTGTCCTTTTTCTCTGCCAGGGAGATCCACTCATTCAGGGTTCCCGCCCGGTTTTCCGGGACATGGGCCGAGGTGGAACCCAGCACCAGCTTTCTGACCAGGCCGGGATACCTGGCCGCGATCATAAGGGCGATCATTCCTCCCTGGGAGGCGCCGAAAAGGTAAACATCCGAAAGAGAGAGGGCCCTCATTGCCTCCGCCGTATCCCTGGCCATGTCTTCGATCCTGTAAACGGGCGGCAGATCCAGACGGCGGTCAAAGACATAGACCGTAAATTCCTCCGAAAAGGCAGCATACCCTGCTTCCACAGCCTCAGCGGCCCCGGAGACGCTCTGGATGCTCAGTCCCGGCAGGATCACAAAGGTCCTTTTCCCCCTTCCGAAAGCAAAGTAGTCCATGGTAAAGGTATCTGCAGCGACCTGTCCTCTTCTGACGGCCATATCTACCTCCTTCTGCCCAAAAGATAAAGCGGTTCAAAGAGATCCGCTTTATAGTTTTTTCTTTTTCTTTGGAGATGGCAGGTCCTTATGCAGGGCTTCAAAAAGAGCGCGCAAAAGAGCCCTGTCCTCCACTTCCTCCACCAGCAGCATACCCGCGGCTCCCTCGTAGGGAATCTCCACCGGTGCGTCCGGCATCAGCCCTCTTGCAGCGGGGATATTTTTAACCAGCAGACGGTCGTCATAGACGCCGCCCATGATCTTCCCTTTATAGTAGAGTATATATTCTCCCATCATCTTCCGGTATGCGATCTCCGGAAGGCCTTCCAGCTGGTCCAGTACAAAATCCAGATATTCTTTTGTCGACGCCATTTGCTTCCTCCTTAGGACTGATAAGTCTCATAGCACCAGAGCGCGATCTTTCCAATGAGGTCCCGGGGCAGCGGCTCCTTCCAGGGAATGCGGATGGTCCCCTTGGAGGTATCATATGCTTTCAGTTCCTCTGCAAAGACCGTTGTGGCCTCCCCGCCCGGGTAAATGCCCAGGTGTTTTTTGGACGCGGCGAAGTGGATCAGGTTCTTCCCCTTCCAGTAGGTGGGCATGGACCAGGAGATCTTCTCCTGTGCCTGGGGGATGGCCTCTTTTATGATCTGCCGCACCTCCTTAAGCCTTGGCCGCAGCGCTTCGTCCTGTCCTTCTATGTACTCGTCTATGGTAGACGGTTTTCCGCAGTAGTGGGGCTGGTCCGTCTTTTCAAAGGACCTGCCGCATTTGGGGCACTTCCACATACATTTCACCTCTCCCGGATGACAACGTGCATCCTGTCTCCGTCCTTTTTTCCCAGGGCCGACCGGATCCTTTTCAGGACTCCGATCACGTAGCAGATACTGCCGTCTTCGTTTTTCAGGCCCATATTTACGATGCTGCCCTCATAGGGGATATGGTCAAACTCCGCCAGGACCTTCACCCTTCCTTTTCCGAATTCCTCCCGGATATCCCAGGGAAAGGGCACGAAAGCCCCGCCGCTTTCAGGATCCTCGTGCAGTACGGCCTCGTATTCGTATATTTTCTTTTCCTTCATCTAAGGATCTTCTCCATGGGCTTTCCCTTTGCCAGCTCGTCCACCAGCTTGTCCAGCCACCGGATCTTCTGCATCAGGGGATCTTCGATCTCTTCCACCTTTATGCCGCAGACGCTCCCCTTAATGAGGGAAGCTCGAGGATTCATGGCGGGAGCCCTGTCGAAAAACTCCCGGTAGGTGACATCCAGATCCAGAGCTTCCATGTCGTAGCCCGTAAGCCAGGCGGTGACCCTGTCCACCTCTTCCCGGGTCCTTCCCTTGCGCTCTGCTTTTTTTACCAGCAGGGGATAAACTTTCGAAAGCTTCATGTCAAAAACGCTCTGCCTGGGCATGACTGTCCTCCTTTTCTCCCGGCTGCATAAGGTTTCTCTGTATTCCACTGTAACATACTTCCGCCCCTTTGTCTTTTTAATCCGGGGTGCCGGAGGGAAAAGGAAAAGGCGCCTCCCGCTCCCTTTCGGGGAAGCGGGGCGGCGCCCGGAGTATTCTTTCTCTTCTGTTCTTTTTCTCTTCTGTTCTTTTTATCACCTCTGCCCGGCGGCAGAAAGCAGATACTTTTCTCTTCCTCCCTTTACCGCTTCTCCCACTACAAGGGCAAAGGAGGATCCTATGACCAGGGCCGCGTCGCAGCCCGTAAAGGCGAGATCTGCGGCTTCCGCAAAAGGCAGGGAGCGCTCGTGCAGGCAGGGATCCGGCGACAGGCACAGGCAGGTCTCTTTATGGCCGGATACAAAGTCCGTAAAGGCCTTCTGCCTCTCCAGATCTTTTCCCTTAAACAGGATCTTTGAAGGATCGATCAGATCGGAGGCCTGATGGCAGAATCGGGATATGCCTTCCTGCCGCCTGGAAGGACTTGTCAGCTGAAGGAGCAGCCGCTCCCTTCTGTCTTTTCTGATAAAGGACGAAACAAAAAACCTCTCGGCCCTGTAGTCCATGACAAAACCTCCCTTTGTGCTGTATGCGGCCGCAGATCTGCTGCCCGGCCCTTCCTCCTTCCGGTTTCAGGGCGCTGCATTTTCCTTCCGGAATGAGGACGTGTAGACAGGCAGGATCCGCCTCATAAATGCTGCGCCGCCCGCGATCAGAAGACCTCCGAAAAGGGCTCTGGCTGCCCCTTCCGGCATAAGAAGCCTGACCCCGTTCATGTCCCCTCCGCCGAAAAAGCCGCACAGAAGGCTCATGTAAAGGGGATCCAGAAGGAGCATGGCCATGGTCACATAATAGCCGCATGAGCGTAAGAGCCCGCTTTTAATTCGGCAGATTCCTTCCGCTGCAGCCGTAAGACACCATCCGCAGACCTGGGTCGCCGCCGGCCCGGCCAGGCAGAAAAGTCCAAGCTGCCGGCTGCTCATACGGTCCGCGTATATATCCACCTGCATGCCGGGTCCCAGAACAAGGACCTCTTTATAGGCCCCCGCACAGAGGGCATAAGCCAGATGCGCCCCCTCGTGGACCAGATAGTAGATCAGGACCGCTGCCCCAATGCCCGCATACTGGCGAAGCCTTCTGGCGGTCCCTTCTCCCGCTTTTTTCATGGTTCATTCCTCTTTTTTGTATATCACTTATTGTAGCAGAGTCTTTCGGGCAGGGCCATCCTCTTCAGGCTCCTGCAGAGTACAGACCCCTGTGATCCTGCAGGCCATGGGATCCTTATGCCTTTTCTTCCTGCTTTTCTTTTTTCCGGACCGCCCCTGCCGCACAGGCCAGGACCGTCGCCGCTCCCATGACGACGGCACCCGGAAGGATGCTGCTGCCCGCGATCAGAAACGTGGACGCCGCATAGCCGAAAACGGCTCCCAGATTCAGGCCCTTTACCAGATTCTTTTCCGAAATTTTCATCTTTTTCTCCTTTCGTCACTGATCCCCTGTATCGTCTCCGGACTCGAAAAGTCCGAAGACCATTCCCATTAAAAGGCCCAGACAGATCCCCAAAGCTGTACTGCCCAGGGCATTTGTATACACGATGCCCCAGAGTATGGCCATGGAAAGAGGGAATACTTTGTTTTTCATCTCTGCTCCTTTGCTGCCGGTTACGTAGTGTCAAAAAAACGCAGAGAAGGATCTTTTCTGATCCCGCTCTGCGTCCTTATGCGTCTGGCGTGTTTTTAAGTAATGCAGTTTTGCAACTTTTGTTGTGCAACATCTGTTTTCTATCTGATATTAGATTACTCCACAGAAAAGGACCTGTCAAGGTGGAAATATCCATTTTTTATGAAACTTTCGGGGATTTCTTATTGTGAAAAGATCCTTTTCTCCGTCTATAATGAAAAGAGCTTATCAGTGTAAGGAGAATAAGACATGGGCATTTTCGGATGGATCGTTACGATTTTCATAAGCCTGCTGACAGGGGCGGTACTGGAACTGAATAAAAACACCTGGCCGGGCTGGCTGCTCTTTGTCCTGGCCCTGGCGGGCATGGTCCTTCTGGGGCGCAAATATATGGGGGCATGGAAATGGCCCCTGAGAGGCCTTGGCGTCCTGGCCTTCCTGGCCCTCTGCCTTTGTACCATCCTGGTCAGCCGGCCTCCTGTACGCCGGGTCAGGGCCGCGGATACGAAAAACCCGGCGGTCACGGATGTCTATGCCACTTCCTTCGGAGATGTGACGGGGGTGGTACTGAAAAGCGGCGTGGATCTCTTTGCGGGAATCCCCTATGCGGCGCCTCCCGTGGGGGACCTTCGCTGGAAAAAGCCTCAGGACCCGGCCCCCTGGACAGGGGTCCTTGCCTGCGACTCCTTTGCCCCCATGTCCATGCAGGTGCAGAACTCTCCCCTTTTCGGCTCCCTGGCAAGGATCATTGGCTACCACGACTACAGGGTCTCCCTGGATGATTCCTACAGAGAACCGGCCTCGGAGGACAGCCTCTATCTGAATATCTGGAAGCCGGCAGGGAAAGTGGAAAAGGCCCCCGTGGCCGTCTACATTCACGGGGGCTCCCTGCAGACCGGCCAGCCCTGGTATGCGGACTACAGCGGAGAGGGCTTTGCAAAGGACGGGGTCATCGTGGTAAACATGGGCTACCGTCTGGGGGTTTTCGGCTTTCTGGCCGCGGAAGAAATGATGGAGAAAGAAGGGACCGCCGGAAACTTCGGCCTCCTGGACCAGATCAAAGCCCTGGAATGGGTCAGGGACAACATTTCTTCTTTCGGAGGGGATCCGGACAATGTCACCCTGATCGGAGAATCCGCAGGCGCTGTCTGCGTGGACGCCCTCTGCGTATCCCCTCTGGCCGCGGGCCTTTTTGACCGGGCCGTCATGGAAAGCTCTGCCATCTCCTCTATAGAGCCGCCCCATTCCTACAGGCTCTTTGACGAAGCCCTCTCTTCCGGCCGGGCTCTGATGGAAAGGTACGGCTGCTCTTCCCTGGAGGATCTGCGGAAAGTCCCTGCCGAAAAACTGGCGGCAGAGCAGGAGACCCAGCACCATGTGACCATAGACGGCTATGTGCTTCCCGATACCCCCTATCATCTCAGAAAGCAGGGGATCCACAACGAAAGCGCCCTTCTCCACGGCTTCAACAAAGAGGAAAGCGCCCCCTTCCTTCTCTTTTCCCACGCCTCTTTAAAGGACTATGAGGACAAGGTCCGCAGATGGACGGGAGACAGCGCGGAGGAGGTCCTCTCCCTCTATGCGCCTTCTACCGACGAGGAGGCGGCCCGCTTCTGGGCAGAGATCTACGGGGCCATCTTTTTCAACTATTCCCACTACTGCCTGAACCGTCTGGAACAGGAAAACCAGGTGCCGTCATGGGAATATTACTTTACCAAAGACAACGGCCGTCTCGGATGCTGGCACTCGGGAGAGCTTGTCTACACCTTCGGCGTGATCCCGGAAGGATCAAAGCTCTATACAGAGGAAGACAGGGCCCTGGCAGATACCATGCACGGCTGCTGGGTCAGCTTCGTTAAGACAGGAGACCCGGGAAAGGCAGGGGATCAGGACTTTACACAGTCGCCCGATTCCTCCACGGTCATGGAATTCGGCGGATCCACCGGCATGAGAGAGGATCCCTGCCTTGCCCTCTATCAGATCCTGGACCGGATGTACGGCTGGGAATAGGAAGGCCTGCAGAGAAAACAGATCATCAGCGTCAAAGAACCCCGCTCCTTACGCCTGCTGCGAAGGAACGGGGTAGTTTGCAGTAACAAGTAACAGTATATAGTAGTATTGAAATATACTATTATATACTGTTTGACCGTTTACACAGGTACTACTTTGTGTTATTCTATATATGTATCAATTGGTGTTTTGAAAGTGAGACGGTTTCTGTGTATGTATAAGAGCAGTGATTTTACCAAACCAGTCTATAAGACCGGAGAGATCATGGAGATACTGAATATCAGTTATTCCACCATTAAAGTGTATGATAAGAACGGGACTCTTCCGATAAAACGGACAGGAACAGGCCGCCGGGCAATCTTCAGGGAAGATCTGCTGAATTATCTGGACAGTAAAGGTCTTTTATACGATGACACGGAGACCACAAAAAAACATGATGTCATATACGCAAGAGTTTCCAGCCACGAACAAAAGGGAGACCTTGAAAGACAGGCAATGTTCCTGGTTGAAAATGTACATGACCTGCATAACCCCATCATTATGAAAGAGGTCGGCTCGGGCCTGGACGACAGGCGCAGGAAATTACAGGAACTGATGGTCATGGTACTCGACCACAAAGTCTCAAGAGTATTCGTGACATACAGGGACAGATTGACGAGGTTCGGGTTCCATTATCTGGAAACGATCTTTAATCATGAGGGTGTCCGGATCATCGTCATCAGGGACGCAGTCCATGAAAGATCCGTACAGGAAGAACTGGTCGAAGATATGATGGCGCTGATCGCGGGTTTCAGCGGAAAACTGTATGGGCTTCGGAGTGGTAAGAATAAGAAAAAGCAGAAGGATATTCCCGCTGCTTCGGACAGAGAGGATTAAAAGTGACATTATGAAGAAGGAAAACAGGGAATTAATGGAACAGATGCTCATGGCGATCCATGCGAAGGATACGCTGGAAATGCTGGAAGAGATGATCGAGAATTCCGATACGGACAGGATCGACAGGAAAAAGCTGCTGGATATCATCAGGAGAGATCCTGATATGTTCTTCGAAGACAGCTGACTGGGAGGATATATTTTGCCCGCAAATGCCTGTATCGCATGAGCGGCTGCAAAAAACCATCCGGAGTCATTAAGTCAGACTTCGGAACTTTGGGGGAGGATATGGTCAAATGCCTGTATTGACGACAGAGACACGGCTTTCTGAAAAAGAAGCGAAAGGCATCATGGAATACGCACGGAAATACCGTGCGGATTACGGCATTATACAGCGTTATGTATGGCATGTGATCGTCGGACAGAAAGGTGTCATCGATCAGCCAAAACTGAATACGGAGATCCAGAGGAAGTTCTCGGTCTCAAAGCGCACGGCGAATTCTGTCATATATGACATGAGGGGGCGTTATAAAGCCCTGAAGGAATTGAAAAGAACAGAGAGGACTCTGTATAAGAACAAGATCCTGCATCTGAAACAGCAGGCAGAAAAGATTGCCGCTGCCGTCAACAAACTGAAGAAGGACGCCGCTGCAAATAAGCTGGACGAAAAGCAGCTTGAGAAATACCGGAAGCTGAAGAAAAAGCTGTATTACAGGCATCAGAGGATACAGAAGTTCAAAGACCGGCTGGCCCAATTGAAAAAAAACATTGCGAACGGCCATTATTCGTTAGGCTTCGGCGGAAAGAAGACATTTGACAGTCAGTACCGTCTTGAGGAGAACGGATACCGCAGCCACGAAGGATGGTATAACGATTACAGGAGAAAACGCGATCGTAATATATTCTATCTTGGCAGCAAAGACGAAGCAGAGGGGAACCAGATGTTCCAGTTAAGGCCAAATGCAGAAGGAAGCTATGATATCCAGATCCGCATAGATGGAAAATACGTTTCCGATGACAAATATGTTTATGGGAAATGCCGTTTTAAATATCTGGATGATGAGCTGAGGGAAAGTCTCCGGAATCGCGACAGACCTGTGTCCTACCGTATCAAGATACGGGGAACGAAGATATACCTGCAGGCGGTCGTGACGCTCGATATGTCGAAGCGGCCCATTGTGACATCAATGGTCCATGGCGCGATCGGCCTTGATTTTAACGATGGGCATATTGACCTGGCGGAGACAGATGGCAAAGGCAACCTGGTCGCCATGGACCGGTACAGGCTGAAATATCATGGAACAGGCGGAAGAGCTGCAAACGAAATGCGTCAGGTGACAGCTGAGATCGGAAAATATGCTTTGTCAAAAGGAAAAAGCATAGTAAAAGAGGAACTGTCGTTTGCCAGGAAGAAGTCTCAGACAGAAAAGGGTTCGGGAAAACGTTACAACAGAATGCTTCATACACTGGATTATTCCAGATATGAGGACGATATAAGGAATATGGCAGTCAGAAATGGAATCGATCTGATCGAAGTCAATCCGGCATATACAAGCCAGATTGCAAAAACGAAGTACTGTCCGATAAGAAAGATCCCTGTCCACAACGGAGCGGCGTATGTCATAGCCCGAAAAGGACAGGGGTATAAAGACAAAGCAGTTTAAGAAGACTATCTGTTCTGCAGGGAAGCTGGTGCGACCAAGAGATCACATTAGTTGTACCTTGTGGGACATATCTATACAGCAGTATATGGGCAGCGGCAATGCAGCAACTTTGCAGCAACATTGCAGCAGCTTTGCAGAGCATTTGTTCCTGTAAAGAGAATTGACGCCGGACATATACAGATTGGACAGCCGTTAGTCCTAAACCAACAGAAACAGGAGTCGCTGACCTGTTTTATACGGTTTTATTTAACGGTTCGTATTTTTCTGACTCAGGCCTTTTCCATAAAGGCCCGGATCTCCTGCATTCTCTCTGACTGCCTGACATGGAAGGGACAGCGCCTGTCGCAGTGGCCGCAGGTTACGCAGTGGGACGCGTTCTTCGAAAGGGCCCTGTAATGCTGGAGCGCCATGCCGTCTCCGGCCGCTGCCAGGTCATAGTATTTATTCACAAGGCCGATGTCGATCCCTGCGGGGCAGGGCCTGCAGTGATTGCAGTAGACGCACTTTCCGCCCGCCTGAGGCGGTGCGAAGGAAGCGATCATGGAATAATCCGTTTCCTCCTCTGCCTGGTCATAGTAGGCGAGGAGGGTCTCCACCTCCCTTACGCTCTGCGCCCCGGCAAGGACCGTAAGAACGCCTGGCCTCTCCAGGCAGTAGCGGATGCACTGGTAAGGCGTCAGAGCCTTTCCGAAGGGAGAAAGGTCTGCGCTCAGGAGCTGCCCTCCGGAGAAGGGCTTCATGACGGATATGCCCACGCCCTCCTTCTGGCAGCGCCTGTAAACAGCCGCTCTTTCGTCCACGCTGCCGTTTGCGTACTCACCCTGACCGTAGTCGTAGGCGGGATTGACGGAAAACATGAGCATGTCGATCCCCGTATCATCCATGACCCTCCGGATCAGGGAAGGCGTATGGGAGGACAGGCCAAGGCGCCGGACGACGCCTTCCTTTTTCAGCTGCAGGATATAGTCGTAAACGCCGTTTTCCCGGTAAGTCTCCCAGTCCGATACTTCGTCCTGGCAGTGGATAAAGCCGTAATCGATGTAGTCGGTATGAAGGGCCCTGAGCTGAGAATCCACAGATCTTTTTATGGTCTCCAGGTCCAGGGTCCAGCCGTAGGTCCCTCTGGTATAGTCCGCTCCGAAATGGATCTGGAAAAAGATATCCTTTCGAAGGTCCCGGAAGGCTTCCCCGTAGATGGGAAAGGTGCTGCCGTCGCCCGCTGCCAGATCAAAATAGTTGATCCCGCCCCGGACGGCCCGCCGGAGGGCCTTTACGGCCTCCTCTTTTCCTGCCTGGAACATGTAGGAGGAGCCGATGCCGATCTCACTGATCCGGTCTCCCGTTTTCTGATGGATTCTGTATTTCATGTACTTTTTCCTTACCCCTGCAGGCTCTTTCCGAACCTGTACAGTTCGTCTCTCTTTTCCTGGGACATGTTCATCTTGTCGTTTGCCGTAAAGATCCCTGCGTTCTCAACGCCCCAGTATTCCACGATGGACTGATAGTACTGGGAAATGGCAGGCCCGTAGACGTAGGCGCTGCCCGAGCTCATGATCAGGGCCGTCTTTTTCACATTGGCAGGGATGTCAATGGCATAGGTCCTGTGGATGACGGCCTGCAGCTGGGCTGAAAGAGTAAAATAGTAGATGGGAGAGGCGAAGACGATCATGTCCGAAGAAAGGATCTGGGGATAGATCTCCTGCATGTCGTCCTTCTGGACGCATACGCCCTTCTCTTTCTCCCTGCAGTATTCGCAGGCCATGCAGCCCCGGATATGCTTATGGGCCACGTTGATGTTCGTGACAGTGTGCCCCGCTTCCTCAGCGCCCTTCATAAAGGCCATGGCCATGTCGGAGGTGGGGCCCTTTAAATGGGGACTGCCGTTCAGGATCAGGATCTTCATGTTTATTCCTCCATGCTGATGGTGATGGTCACGTCTCCTCCGGAAAGAAGGCCGCTCATGCCCGCCTGGTCCTTATCCGTGATATGGCCCAGTCTTGTATATTCCCAGGAGTTGGAGCCGTAAAAAACGACGATCTGATTGCTGGAATAGAGGACGATGTCTCCCGATGCCGTTGTGGTATAAGTGTCATTGGAGGGGAGCCTTCTGCCCAGGCTTCCCACCTGCTCGAAGCCGCCGTACATGGACATTTCCACAGTCAGGGGCTTTTCCCTGCAAAGGTCCATAAGGGCTCTTACCGAATCATTGTTTTCCCATGCCACATTTACCTTCGTACCGCCGATGGTCATCTTCATTGTTTCTTCCTCCGCGTTATCTGTCGTTTCTTCAGCGGCGCTCTCCTCTTCCTGAGAGCCGCCCTCTGCCGCTTCCTTTTCGGGAGCTTCTTCCATCTCTTCTGTACTTTCGTTCACTATTTCTTCCGCTTTGACCTCTTCCAAAGCCTCCTCCTGCACCGGGGCTGTCTCTACCGGATCCGGATTCCTCGGAGCCGCGGATCCGCAGCCGGTGACCGCCGCAGAAAGGATGACCGCCATAAGAAAGGCCAGTGCCTTCATTTTCATAGATGCTGCCTCCTTCTTCTTTCTGATCCTACTTTAGCGCAGGGAAAGGAAAAGGGCAAATAGCTATATTTTATTTGATGATATTCTTAAATGGCATATCATAGCCGGGCGAAATGATTCGAAAAAAAACAGCGGCGCAGATGCGCCGCCGCCCCCGGATGATTTCCGCCGGTATTCCTATTCAATTTCCGTGGGATGGGCCTCCCTTACAAAGATCATGCCGTCGAAGAGCTCCGCGGGGCTCTGCCATATCCGGTAGGCCCGGGGCAGAAGACTGTAAACGATGCCGTTTGCCCCGTCCCCCGGGGCTTCGCCCAGACTTCCCATAAAGATATAGCCGTCTATATCCTGCCGCAGAACAGAGTCCCCGGGAACTTTTCCAAAATCCAGCCAGCACAGATCCATCCCCTTTTTGGAAGCGGCCTTTGCCAGGGGATCCGCCGAATAGAAGGTCCTTGTCATTCGGCCGCCTGTGGATCGGGACATGTTGACGGTGGACTTATAGAAGTCCGTGCCGATTACATAGTAGTTTTCCTCTCCGATCCGGTCTGCCAGGAGATTTCCCATGACCTTGTCCTGCCCTCCCTGGTAGGTCCCGTACTGCTGCATATGACCGTTGTGGCCCGCAAGGAAGACGGTGTCGTTCCCTCTTTCTTTCTCCCTTTCCAGGATCCACAGGGCATTTTCCGCCATGAAGCGGTCTCTGATCCCGTTAGATTCCGTGGGCACTTCCTCATAGGCTCTGAAGAGCTCCTCATTCTGCAGGAGGCAGTCTGTCAGATGCAGGGCAAACACCTTTTCCGCATCCGTTTCCGTTCCTTCTCCCATCTCCTCCAGCTTTTCCCGCAGGTCCCTGTAAATTCCTGTCTTTTCTTCCCTGCTGGCGGAAGACGAGATGTCCTCCCCGTCCCGGAGCGCTTCCAGGGCCCCGGTATCCAGTCCCAGATCCCCGGCAGCTTCCAGAAGATAACGGAAGGTGTAAGAAGTCCTCTGCATATCAAAGCCGTAGAAGCGAAGATCCTCCCCTTCCGGCGCATCTTCATTGTAAGTCCGCATCCATTCGATCAGATCCGCCATCTCTTTCGTTCTGTAAATAGCAAAGCCGATGGCCGCCGCCGCTTCCTCTGCGGTCCCTTCTCCGGTGTGGATATATCTGTTTACATATTCGCAGCCGCCGAAGTCCCCCTCCAGGGCGAAGGAGCGGACATTGTATTTTTCCACCATCTGTTCAAAGACATCCTTTTTCAGCTGCTGGAATTCCCTGTTTCCGTGGGTCGCTTCTCCCAGGGCTATGATCTTTGTCCCTTCCGGGATCTCCATATCTTCGATGCTGCCCGCATACGCCGCAAACTCTTCAGGATTTGCGCTTTTCCCGGTGCCGAATCCTCCGAAACGGGACCAGACCAGGCCCAGTCCGCCCAGGATAAGCAGGACGCAGAGAAAGACGATCAGGCCTCTCTTTTTCTTCTTCACTGTTATTTATCCCTCTCCTTTTACTTATTTCTCTCTTCTTCCGGAAACCTTCCCGACCAAAGGAAGAATCCCAGAAAGGCGTTGAAGACCACCGCCGAAAAGGCGCTGAGCCTCTCAAAAAGACCGAAGACTCCTTTTGGCATAAGGCCTGTCCCCATGGCCCCTGCCATCATGCAAAGAAGGCACAGGCCCGCCGCCAGGCTTAAGGAAGGGAGCTCCTCCCTCCTTCCACCTAAAAGGATCAGCGCCAGGGAAAGGACGGAGAGAACGACCACCAGGACCGTCACCAGGATGTGCATGACATTCTGAAAGGAAGACATATCCTCTCCCATGACCAGGGGGAACATCCGATAGCCTGCCGTAGAGATCCATTCCATGGCGGCAAAAAGTCCGATCCCTGTCCTTAGAAGCTTTGACCGGCAGGCGCCTGCGCCCACGCAGACCGCCATGACGCTCACCACCGCCGCAGGGCCGAAGAGGGCGTTCAGTCTTTCCGCAAGGGCCGCGGAGGGGGCTCCCACCGCACTGAGATCGCTGATGGCCATGGAAAGCGGGTCATAGCCCGGATAGGCCAGGGGCGAGAGAAAGACCATGGCCGTATAGGAAAATAGGCTTATGATTCCGAAAATACCCAGGTGTCTCAGCTTCATTTTCCGCTCCTTTTTTTAAAGGCCCAGATTCCGCCTGGCCTCCTCATTATGTGCTGTGATCATGGAAAGCTTTTCGCAGTTTCCCGCCAGGCCGCAGCCTGCGCAGGTCTCATGCTTTTTTTCCTTTGCGCATTGTCTGATCTGACAGAGAGACTGGCAGAAAGGGGTCTTGGGCCCTTCCACGCGGCAGCCGGTGCAGAGAATCATCTCCGGGGTGATCAGGACTTTGTTCAGCTCTGACCACTCCTTCGCGACCTTTCTCTTCAGGGCCTCGTCCTTTGTTACGGTGGCAATGCGGGCCTCGCATTTTCCGCAGTCCAGTCCGCAGACCGCGATCATTAGATTTTTCTCCATGCTTCCTCCTTCATCGCTGGAAAGATACTGCTTCCCTGTCTTCAGATCTGCCCCGGGTCACCCCTGTCAGGCGTCTTTACAGTGGTCATTTTTCCTCTTTCATAATCGATAACGCATTCGTATCTGCACTTGGGGCAGAAGAGGGGGAAGTCCTTAAGAACGGTCCTTAGTCTTACCCGAACCCTTGTCTTTCCCCCGCACCTGGGACAGCGCAGGAATTCCTCAGGGCTGTTCATGGCAGGTCTCCTTTTTACTTTTCCACCAGCTGCCGGAAGATGGCGTCCTTATCATAGGTCCCGTCCACCAGGCCCGGGATCTCCTTATAGGCCTTGCAGACGGAAAGAGAGACCTCCGAAAAAATGGCGCTCATCTCCTCGTCGCTGTAGGGACAATCCTCCGTAACGATCAGGGTGGCAAAGCTGAAGGCCATGAGCCAGAGGTCCCGGAAGTAGCAGTCTGCCGCATGGGCGTCCATCCTGTAGATGCGCATGAGAGACTCCCTTACCAGGTCCTGGGTGAACTTCAAGGCTTCCATGGCTCCGCCCACGGCCCCGTCCGGCCTTGTCAGAAAGAGCAGTCTGTAGAGCTCCGGCTCCTCCCTGGCAAAGCGGACATACTGCTGGCCCACCCCCAGAAAGGGAATGGGGGCGGCCAGGCCCCTTTCGATATAGGCGCGGTACTCTTCCTTTGCCATATCGAATACGTCCCGCCTCAGCTGATCCATGGTGTCATAATAGGTAAAGATGGGACGGGGAGAGACATTCAGAGCCCCTGCCACCTCCCGGGCCGTCACCGCATCCATACCTTTTTCTCTCGCTACGTTCAGGGCTGCCCGAACGATCTCTTCCTTCTGAAATTTCACTTTGGGAGGCACAGGTCCCCTCCTTTCCGGCCTAAGGCCGTTATGCAACGCTTGTTTTGCAACTGTTGTAATTATACCTATCCTGCCCTTTCCTGTCAATCCTGGGGAAAGAAAGAAAAGAAAGACGAGAGAGATGAAGAAAGGAAGAAAAAGAGGAAGGAACCTTGTGAAAAGGGCCTTCCTCTCAAGAGAAACGATTACAGGTTGTGTGTCCCTCCCAGGGGGGACTTTGCAGATTTTCTATTAGAAAATCTATCTTCCGTCAGAAGATCTGCTTCAGAACAAGTTTGATCACCAGGGCTGCTGCAAAGGCCGCAGCGGCAGAAATAACAAAAAGCAGGGGTTTGGGAAGTTCGCTTAAAAAGCTTTTTCTGTTCTTTCTCTGCATCCTGTAGAGAAGTCCTGTGGCATGGAAAAAGATCATGATGACCGTTACATAGGACAGGGTCTCGCAGTACAGGCGGAGCTTCTCAAGAATGCCCTCCACGGGGACCTTCCCGATAAGTCCGATCATTTCGACGATGCACAGGCCTGCCACCGCGCAGACCCCGACCAGGCTCAGGTTTTTGATGTTCTTTAAAATGGTCTCTTTTTCCGCTCCCGCGTAGTCAGACATCTTCTGGGCGACCTCTCTGGTCTCTTCTCTGATTTCTTCTTTCATTGCCTCATTCTTCCTTTCTCCGTTGATCAGTTCCGGAATGGAGACGTCAAAGGTCTCTGCCAGTTCCGCCAGCAGGCTGATATCCGGCATGTTGGATCCTGTCTCCCATCTGGATATGGTCCTGCTGGAGACATTCAGCTGCTCGGCCAGCTGCTCCTGTGTCAGATTTGTTTCTTTTCTGAGGGTCCTTAAGAACCTTCCGATTTTGATCTGATCCATAAAGTCTGCCTCCTTTCACTGTCAGAATAGAGGAAATGCCCGTCTCTCAACACGACACAAAGCGGGAAATGCCGTATTTTGGACCGGACACATATGTCCGGTGGCTCCGAAGAAGAAAAAAAGATGCTTTCTATGGCGATTTTCTACTGTTTTTACTCTCCTGCCAGCTCCTTGCCCATCTCGAAGGCCTTTTTGCATTCCTGCGGGAATACCGTCTCGTGACGGATCCTTTTATCCTCCGGATCGAACAGGTTCCATTCCCAGTCCGTTCTGCCATAGTCCTTCAGCTGCAGGGTATTGCCGCTGACAAGGACCCTGGCTGGGCCCACAAAGCGGCTCAGGGTCTGCCGGTAGTTTTCCAGCAGATAGGCGTAGGCCGTATCCGGGGCATTGCTGGTCATAATGAGAAGCACCGGGATCATGCGGTCATTACAGCAGGGCGTTTCCACGTTGTAGGTCAGGTTCTGGAAGATCAGCCTTTCGTAGAGGGCCCGGAAGGAGGCGGTCAGCTCTCCCAGGTAGTTGGGAGAGCTGACCGCCTCCCGGACAGCGTCCAGTACGGGGGTCAGACCGTCCCGGCAGATGCAATGCCCCTTAAATCTTTCCTTCTTGCAGCCAAAGCAGGAAATGCATCCCGTGTATTTTTCCAGGCGGAAAAGATCGAAGCGCTGCACCTGTGCGCCGGCTTCTTCCGCTCCCTTTGAAGCCTGCGAGATCAGTGTTTCCGTATTCCATCCCATCCTGGGACCGGCATTGACGGCAACGATTTTCCTGCCCATATGCCATACCTCTTTCTTCACTCAGTTTTTACTTTAACGATCAAAACCCCCGCTTCCTGTCCGGCAGGGATATACTCACCATCTTTATCGTATCACTTTCCCGGGGCAAACCGGATCACGTTCCAGCTCAGGGCCGGCACGCTGATCTTTGCCCTTCCATTTTCGATCACGCCTCCGGGGCCGGAGACCGGGGCCACATTGAAGGGGTTCTCTTCCGTATTGACCGCCTTTACGTCACTGTGATGCAGAAGGATGTGTTCTTCAAGCTTCAGATCTCCGAAAGCCCTGAGGTCTATATCCAGTTCAAAGCCCTCCGCCATATCCCTGTTGACGGCAAAGACCGTTACATTTCCCTCATCATCCATGGAGGCGGCGGCGTCAATCAGGGGTACCTCGCTGTAATCATCGCATCCGTAGACCGGCGATTTCACCAGGGCCCTCAAGGCCGTTCCCCGTCCGTATTTCGAAGCATGCAGGAAGGGCCAGTAGATGGTCTGGGCCCAGCAGCCTCCGCCGTTTCGGGTCATGATGGGGGCTATGACATTTACCAGCTGGGCCAGGCAGGCGATCTTCACCCTGTCGGCATGCCTCAGGAAGGTGATCAGCATGCTGCCCGCCAGAAGGGCGTCTTCGAAGTTATAGACGTCCTCCAGAAGAGGAAGGGCAGGCCCCCATTTTTCCCTCTTCCAGATCTCCTTGTCCTGTTCGTTGGAATGGTACCAGACATTCCACTCGTCGAAGGACAGATGGATCTGCTTTTTCAGGTGCTTCTTTCCCTTTACCGCATCGCAGACGGCTACCACCGTATGGATGAAGTCGTCCAGGTCCATGCTCCTGGCCAGGAAGCCCGGCGTATCATTGGTGGGGTTCCCGTAATAGCGGTGGAGGGATACGTAATCGATGTTCTCATAGCATTCGTCCAGCATGGTCAGTTCCCAGCTTCCGAAGGTGGGCATCTCGGAGCTGGAGGATCCGCAGGCCACCAGTTCAATGGA
>DETN01000085.1 GCA_002362155.1 Lachnospiraceae bacterium UBA3287 | reverse complement strand
TGATCGCCCTTTCCGGCTATCAGACCCCTGCCATCCCTTCCATCGGCAAGGTCCAGAACGTAGACTGTGACGGCCCCGCCGCCATCAACAACAACTTCACCGGCGCAGGTTCCATCGGCTTCCCCATCGAAGTAGTCATCACCTGCACATGGAGCCACGACCTGGCCACCGCATGGGGCACCTGCATGGGCAGGATGGCAAAGGAAATGAATTCCACCGGCTGGTATGCGCCCGGCATGAATACCCACAGATCCGCTTTCACCGCCCGCAACTACGAGTACTTCTCCGAAGACGGCGTTCTGGCCGGATATATGGCAGCAGACGGCGTGGCAGGTGCTCTGACCCAGGGCGTCTACTCCACCATCAAGCACTTTGCCATGTATGACTCCAACGGAAAGATGGTCTGCGCCTGGGCGACTGAGCAGTCCATGCGTGAGATCTACCTGAAGCCCTTCGAGATCGCAGTCAAGGCAGGCGGCGCCAACGCAGCCATGGAATCCTGGGCCTTCATCGGCAACAAGTGGGCAGGCGAGATCAGCGCTCTCAACAACGACATCCTGAGAGGAGAGTGGGGCTTCAGAGGCTTCATCGTATCCGACTTCTTCCGCAACAACGGCCACGGCTTCATGAACGCCGACATGGCTCTGGCAAACGGCGTGGACGCCATGCTTTCCACCTTCGAAGGCGGCCCCAACCAGGTGACCGACAAGAGCGCGGCTTCCAACGTCCAGTACATGAGACAGGCCACCCACAACATCCTCTATACCACGGCCGGCAGCTGGGCCTATGACGAAGAGCATACGGCCGGCGGTCTGGAAAACTGGAAGAAGGCAGCCTGCGGCATCGACGCCGTTCTGGCAGCGGGACTTCTGCTTATGGCAGTCTCTGCCTTCAGAAAGTACAGAAAGGCCTGATTAAGAGGAGAGCAGCCTTATAAAAATGTCCTAAACGGCATAAACAAATCATAAAGGCTTTTTCAGAACTTTTCTTTCTGATTCCGGCACCCCTTTAAGGAAAAGGCCGGGGACCGCGAAAGCGGCCCCCGGTCTTTTTCCTTTTCTGCACTTCGCCTGACTCTGCACTTCGCCTGACTCTGCACTCCGCCTGACTCTGCACTCCGCCTGACGCTGCGCCCTGCCTGCCCTCTTTTACCAGGTCCTTTTCCCTGTTCTTTCCTTACCTCCCTGATCCTTCTCTGTTCCTTCTCCAGGGCCCCTTTTCCTTAATTGAAAGAACATTTGGACATGCCCATAGAACGGCGTTCTATGCGTTTATGACATAAGTAATGATAGGATGAAATCAGCAGAAAACCAATGCATCGTGTATACTTAAAGGAGGAACACATGAAAAAACTGATCGCACTTATTCTTGTTCTCTGCATGACCCTTTCCCTGGCAGCATGCGGCTCCGGCTCCGCCCCCGCAGAGACCGCTCCTCAGGAAGAAAGCACAGAGAAGACTGACGAAACGGCCCAGGCTCCCGCAGAGGACAGCGGCAAGACCCTGGTGGTGGACATCTGGGACAACAACCAGCTGGAAGGCCTCTCCAAGATCGCCGACGAGTGGTCCGAAAAGACCGGCGTCAAGGTCCAGATGAACGTCATTTCCTGGAACGAGTACTGGACACTTCTGGAAGCCGGCGCTTCCGGCGGTGAAATGCCCGACGTATTCTGGATGCACATCAACGAAGCCCAGAAGTACATGAGAGCCGACATGCTGCTGAACCTCAACGACTATATCGCAGCTGACGACGCCATCGATCTGAACAACTACTATGAAGGCATCGTAAACATCTACAACCTGGACGGCAATCAGTTCGCCCTTCCCAAAGACCACGACACCATCGCCATGATCTACAACAAGGCCATCTTCGACAAGTACGGCATCGAGTATCCCGATGACACATGGGACTGGGAGAAGTACGCAGAAGTCGCTGCTCAGATCAGAGAAGCAGGCAAAGACGAAGGCATCTACGGCACAGCCATGAACACCAACGACGGCCAGGACGGCTGGTACAACCTGATCTACGGCCACGGCGGAAAGCTGATCTCCGACGACAACAAGACCTCCGGCATGGACGACCCCAAGACTGTGGAAGCCATGACATGGCTGGCTGACAAGCTCTTCCCCAGCATGCCCGAACAGAGCCTGATGGCCGAGACAGATCCTGACCTGATGTTCATGTCCGGTATCGTAGGCATGATGCTCCAGGGCTCCTGGATGGTCAACACCTTCTACACCGCCGAACAGTCCGCCAACTATGCATGGGCTCAGATCCCTTACTATGACGCCAACGGAAACGGCGCCTGCGACGAAGGCGAGAGAGTATCCCTCTACAACGGCCTTGGCTGGGCAGCCGCTGCAAACACCGATCTTCCCGACGAAGCCTACAGCCTGATCTCCGCATTCTGCTCCGAAGAAGGACAGAAGAAGCAGGCAGAGCTGGGCGTCACCATGGCTGCCTACAAGGGCTGCTCCGACGCATTCGTTTCCGCCTTCGAGGGCATGGACATCTCTCCTTTCCTGGAAGTGGAAGAAAACGGCACCCTGATCCAGCACCCCGCATCCCGCTATACCACCGCATGGGAAGGCGGCTTCACCACAGGTCTGGTAGAAGCATGGCAGAATCCTTCCTCCATGGCAGACGTCTGCAAGAAGATGGCGGATATGATGAACGAGGTCCTCGCAACAGAATAAGGTTACCTGCATAAGCCTGCCGGCCATCTACCGGCAGGCGGCATCGGGGGCCAGGGCATTCATGCTCCGGCCCTGATGCTGTTTTATTTGTTTTTCATTCCTTCGTTTCTGATTCAGCCCCTGCGGCATATGCATGAGCGCAGCAGGCCTGTATTTAAGGAGGCAGATATGAAAGCAGTCGATACGGCAAAACGCAACCGCCACTACCGGTGCCTTGAGTATGATCATGACCAGACGGGAGACATCTGTCTCATCGCCTGCGGCATGGAGCGGTGCGACCCCGGGGTAAACTTCGGGCCGGAGGTCAGGGACTGCTGGCATCTGCACGTGATCCTGTCGGGCACAGGGACTCTTATAGCGGGAGGGCAGGTCTTTCATCCCCGCTTCGGGCAGATGTTCCTCCTTAAGGACAACGAAGAGGTCCAGTATACGGCGGATACGGAAAACCCCTGGCAGTACTGCTGGGTGACCTACTCCGGGGAAGACGCGAAGAGGATCTCGGAGGAGATCGGCTTTACGGAAGGAATCTACTGCCTGGATACCACAGAGGATCCAAAAGCCTTCTACGAGCTGGTCCTCCGCATGCACGAAAAGCCGGAGATGAATTACATCAACGACCTCAGAAGGAGAGGAATCCTTCTGGAGTACCTGGCCCTGGCCATGGAGTCTTCCGCCGCCAGGAAACAGAAGAGGGCCGTAAAACGGGCCTACACCGCCGAGGTCTACGTGCAGAAGGCAGTCAGCCTCATCGACATGAACTATGCTGCCATCACTGTCAGTGACGTGGTGGACTATATAGGCTTTACCAGAAGCTACTTTACCACCATCTTTCATAAATACACCGGGCTCTCGCCCCGGGAATACATCCTCCAGTGCCGCTTCCGCAACGGATGCAGGCTGCTGACGGAGACAGACCTGACCGTACAGCAGATCGCGGAACAGGTGGGATACGAAGATTACATGGCCTTTTCCAAGGCCTTCCGCAGGAAATACGGGATGAGTCCCACGGCCTACCGGAGAGGAGAAGCAGCCGGGACCAGTGAGGATCTGCATGCAGGAAGTAAGTAAGGAGTACAGATCATATGAAGAAAGAAATGCTGCTGAAAGCCCCGCCCATGGGGTGGAACTCATGGAATACCTTTTTTGACCAGGTCACTGATGATCTGATCTGCTCCACGGCGGATGCCATGGTCAGGGAAGGACTGAAGGATGCGGGCTATGAGTATGTCATCATAGACGACTGCTGGGCCGAAAAGTCCAGGGACGAAAAGGGGCTTCTGGTCCCGGACAGGGAAAAGTTCCCCCGGGGCATGAAGGCGGTCGCAGACTACGTCCATGAAAAGGGACTGAAGCTGGGGATCTATTCCTGCTGCGGCGTCCATACCTGCGCCGGGTATCCGGGCAGCTTTGAGCATGAGTTCTCCGATGCCCGCCAGTTCGCGGAATGGGGGATCGATTATCTCAAGTACGATAACTGCTTTCATCCGGCCACTCTGTCATCCGAGATGCTCTACCGGAGGATGAATCTGGCTCTTCGAAGCAGCGGCAGGGACATCCTGCTGGCGGCCTGCCAGTGGGGCAGGGACAATGTCCATGAATGGATCCGGTCCACCGGGGCCCATACCTTCCGGTCCACCATCGATATCCAGGACGCCTGGAGATCCATCGAAAGCATTGCCCTCAGTCAGATGGAAAAGACTGCCTTCTGCGGACCCGGCTGCTATAACGACATGGATATCCTGGTGGTGGGCATGTACGGCAGGGGGCTTAATCCCGAGACCTCCATAGGCGGCTGCAGCACGGTGGAATACCAGACCCACTTTGTTCTCTGGGCCATGCTGAATTCCCCCCTGATCATGGGCTGCGACATCCGGTCCATGAACGACGAGACCAGAAAGATCCTGACCAACCGGGACGTGATCGCGGTAAACCAGGACCCGGAGGGGCGCAGCTGCCATAAACTTCCCACCTACGGAAGCCCTGACGCCTTCATCCTGGTAAAGCAGCTCTCCGAGGGAGATATGGCTATAGGATTTTTTAACTTCGGAGACGCCGCGGCCCATGTGGAGCTGCATTTCTGGGAT
>DETN01000159.1 GCA_002362155.1 Lachnospiraceae bacterium UBA3287 | reverse complement strand
AAGCGGGACAGCAGGTACGCGGACTTTCGTGGAAAGAAAAAAGACCGCGTTCCTCCACGCCCATGCGGTGCAGCTGCTCCTATGGACGTGGTATCCCGCGGATTATAATGAATCCTGATATGCAGAGCATCCGGATCTGCCCTCTCCCGGAGGGGACATACGACTGACATGCCGGACTGATTAAAGAAATCTCTGCTGAGCACCAGTACGTACTGTTTTTCCTTTTCCAGTCACAGTATATCTCCCTGTCTGGCACAGGCCGTCATAATACCTCACGTCCTTTCGGTTCTCCCCAGTCAAATTCTGCGCAGGGCCCCAATTTCCCGCCATAGACACGGGCGCGTTCTTCCAGCGAACGGTGCCTGAATTTTACCTTTTCAATGACGATCTGCCCGTCCCGTATTTCCATGCTGAGAGTATCGTTTACTTTTAAATCAAGCTCCTGCAAAACCAGCTTGGGAATGCGTATCCCCTGCCCGTTTCCCCATTTCACAAGCTGTATTTCCATTTTTCCCTCCTGTGTAAGACAGATACCTGATGTATATACATTGTATATTATTAGTTCCTGGAATGCCGGTCAAGCTGCGCGGCCATAAAAAAGATGAAAGTTTTCCATGACATGTTTTTCGTGGTAAGGATGACTGCCGGGGTGCTGGCAAAGAAGTCTGTCTGATATCGGGAGAGTTACAGGAGGGAGATATGCGGTAGAAAAAAAGCCCCTTTCTTATCATTCCAGATACATATCCCTGAATCTTCTCAGCTTTTCCCCGTCAAAGCCGTATTCCTTCTCCATGAAATTCTCAAAGGTCCCATAGCGTTCCAGGATCTCGCTGATCGTCATATCCGCCGATTCGGGCAGGACTCCGCCGATCATGGTGAGGAAAGACCTGGCGGTGGCGGAGAGGCCGGATAGAGGCCGGAACCTGCCAAGGAGCCGGTCTATTTCTTCCTTCCTGCTCTCGTTGCTCCTTAGGAAATCTTCTTTGACGCATCCTTCTTCCACGCCCAGGGCCAGAAGAATCAGCATGGCCGCCACGCCGGTCCGGTCCTTGCCGTTGGAGCAGTGGAAGAGCAGGGGGGCGCGGCCCTCCAGGAGGCTCTCGAACATAAAGCGGAAGGCTTCGTTGGAGAAGGCCAGGGAAGCCGAATAGCTGGAGACCAGCACGTCGGCGGGATTTCCCTTCTGGTCTTCGTCGAAAACAAGGCTTGCCAGCTCTGCGGGAGAATTCAGATCGTCCAGGAAATTCTGAAAGGCGGCGCATCGGTTGTAATAGGCAGCTCCTTCCAGAGGGGGATCGGGGCGTTTTGATGCCCCGCTTTCCGAGCGGAGATCCAGGATGGTCTTAAGGCCCAGCTTCTTTACCGGGACCAGTTCCTCCTCGCTGAAAAAGGCCAGGGCGGAGCTGCGAAAGATCAGTCCCTTCCGGACATGTCTTCCGTCGCGGGCGGGAAGCCCTCCCAGATCCCGGATGTTCAGCCTGGCCGGCAGATGAGAGATGGTAATGTAGTGTGACATGATTTTGCTTCGCTTTCGTTTATTTCTGTACAGGGTGATTTTTCTTAAAGTATGCCCTGACACGAACAGCTGCCGGAAGGTTCCGGCAGCTGTTTCACATAGGGCAGAGTTCCTCTTTGCCTGTTCCTGTCCATCCTCCGTCTCAGTAGAGCTCTTTCAGGACCAGGACGGTGATGCCGGGATTGTCTCCCGGCATGATCCTTTTGATTCGGGTATCGAATCGGTACCAGTCATGGATCATGGTCCGGAGGCTGGTCCCCCGGTGATAGCCGTGGATCAGCTGCAGATGGTAGGTCATGGGAGAGGCGGACCGGATGGCTTTTTCTATGACCTCCCTGGCTTCATCCCGGCGAAGGCCGTGCAGGTCTATTTTTACAAAGGGCTGGTTCATGGTATTATTTTCCGTATTTTCAGGTCAGGGGACAGGTCCTGCCGAAGGGCAGTTCCTCTCCGGGCAGACAGGTGACCACCAGAGGGGTGTTGGCAATGACGGACCGGATATAGGCCAGGGCCTTTTCCTTCTCATCGGGGGCCATGCCGGCGAAGGGCTCGTCCATAAGACGGACATCGGAGGGCACGCAGAGGGCCCGGACGATGCAGACGGTGCGGCGCTGGCCGGGAGTAAGCTTTTCTACCGGCAGGTCGCAGACCCCTTCGGGAAGGAGCTTGTTCAGCTCCTGTCTGGCCACTCTGACGGAGAGCTTTTCGTTGACCATGGCAACATTCTCGGCGGCGGTGAAGCCGGGGCAGAGACGGTCGTCCTGGAATACCACGCCGGCATTGACCCGGTCGTATTTATAGTCTCCCAGCAGGGTGATTCTCCCGCTGTCCGGCTCTTCCAGGCCCAGGATGATGCGCATGAGGGCGGTCTTTCCGCTCTTTTTCGGGCCGATCACGGAGATGACGGAGCCGGAGGAGATATCCAGGCTCACCTTCTTCAGATAGGGCTTCCCGTCATAGTTTTTACTCACATTCAGTACTTCGATGGTCATGCGGCGTTTCCTCCTTTCCCGGAGTTTTTCTTAAGGACCGTTCCGGCAGCGGCTGCCAGAACAAGCAGCAGAAGGCCTGCCGCGGCCTGGAGAGGGATGCCGGGGGAGGCGCCTCCCGCAAAGAGGGCGGCTGCGCCCACTGCGGCGGATACGGGCCCCGCGATCATGGCGGAAAGGACCAGCTTGTCCCTGCAGGCGGGAAGATCGATATAGGTCATACGGGCTTTGTCACTGATGAAAAAGACATAGGCCATTTCCAGAAGATCCGGGTCCCT
>DETN01000031.1:5858-12463 GCA_002362155.1 Lachnospiraceae bacterium UBA3287 | reverse complement strand
TCTGAATGGATGGGGCTTGCAGAGGAGATGACAATATCCTCTCTGTAAGCCCGATTGATCAGCCTCAGTTCTTTCAGGACTACGTTACCGGCGAGAACATCCGGGAGGCAGCAGGCGCTGCCGTCTGTACCGGATATGCAGCTGCTCCTATGGACGTGGTATCCCGCGGATTATAATGAAACGTTTCGCAAAGGGCGGCTCCGGCATGCTCCGGCATCATCCTATGCCCTGATATCATCATAATTTTTATATCATGTATTTGTATTTGATTATTTCATAAATTTCATTAACCTGTCTTATGATATCTGTCACAAAACAGGCAGATGATCGTCCTTTATTCCCAAATTGACATAAGAGAAAAACTCCATTAAGATGGTCGTTGGAATCCAGTTCCCGACATTTTTGCCATAAGAGGTCATTATGATTCTGTCCTGTCACCATATATCGAAAGCATTCGTTGAAAATACAGTCCTGTCCGACGTCACCTTCCACCTGGAAAAGGGGGAAAAGGCGGCCATCGTGGGCATGAACGGCGCCGGCAAGACCACCCTGATCCGGATCATTACGGGGGAAATGGAAGCCGATTCCGGAACGGTCTCCTTTGCCAGGGATACCAGCTTCGGCTACCTGGCCCAGAACCAGAACCTGGATTCCCAGAACACCATCTATGACGAGCTTCTGTCCGTCAAGCAGTACCTGCTGGACATGGAAAAGCAGATCGCCGAGGACGAAAGGCTCATGAACAGCCTGCAGGGAGAGGCTCTGGTCACTCTGATGTCGGAATATACAGACCTGCTGCACAGGTTCGAAATGGAAAACGGCTACTCCTACAAGGGAGAGATCACCGGGGTCCTGAGGGGCCTTGGCTTTTCCGAGGAGGAATACTCTCAGAACATCTCCACCCTGTCCGGCGGTCAGAAGACCCGGGTCGCCCTGGGAAAGCTGCTCCTCTCAAAACCTCCCGTGATCATCCTGGACGAGCCCACCAACCACCTGGATCTGGGCAGCATCCGCTGGCTGGAGACCTATCTGTCCAACTATAAGGGAACGGTCCTGATCGTATCCCACGACCGCTATTTCCTGGACCGGACCGTGACCAAGGTCATCGAGATCGAAAACACCCATGCCCTGGTATTCCCCGGCAACTACAGCTTCTATGCGGAGCAGAAAAAGAACCTGCAGGAAGCCAGAAAAAAGGCCTGGCTCAATAACCAGGCGGAGATCCGCCATCAGGAAGCCGTTATTGCAAAGCTCAGACAGTTCAACCGGGAAAAGTCCATCAAAAGGGCCGAGAGCCGGGAAAAGATGCTGGCCAGAACGGAAAGGGTGGAAAAGCCCTTCGAAATCCGGGATGACATGCACCTGGTCCTGAAGCCCTGCATCAAAAGCGGCCGCGAGGTCATGGAGGTGGAAGGCCTTTCCAAGTCCTTTGACCAGAAGGAGCTGTTCAAGGGCATCTCCTTCGGCATCCGCCGGGGAGAGCACGTGGCCATGATCGGGGATAACGGCACCGGCAAGACCACGATCCTGCGGATCATCAACGAGCTGACCCCTCCCGACGAGGGCAGGATCCGCCTGGGCACCAACGTCCACATCGGCTACTACGATCAGGAGCACCACGTCCTGCACGACGACAATACTGTTTTCGAAGAGATCTCCGACGCCTATCCGGCCATGACCAATACGGAGATCCGCAATCTCCTGGCCTCCTTCCTCTTTACGGGGGAGGATGTCTTCAAGCAGATCCGGTCTCTGTCGGGCGGTGAAAAGGGCCGGGTCTCCCTGGCCAAGCTCATGCTCTCCCAGGCCAACTTCCTGATCCTGGACGAGCCCACCAACCACCTGGACATGACCTCCAGGGAAGTACTGGAAAACGCTCTCAACTCCTACGAGGGGACCGTGCTCTATGTATCCCATGACCGGTATTTCATCAATCATACGGCCAGCCGGATCCTGTCCCTGACAAAGAGGACCATGCTGAATTATCCCGGAAACGGAAAAGACGCTGTTCCCGACAGGTTCATGGGCAACTATGATTTCTATCTGGAAAAGTCCCAGGAAGTGGAGGAAAGCCTGCTGCAGGACGCCTATGCCAGAGAGCAGGGCCTCTCCTATGAAGAGGTAAAAAAGCAGATGGATAAGGCCCCTGCAGCTGCCGCGCCCCTCTCCGCGGGATCCGCCGACTGGAAAAAGCAGAAGGAGGAGCAGGCCCGTCTCAGAAAGGCCGCCTCAGACCTGAAAAAGTGTGAGGACAGGATCGCCGCCCTGGAGGAGGAAAGCGCCTCCATCGACGAAGAAATGGCAAAGCCTGAGGTCTGTACGGACATTTCCCGCCTGACGGCCCTGAGCCGGAAAAAGGAAGAACTGGAGGAGGAGCTTGCAGGCCTCTACGAGCAGTGGGAAGTCCTTTCCGAAAATGCCTGAAGGGGAGGTCCGGCGAAGGCCCGTTTTCATCCCCTTTGATCCATATGGACAGCATAGTCATTAAAAAAACGCAGAAGAGCGGCCGCTCTTCTGCGTTTTTCATGCTTTTGTATTCCTGGTGCCAGTAGTGACAGGTCCTGCCGGATGCCTTATGCCTCCTTGAGGATCTCGTCCAGTCTTGCCCTGACGGCCTGGATGAACTCCTGGGTCCCCAGCTTCTCCACATGGTCCAGAGTGGAGATAAGGGCCAGGTCGCCGGTCATCTTTCCGGATTCAATGGTCTCCAGGGTAGCCCTGTCCAGAGCGTTGGCAAAGTCCACAAGTTCGTTTATACCGTCCAGCTCACCTCTCTTGCGCAGTCCGCCGGACCAGGCAAAGATGGTGGCTACGGAGTTGGTGGAGGTGGGCTCGCCCTTGAGGTACTTGTAGTAGTGCCTCTGTACGGTACCGTGGGCAGCTTCGTACTCATAGTTGCCGTCGGGAGATACCAGGACGGAGGTCATCATGGCCAGGGAGCCGAAGGCTGTGGCGGACATATCGGACTGTACGTCGCCGTCATAGTTCTTGAGTGCCCAGATAAAGCCGCCCTCGGAACGGATCACGCGGGCCACAGCATCATCGATCAGGGTATAGAAATAGGTGATGCCGGCTTCTTCGAAGGGCTTTTTGAACTCTTCGTCATAGAGCCTCTGGAAGATGGCCTTGAAATTGCCGTCATAGGTCTTGGAAATGGTGTCCTTGCAGGAGAACCACAGATCCTCCTTCTGGCTCAGAGCGTACTGGAAGCAGGCTCTTGCGAAGTTCTCGATGGAAGCGTCCGTATTGTGGATGCCCTGGACAATGCCGGGGCCCTTGAAGTCAAAGATGGTCTTTCTGGTCTCTGTTCCGTCAGCGGCCGTGAACACGATCTCCGCCTTGCCGGGACCTTCGATCTTGATCTCGGAGTTCTTATATACATCGCCGTATGCGTGACGGGCCATGGTAATGGGCTTTTTCCAGGTGCGGACATAGGGTTCGATGCCCTTCACCAGGATGGGGGCCCGGAATACGGTACCGTCCAGGGAGGCCCTGATGGTGGCGTTGGGGCTCTTGTACATCTTTTTTAAGTTGTACTCGGACATTCTGGCCACGTTGGGAGTGATGGTGGCGCACTTGACTGCCACGCCGAATTTCTTTGTAGCTTCCGCAGCATCGATCGTAACCTGATCTTCCGTCTCATCTCTGTGGCGCAGGCCCAGATCATAATATTCTGTCTTCAGATCAATATAGGGGAGCAGCAGCTCGTCCTTGATCATCTGCCAGATGATCCTGGTCATTTCGTCGCCGTCCATTTCTACCAGAGGGGTTGTCATTACGATTTTGCTCATATAAACTCCTTACCGTGCACTGGGCACTTTATTTTTTGTATACATCATAAAGTCCGTTCTGGACCAGATTTTCATAGGCATTGGTCATGTGCTCGGAAGCCAGGCGCTCTGCCAGGTTGGCGTTGCCGGCCCTGATGGCTTCCATAATGGCTCTGTGCTCCTTGATGGAGACCGTCGCTCTGGTCTGGGTGCCAAGAGCCTTGCGGCGGACCCGGAGCAGGTACTCGTGGTAATCCAGGAGCTGGTGCTTTAAAAACTTGGAGTTGCAGGCCTCATAGAGGATATGGTGGAACTGATTGTCCAGCTCTGCCAGCTGCTCCATATGTCCCTTGCCGGAGTGGAATTCCGCCAGATAGACATTCTCTTCTATGGCTTCCATCTGCTCCTTGGTGATGAATTCACAGGCCCATCTGGCGCAGAGGCCTTCCAGCCTGGCCCGGATCATGTAAATGTCCTGGACATCCTTGGCGGAGATCCCGGTCACAAAAGCGCCTCTGTTGGGAATGATCTGGACCAGTCCCTCCAGTTCCAGCTGACGAAGGGCCTCTCTGACCGGCGTTCTGGATACGCCCAGCTCCTTGCCGATCTTTGCTTCCTTCAGTTCCTCATGTTCCTTGTACACTCCGTTCAGGATATCTTCACGGATCTTTGTAAAGACCATCCCCCGCAGCGAATATTTATCCGATACTTCCCGTGCAAGATCAAAACCAGCCATCTGTATCCTTCCCCCGCATTCTATGCGGAACCCCGTTTTTTATGCCTGAGTATGCTGTCATTCCTTCTGGGGGACCGCGATTCCCCATGCGGCCCAGACGCATGTATAATTGTATACACTCAGTACATGTATGTCAAGGACAAATCCCTGTGCCCGTTTCAAGTTTTAAACCGTTAAATCGCAGCGGCGAAACCGGCAGATATACGAAGTGATAAAGAAAAAACGGTCCCCGGGAAACAGCAGAAGCCGCAGACACCCGCCTGCGGCTTTCAATACTTATTTCCAGAAACTGATCACTTTTCCGGGGATATATCTGACATGGAAGCCGTCCATGTCCAGCCCCCTCTCCCCAAGGATCCTCTCCCCTCTTCTTATGACTTTCTCCGGGTCTTCTCCCGGCCGGACAAGGATCCGGCCCCGGACCCTTCCCGCGACCTGGATGATCACTTCGCTGCCGGCCTTCCCCCTCTCCAGAAGGTCCCTGATCCTGCCTTTTCCCTGTCCCGAAGGGGCACCTTCCAGTTCCAGAAGATGACAGGAAAGACAGGGAGCACTCTCCTGCAGAAGAAGGAGAAAGAGCTCTCTTTCCTCCCTGCTTCCTCCGCCCTTTGGGATCAGGGACAGGGCCTTTGCCAGATCCGCCTCATAGAGATGGATATGACCGGACATAAGAGCGGCATGGGCACGGGCACAGAGGGCGTAAAACCGGTCTGCCGATGTACTCTCCTCATCTTTCAAAGAAGAGGCCTGAGAATTCCTCTCCGGTCTCCCCCCGGCTGTGAAAGCCCGGTATACCCTGCCCAGGAAGCGGAAGATGCCGCAGAGGGCGTCCTCGTCGGAATCTGTCATTTCCTCTCCCGTCTCCCCCTCTGCCTTTTTTCTTTCCAGGAAATAAAGGACCGCGTCCAGCCCGTACTCCCTGATCATTTCTCCGGGCACAGGGGCCGCCCTTTCCGTCAGGTCCCGGAAAAGCTTCGGATCCTTCTCCTTCAGAAAGGCTTCCTCCTCCAGATGGTTATAAGGCTTTTCATGCACTGCAGCATATAAACGGTCTTCCATATATCCTCCAAAAAAGGCTGCCCCGGACCGGAGCAGCCTTCCTTAAATTCATTTTACAGTATCCTGCCGGAATCAGCGGACTACATAGTTCAGGATCCTGCCCGGCACATAGATCTCCTTGACCAGAGTCTTGCCTTCCAGGAGCTGTGCCACCTTGGGATCTGCCTTGCCCAGAGCAAGTGCCTGGTCCTTGGGGCAGTCCTTGGGGATGCGGACAGTGCCTCTGACCTTGCCGTTGACCTGTACGCCGATCTCGATCTCGGCATCCACGGTCTTGGCTTCGTCATAGGTGGGCCACTCGGAAACGGTCAGATAGCCTTCACCGCCCAGGACTTCGTACATTTCCTCGGTGATATGAGGAGCGAAGGGGCTGAGCAGCTTCATGTAGTCGATCAGCTGGCTTCTTCCGATCTTACCGACCTTGTAGATGTCGTTGAGCAGGGACATCAGGGCCGCGATGGCGGTATTGTACTTCTGTTCCTCGATATCGGAGGAGACCTTCTTGATGGCCTTGTGGATGCCGACTTCCAACTCGGGAACGTCGCTTTCTGTCACCAGATCCGTCAGGCCGGCCACACGGTCCAGATACCTGCGGCAGCCCTTGACGGAGCTGTCGTTCCAGGGAGCGGCTGCGCCGTATTCGCCCATGAACATGATGTAGACGCGGAGGGTATCCGCACCGTACTGGTCCACGATATCCAAAGGATCCACCACGTTGCCCTTGGACTTGGACATCTTATCGCCGTCGGAACCCAGGATCATACCCTGAGCGGTGCGCTTTGCATAGGGTTCGGGGGTATTGACCTCGCCGATGTCATAGAGGAAGTGGTGCCAGAAGCGGGAATAGAGCAGGTGTCTGGTGACATGCTCCATACCGCCGTTGTACCAGTCTACGGGCATCCAGTATTCCAGCTTCTTATAGTCTGCGAAGGCCTTATCGTTGTGAGGATCGCAGTAGCGGAGGAAATACCAGGAGGAACCTGCCCACTGGGGCATGGTGTCGGTCTCTCTCTTTGCTGCGCCGCCGCACTTGGGGCAGG
>DETN01000031.1:5629-5813 GCA_002362155.1 Lachnospiraceae bacterium UBA3287 | reverse complement strand
TGGGGCAGGTGCAGTTGACGAAGGAATCGATCCTGGCCAGAGGGGACTGACCGTCCTGGCCGGGCTCGAAGTCTTCCACCTCGGGCAGACGCAGAGGCAGTTCTTCGTAGGGAACTGCTACGACGCCGCACCTTGGGCAGTGGATGAGCGGAATGGGCTCGCCCCAGTATCTCTGGCGGTTGAA
>DETN01000031.1:5323-5518 GCA_002362155.1 Lachnospiraceae bacterium UBA3287 | reverse complement strand
CATGCGGGCGATGGAGTCCTTCTTGTTGGTATAGCCGTTGAGATAGTCGGAATTGATCATCTCGCCGTCGCCGGTATAGGCTTCCTTCTCGATATCGCCGCCCTTGATGACCTGGATGATATCGATGCCGAACTTCTTTGCGAATTCCCAGTCACGCTGATCGTGGGCGGGAACGGCCATGATGGCGCCGGTGCC
>DETN01000031.1:334-5290 GCA_002362155.1 Lachnospiraceae bacterium UBA3287 | reverse complement strand
GCGCCGGTGCCGTAGCCCATCATGACATAGTCGGCCACGAAGATGGGAACTTCCTTACCGGTCACGGGGTTGACGGCGCTCATGCCTTCGATCTTAAGACCGGTCTTGTCCTTGACCAGCTGGGTCCTTTCGAACTCGGTCTTCTTGGCGCAGGCTTCACGGTACTCATTGATCTTATCCATGTTTGTGATGCGGTCTGCATACTTGTCGATCAGAGGATGCTCGGGAGCCATGACCATGAAGGTCACGCCGAAGAGGGTATCGGGTCTTGTGGTATAGATCCGGATGGTCTCCTCCGCGCCGGCGATGGGGAAGTTTACGAAAGCGCCTGTGGAACGGCCGATCCAGTTGACTTCCTGAAGCTTGATGTTCTCGGGATAGTCCACGTCGTCCAGACCATAAAGGAGCTTGTCGGCATACTGGGTAATGCGCAGATACCATACGTCCTTGGGAAGCTGGATGACATCGCTGTGGCAGATGTCGCACTTGCCGCCCTGGGAGTCTTCGTTGGCCAGGACCACCTTGCAGTGAGGGCAGTAGTTGACCAGTGTGGTATCACGGAACACGAGGCCGTGTTCAAAGAGCTTTAAAAAGATCCACTGGGTCCATTTGTAGTATTCGGGATCTGTGGTATCGATGGTCCTGTCATAGTCGAAGGAGAAACCGACGCTCTTGAGCTGCCTGGTGAATTTTTCGATGTTGACGTCTGTGATCACACGGGGATGGGTATTGGTCTTGACCGCATAGTTCTCTGTGGGCAGACCGAAAGCATCGAAGCCGATGGGCATCAGGACGTTGTAGCCCTGCATTCTTCTCTTTCTGGAGATGACTTCAATGCTGGAATAAGCCTTGATGTGGCCTACGTGCATGCCTGCTCCCGAAGGATAGGGGAATTCCACCAGTCCGTAGAACTTGGGCTTTTCGGAGAAATCCACGGCCTTGAAGATGCCGGCGTCAGACCACTTCTTCTGCCACTTGGGCTCGATCTTCTTAAAATCGTAATTCATACTCGTGCTCCTTTATCGTTAAATTGATATTCTGATCTCTGTATGCGATCCACAATAAAATACTATATCATAAATGTAAATGCATAGAAACAGAAAATTCAATCGTCCGCTGGTATAAACCTGCATAAAATCCGCCGGAGAAGGCCGGAAACGATTTATTGACATTCATCCGGACGCCGCTCAGGGAAAGAACTTCTCCCCGCAGGCAAAAAACGGGACCGGCAGGAAGCCGGTCCCGTAAAGGACTTTTCTGATTCCGCGGGATCCGCAGGAATTATTCTTCGTATCCTTCTGCAACGGCAGCTGCTCTTGCGGCAACTTCCTTGGCCTGGACATCGGCAGGAGCCTGCTCATATCTTGCAAACTCATACTCATAATCGCCGCGGCCGCCGGTCATGGAACGAAGGACTGTGCAGTAGTCGAACAGTTCGGACATGGGAACTTCCGCCTCGACAACGGTCTTGCCGGTGTGAGTGGGGTTCATGCCCAGGACTCTGCCGCGTCTCTTGTTCAGATCGCCCATAACGTCGCCGGTGAAGGAATCCGGAACGGTGACCTTCAGAGTCACGATAGGCTCAAGCAGAACAGGACCTGCCTCGATGAAGCCCTTCTTGAAGGCCTGGATGGAAGCGGTCTTGAATGCCATTTCGGAGGAGTCTACGGGATGGTAGGAACCATCGTACAGTGTGCAGCGGACGCCGACAACGGGATAAGCTGCCAGAGGGCCTCTCTGTACGGATTCCTGGATACCCTTTTCAACAGCGGGGAAGTAGTTCTTCGGTACGGAACCGCCGACGACTTCTTCTGTGAACTCATAAGCCTGAGTCTGGTCTCCGGAAGGAGCATATTTCATCTTGACGTGACCGTACTGGCCGTGGCCGCCGGACTGCTTCTTATACTTGTACTCGACATCAGAGGTCTTGCGGATGGTCTCACGGTAAGCTACCTTGGGCTCCATGGTGTCGATCTCGACCTTGTACTCGTTCTTAAGCATGCTCTTGACGATCTCAAGCTGCATATCGCCGATACCGTACATCAGAGTCTGTCTGTTCTCTGCATCGTTGACAGCCTTGAAGGTAGGATCCTCGGCAGCGATCTTGGCCATAGCCTGGGCGATCTTGTCGATATCGTTCTTGTTCTTGGCATTGTAACGAATGTAGGTATAAGGCTTGGAGATGCTCATCTTGGGATACTGGATCGGGTTGGCCTTTGTGGAAAGGGTATCGCCGGTCTTTGCATCGCCCAGTTTTGCAACTGCGCCTATATCGCCTGCGTGCAGTTCGGGAACTTCGAAGGTCTTGTTGCCCTGCATGACATAGAGCTTGCCCAGCTTCATTTCAGCTTCCAGCTCGGAATCATAGACCAGATCGTCTGTCTTGAAGACGCCGGAACGGACCTTGATCAGGGAATAACGGCCGATGAAGGGATCCACGATGGTCTTGAAGATGATGCCGGACTTGGCCTTTGCAAAATCAAAGTTGGCTTCGAAGATCTCGTTTGTCTTCATGTTGATGCCGGAGACCTTGCGGGTATCGGCACTGGGCATGTTGGCAACGATGTCGTCAAGAAGCTGTTCAACGCCTCTGCAGATGGTGCTGGCACCGCACTCTACGGGAACGACGGAACCGTCGATGATGCTGGTTCTGACAGCGCTTCTGATCTCTGCGTCAGAGAAAGTATCGCCGCCGAAATATCTCTCCATGAACTCTTCGCTGGTCTCTGCAACAGATTCCATCAGAGTGTCACGGTAGCCTTCAAGATACTCTTCGGAGAAATCCGGAACGGGGATCTCGACCTTGGTCTTGTCCTTCCACTGGAAAGCCTTCTCCTGAATAACATCTACATAGCCCTTGTACTGACCGTTCTCGCGGATGGGGAAGTTCAGGGGAGCGATCTTGGTTCCGTACTTGTCGGACAGAGCTTCGACTACTTCACGGTAGGAAACGTTGTCGATATCCATATCGGAAACATAGATCATTCTGGGCAGCTTGAACTTTTCACAGAGATCCCATGCTCTTTCGACGCCGGCTTCGAGACCGGACTTGCCGGAAACAACGATGATGGCGGAATCCGCTACGCTCATTGCTTCTTCAACCTCGCCTACGAAGTCAAAGTATCCAGGTGTATCAAGAACGTTGATCTTTACGTCCTTCCATTCTACGGGAATGACGGAAGTACGGATAGAGAAACCTCTCTTCTTTTCTTCACTTGTGAAATCGCTGACTGTATTGCCATCTTCAACACGGCCCATTCTGGAAGTAATGCCGCCAAGATATGCCATAGCCTCAGCGAGTGAAGTCTTACCTGAACTGCCATGACCAAGTAAAACGACGTTTCTAACCTTATCGGTTGTGTAAACTTTCATGCTGTGACCTCCACTATATGATTACTTATCGAATTTTGTCCTTCACTTTTTGTGACTTAAGCAAAATTCCTTGTCCATTTTACTAGATAAAGACTGTTACTGCAAGCAAAATTCCCGCTCCGCAGTCATATAAAGTACCCTTTTATTCGAATTACAGGATCCGGCAGGAACCGCCTTCCTCTTTTTTTCGAATTTATATCACGGATTTGCCTTTGATGCGTTAAAGTGCTATAGTTATTGGCACCGGCAGACGTGCAGTGCCTCCGGGATTTTTTACAGGCTGAGGAGATGCTTTTTATGAAAAAAATAGAGGTGTTCGGTTTTATAGGACTGGGCCTGATCGGAGGCACCATAGCAAGGGCCGTGAGAAATACGATTCCCGGGGCCAGAATCTATGCCTTTGATCCCGACAGGACTTCCCTGCAGGAAGCTGTCCGGGACGGAGTGGCGGATAAGGCGTTTCCGGTCCTGAACGCCTCCTTCGGAGAATGCGACATGATCTTTCTGTGCGCTCCGGTCTCCCACAACATCGCCAACCTGAAGATCCTGAAGCCTTTTCTCAAGGATGATGTCATCCTGACGGATGTGGGCAGCGTCAAATCCGGCATCCACAGAGCTGTCCGGGAAGAGGGCCTGCAGGCATCCTTCATCGGCGGCCATCCCATGACCGGTTCTGAAAGGACCGGCTATCGCAATTCCAGGGCGGAGCTTCTGGAAAACGCCTATTACATCCTGTCCCCCGAGCCAGAGTTCCCTCCGGAGCTTACGGAGTGGATGACGGAATTCGTGGTCTCCCTGGGCGCCATTCCGCTTCCCCTGACCAGCTCCCGTCACGACTATGCCACGGCGGCGGTCTCCCATGTGCCCCATGTCATCTCCGCTTCCCTGGTCCATCTGGTGGAGGACAGCGACAGCCCTGAAGGCGTCCTGCGCACCATAGCGGCGGGGGGCTTCAAGGACATCACCCGGATCACAGGCTCTTCTCCCGTCATGTGGCAGCAGATCTGCCTGAGCAACAGGGACAACATCCTGAAGCTGATCGACGACTATGTAAATGAACTGACCCGGATCCGGGGCCTCATAGATCAGAAGGAAGCCGACGCCATTTACAACTGGTTCGATTCCGCCAGACGCTACCGGGATACCTTCTCCGACCTGGCAGGCGGACAGATCTACCGGATCTTCGAGACCTTTGTCGACATTCCCGACAGGCCGGGCGTTCTGGCCGAGGTCTTCCAGATCCTTGCCGAAGCCGGCATCAATATCAAGAACCTCAACATCAACCACAACCGTGAATACCAGGAAGGCGTTCTCAGGATCGAATTCAATACCAGAAAGGATCTGGACCATGCCAACTGGCTCCTGGCCGACCACGGCTTTGCCATCCACTGATTTAGAAAGATACAGGTGACCCCTTATGCTGACACTTAGACCCTCAGGTCCTCTCAAGGGAGAAATAAGCATTCCCGGAGACAAGTCCATCTCCCACAGGTCTGTCATGTTCGGTGCCCTGGCACAGGGCACTACTTATATAGAAGGTTTTCTGGACGGAGCCGACTGCCTGTCTACCATCGACTGCTTCAG
>DETN01000031.1:0-232 GCA_002362155.1 Lachnospiraceae bacterium UBA3287 | reverse complement strand
GGCCGGGGCATGCGGGGCCTTTGCCCCGCGGAGAGCCAGGTCCGTCTTTATACCGGCAACAGCGGGACCACTACCCGGATCATCTCCGGCATCCTCTCCCCCCAGCCCTTTACCAGTATTCTTTCCGGCGACGCTTCCGTAAACAGGCGGCCCATGGAAAGGATCATAAAGCCCCTCACGGCCATGGGGGCAGATATCCTCTCCCTGGAGGGGAACGGCTGCGCTCCCTTAA
>DETN01000074.1 GCA_002362155.1 Lachnospiraceae bacterium UBA3287 | reverse complement strand
CGCTTTCCAGATGGGACATGCGGGCGTCATCCAGATATTTGTCCAGCTCCCGGATGGCCTCGTCGGTGGTCATGCCCAGGAGCATGATCTCGGGCTGGACGGAAACGGCCCTGTCCAGATTCATTTCGTGGGGAGTCTGGTACTGGGCGTTGGCGAAGGCCTTTTTCAGGGTGCTTCTGTGGCCCCGCTGCTCCGCAATGGTATTGCCGAAGGCGTCCTCGTGGATCAGGATCAGGTCGTCTATCTTTACCTGGGAATTCATGATGCCGCACTGGACTTTTACTTTTCCCTTTCGGGGAAGTTCCGTGACCGTACCGGTCAGGCCCATGGAGATGACCCTGACCTTATCGCCTATGTGAAGGTCTTTTTCTGTCAGACGGCCCCTGAGCTGGGGAGCTTCCTCCCTCTGAAGCTTCTGGTTCTTTTTGGAGACGTCCTCCCGGAGGGAAGATCGGGTCTTTTCCATGGCTTTCATATCGCCGCCGGAACCATTCTTTCTCAGCTCGCTGATGGCCTGGTCCGCCGTATTTTTGGCTTCCTGCAGGATATCCCTGGCCTGTTCGTTGGCCTTCCTGAGGATCTTGTCCTTCTGCTTTTCCAGCTGCTGCTCCTTCTGGCGCAGGGCCATCTCCCGTTCTTCCATCTGGCGGCGGATCTTTTCCACCTGCTCCTGCTCCTCCTGGGCCTTTCTGCGCTTCTCCTCCAGTTCGCCCAGAAGCTCTTCGAAGTTCTGGGTCTCCTGGCTGAGCTGGCGGCGGGCGTCGTCTATGATATGCTCCGGCAGGCCCAGCTTTCTGGAAATGGCAAAGGCGTTGCTTCGGCCGGCCACGCCCACGATCAGCTTATAGGTGGGCTGCAGGGTCTCCACGTTGAACTCGCAGCTGGCGTTGGTAACGCCCTCTGTCCTGAGGGCATAGACCTTGAGCTCGCTGTAGTGGGTGGTGGCCAGGGTGGTGATATGGCGCTTATGAAGATAATTCAGGATGGAAATGGCCAGGGCGGCTCCCTCGGTAGGATCCGTTCCGGCGCCCAGTTCATCGAAGAGACAGAGGCAGGTTCCGTCGCACTTTTCCAGGATATCCACGGTGGTGGTCATATGGGCGGAGAAGGTGGACAGGTTCTGCTCTATGCTCTGCTCGTCGCCGATATCCGCGAAGATCTCGGAAAAGACGGAAAGCTCGCTCCTGTCTCCGGCGGGGATATGGAGGCCGGACATGCCCATGAGCTCGAAAAGGCCCACGGTCTTTAAGGTAACGGTCTTGCCGCCCGTATTGGGGCCCGTGATCACCACCATGTCGTAGGTCTCGCCCAGGGATACGTTGATGGGGACCACCTTCTTCTTGTCGATCAGGGGATGGCGGCCGGAGAGGATGTTGATATAGTGGCGCTCGTTGAAGACGGGCCTGGTGGCGTTCTGATCCAGGGCCAGCTTTGCCCTGGCAAAGATGAAATCCAGCTCGGTCATGTTGACGGCATTGTCTTTCAGCTCCATCAGGTGGTCGCCGGCCATGGCGGACAGCTCTGCCAGGATCCTTTCCTCTTCCTTCTTTTCGGCGATCAGAAGCTCTCTCAGCTCATTGTTCAGGTTGACGATGGCCGTGGGCTCTATAAAGAGGGTGGATCCACTGGAGGACTGGTCATGGACGATGCCGGGCACCTGGCCCTTGTAATCCGACCGGACGGGAATGCAGTAGCGGTCTCCCCGCATGGTATAGACGCTGTCCTGAAGGAAATTTGCGTAGGTCACGTTGATCATCTTGTTGAGGGCAGCATGAATACGGCCGTTGATCCCGCCCATTTCGCGGCGGATCCGGCGCAGTTCGGAGCTGGCCTCGTCGGCAATCTCTTCTTCCGAGAGGATGCAGCGGTATATGGAGGATACCAGGGAGGGAATGGGACAAAGACAGTCGAAAAGATCATAGAGAACGTTGCTCTCTTCCGCTTCCCGGGCCGCCTTTGCGTCCTCGGCGGCGTTCTGCTTCCAGGTCTCTCTGTCGGAGGATCTGCGGGCCTGGGGAATGGCCGTTGCGGCCTCCTTTGCCTTCAGGCCGTAGTCCCGGACTCTGCCCACGTTGTCCAGAAAGGACGCGATATGGAGAAGCTCCGCCGCGGCCAGAGAGGAACCGATGGACAGGGCTCCGAAGGTATATCCGAAATCCCGGTTGCTGCCGAAGGAGATGGAACTCTGACGGAATATATAAGACAGAGCCTCCTCGGTCTCTGCCTGTGCACGGTCTATGTCAGATAAGAATTCCATCGGCTGCAGGGCTCTGCACCTGGCTTTTCCGGGAGCGGAATCCGCATGTTCTGTCAGCTGGCTGATAATTTTGTCAAATTCAACGACACGTAATACTTTTTCATTCATGGTCTAAGTATAGCATAGAAAAATAACAGTGCAAAAGGTATACTGAGTATAACTTGCCGCCCGGCGGCATCAAGGAGAAGGTAAGGAATGGAAGAACAGGAAAACAAAAATCTGCAGGAAAACAGCTCCACGGCCCAGCAGATCTCGGACTTTATGCAGGAACAGATCAAGCAGAGGTCCTTATCCTCCCGGAAAATGACAAGACGTTTTTTCCAGACGGTGGGCCTGGCCCTGGTATTCGGCCTGGTGGCCTGCCTGATCTTTGTGCTGCTGCAGCCGGTCATAACAAGGGTGCTTTTCCCTCAGGAATCTGCCGTAAGCTTTCCGGAGGAAGCGGTGGATGAGATCACCCCTGAGGATCTGATCGCCAGCGAGCAGGAAAAGGAAGAGGCGGCGGCGTCCCAGACTGCGGAACAGATCCACGACCAGGTCAAAGCCCTGCTGGAGGAATATCCTCTGACCCTGGACCAGTACAGCCAGGTCTATGACTCCCTCTATGATCTGACGAAGACATACAGCGATTCCGTAGTGACCATTTCCGCCATTTCCTCCGATCAGAACATGTGGGGAGATACGGTGGAAAACCAGTCCAGCTGCGCCGGGGTCTTTCTGGCGGAAACCGGGGACGAACTTCTGGCAGCGGCCTTTATGCCCTCCTCAGAGAGCGGCGTGGAATACAGGATCACGCTAAGGGACGGATCCTCTGCCCAGGCCAGGATCCGGGAGACCGACGCCATTACGGGGCTGGGCATCCTGGAAGTAAGCAAGAATGATTTTTCAAAGGAGACCCTGGAAAAAGCGCATCCTCTGGAACTGGGATCCTCCGCCGGGGCCGAGGGGGAACCGGTCATTGCCATAGGATCGGTCACGGGACAGACCGGGTCTTTCGGATACGGCGTCATAAGGGGCCGGCAGATCATGAATCTGGCGGATTCCGAATACAGTCTGCTGACGACGGATATCTACGGGAGCAGCGCATCTTCCGGCGTTCTGGTCTCTCTGGAAGGAAAGGTCATAGGCCTGATCGATATGAATCACAGGATCAAGGATATGCCCAACATGATCTGCGGCGTGGGCGTGACGGAGCTGCGGGGCCTGATCACCAAGCTTTCCAACTCCCGTCAGAAGGCCTACCTGGGGATCCACGGCAGCACCATCACGGAGGAGATCAGCAAAGCCCAGGATCTGCCGGTGGGACTTTACGTGACAGAGGTGGATATGGATTCTCCCGCCATGGCGGCAGGACTTGCCAGCGGTGATATACTGATACAGGCAGGAGAGACGCCGGTCGGGAGCTACAGAGACCTGATCAATGTGCTCATGGTTTCCGAGCCGGAGGATACGGTCCGGCTGAAGCTGAGACGGTCCAACAACGGCAGCTGGAACGAGATGCAGGTCACAGTGACTCTGTCTGTTTCCGGAAAATAAAGCGGATCCGGGCAGCGGCATTCCCGGAAGAAAAAACAAAACATGAAAAGAAGGAAAGACATAAGATGCGGTATATTCAGGAACTGAGAGAAGGAAGCAGCGTCAACGACATTTATCTGTGCAGAAAAAAGCAGTCCATGACCACAAAGAACGGCAAGAACTACGATTCTCTGATGCTGCAGGACAAGACAGGATCCATCGACGCCAAGGTCTGGGACCCCAACAGCGGCGGGATCGCGGAATTTGACGAACTGGACTACATTCACGTCATGGGGGACGTAACCTCCTTCCAGGGGCGTCTGCAGCTGAATGTGCGGCGGATCATGCGGGTCAGGGAAGGGGATTATAATCCCGCCGACTATCTGCCTGTCTCTTCCCGGGATATAGACGAGATGTATAAAGAGCTTCTGAAGCTGGCGGAGTCTGTGAAAAATCCCTATCTCCATGAGCTTCTGCAGAAGTTCTTTGTGACGGACGAGCGCTTTTCGGGAAACTTCAAAGCATCCTCCGCGGCCAAAAGTATTCATCACGGTTTTGTAGGCGGCCTTCTGGAGCATACCCTGGGCGTCGCCAATCTGTGCAGCTATCTGGCAAAAGCCTATCCCTTCCTCAACAGGGACCTGCTGATCACAGTGGCCCTCCTGCACGATGTGGGAAAGACCATCGAGCTGTCCAGGTTCCCCAAAAACGACTATACCGACGAAGGCCAGCTGATCGGCCACATCGTGATCGGGGTGGAGATGATCGACGCCAGGATCCGGGAGATCCAGGGATTCCCTGCCCTTCTGGCGGGAGAAGTCAGGCACTGTATCCTGGCCCACCACGGGGAATTTGAGTACGGCTCTCCCAAAAAGCCCGCCCTGGCAGAAGCTGCCGCTCTGAATTTCGCGGACAATACCGACGCCAAGCTGGAGATTTTCAAGGAACTCCTGGCAGGGACCACGGACAGCGGATGGCTGGGTTATCAGGGCCTTCTGGAGTCCAATATCAGAAAGACTATCGTATAAGCGGAAAAACAAAAAGGAATATCAGCTGTCCCTGCCGCCTGCCCGGAGGCAGGGACATTTGTTATATGCACAAAAAGAAACAATGGAAAGAGGGAATACGTTGAAAAAGCATTCGCAGGCGCCCTATCAGAAAAATGAGACCGTCACCCTGACCATCACAGGACTTGGCAGCAGCGGAGAAGGCATAGGCCGTCTTCCCGTGCCCGGGGAAGAGGAAAGGGGCGGCTATACGGTATTTGTCAAGGATGCCATCGTTGGAGACAGAGTCAGAGCCTCCATTATGAAAGCCGGGAAAACCTACGCTTTTGCAAGGCTGCAGGAGATCGTTGAGCCCTCTCCCGACAGGATCGCGCCCAGATGCCCCATCGCCCGCAGCTGCGGGGGATGCCAGATCCAGATGATGGACTACAGGGCCCAGCTGGAATACAAAAAAAACAAGGTCAGGGAGGATCTGATCCGGATCGGGGGCTTTGTACCGGAACTGATCGACGCTGTCCTTTATCCCGCCGTCGGTATGGACGGCCCCGGGGAGGAGCCCTGGCGCTACCGCAATAAGGAGCAGGTCCC
>DETN01000055.1 GCA_002362155.1 Lachnospiraceae bacterium UBA3287 | reverse complement strand
GCGTTGACAGTTTTCAGAACTTTGCTATAATAGGCTTAACAGAAGAGAGAGGCAGAATTAAAAGCTGATCAGCTTTCATCCTAAATGAAGAACCTGCAGACCATCTGAAATCACAAACAAGGAGGTCACGTTAATGAAACTGCAGATTATTTCCAGATAGGGGTATCCGATGACGAGAAAGTCGGATACCCCTTATTTTTTTGTCCTTTTTTCAGGATGCGCAGGAGATGCCTCCCGGAAAGGGAGTTTTTTCTTCCGATCTTACCCGCCTTTCTCTGCCCTCTTTTTTCCGCCCCTCTTTTTTTCTCCCGGGATCTTCAGCGTCTTCAGATACTCCTTCCTTTCTTCGCTCACCCGGAAGCTTTCGCAGGCCTTCTGAATGGCCCTGTTATGGGTCCAGGGATCCAGCGCCCTCTTTTCCATAAAGGGAAGGATTGCCTCGTACTGCTTTGCGAGAGCTGTGGCAAAATACCAGGCCCGCATCATGTTGACATAGTATTCCTCCGACCGGAGATATGCCACTCTCTCTGCCAGGGCTGTGTCAAAGTCCTCCTCCAGGAAGTGCTGCATCAGCATGCCGATGCCGAAGCGGACCGTATAGGTATGGCCTCCTTCCATCCAGTTCAGGGCATGGGGCAGGAGGTCTTTTCTGTGCTTTTTAAAGACCTTGGGGGAGAGCTGGTCGCAGGTGGCCCAGTTGTCCACCAGGGGAAGGAATTCCTCCACTCTCCGAATGCAGGTCTCAAAGTCCTTTTCCCCGGAGATGATAAAGGCGTGGAGCTGGTTCTCGTCGAAATATCTGTGGGGGGTATCCTGCAGAAATTCTTCTATATCTTCTTTTCCTCCGTACTCCTTTGCCAGTTTTTTAAGATCCGGGGTCCTGACGCCGATCATGGCATCTTCGGAAATGCCCGGGATCAGGTTCTTCTGAAAATCCCTGTAGGAAAGGTCCTGCAGAGCGAAAAGTCTTTCTCTGATCTCCTCTGTGATCATATCTCCTTCCTCCTTTTCTTCAGCCTTTCTCAAAGATCATATCCGTCAGAGCCCTTTCCAGAAGGGAGGACGGATCGGCGTCCGGACGGATCCAGTCGCCCACAAGCTCTCCCGGCAGGATCAGGGGCATGCGGTCGTGGATAAAGGAGATCTCCTCTCCGCTCTCCCTTGTCAGGACCACAAAGACCGGAAGGCCTTCCTCGATCCGGTAGAGGCCGCAGAGCCAGGTCACCTCCTGCCCCCGGGGCCGGATCTTATATCTCTGCCCGGTCCTCATCCTTCCCTTTTCGTCCCTTGTATGCTCCCATTCAAAATACCAGGAGGCGGGGAGGGCGCAGCGCCTTCTCTCAAAGCACTCCCGGAAGGTGGGCTTTAAGGCGGCGGTCTCCGCTCTGGCGTTGAGCAGAAGGCTCTTTCCGGAAAAGCCCCATTTCATGGGAAAGAAGGCCCTCTGCCCCTTCCTGTCGGAAGCCGCGGCCGCCGCAAGGTCTGAAGGCCGCACTTCTCCGAAGGACAGGGTCCTTCCTGTCCTTTCCCTGAACCTGGCGCTCAGGGGAGACCTTCTCATCTCCTCCACGATGGGACGAAGCTCGGGGGATTCGTCCACCCAGTATCTGGTACACACTGCCTGTTCCTCCTTCCCTATGCCTTCAGCGCCCTGCTGAGCGACTCGGGGATCCCCCTGGGCCCCCGGACGGCCCGGATCCCGTAAGTCTCCTTCAGGACCCGGAAGGGAAATTCCTCTTCCCCGTAGCGCCTTTCCAGGCGGATCTTCATCAGGCTGTCAATCCTTACATGTTCGCTTTCGAAGCTGCAGGGAAGATCCGTCTCTGTCACCAGGCACCTGAAAAGGACGGCGGAAACAGGGGCTCCCACATACAGATATACGGTATCTCCCGTCCGGATCCCCTTTCCCTGCTTCCAGTCGATCAGGTCCGTATGGTCGAAGGCGTGGACAATGTCGTAAAAGGCGGGGTTTGCGGGAATGATCCATTCCTTTGGGGGCCTCTTCTTCTGCCTGGTCTCCCGGGAGGCCGTGGCGGCAAAGCTGACGGCGATGAGGTCCCGGATCTGGTCCTCCGGCACGGTCCCGTCCAAAAGGAGGGAGATCCAGTTCCCCCGGCTGATATGATAGCCCCTGAGGATCCCCTCCTGCCTTGTCAGAACGTCCGCGTAGACTGCATCCTCCATCTTTACGTTCAGGATATCGGCCCATCCCTCTCCGGAAAGGCCCAGCTTTTCCCGGGGCACGCTCATAAGAAGACCGAACCACTTCCCGTTGTCCTCATGGCGGAAAACGGCGTAGTCAGGAAAGCGCCGCCAGAGATATTCCGGATCCGCCCCGTATTCCTTTTTCACCCAGTCAAAGACCTGCTGCCGGCCGTCTGTTTCTTCCTTTGTCATATCTGCTCCTTCAGTCCTCTTCTTCTCCCAGCCCGTAGCAGAGAAGCTCATTGTATCTGCTGTTGTAGTACTCCGCCTCTTTTTTCCGGATCCACCGCTGCCTGTCCTCCATAATGGCGAGCATCTCGTCGGCGATCTCCTCGGCGCTCCTGGGCCCTGCCTGGTCAAGATAGCCGATCATCCGCCGCATGGGCTTTTCCGTCCGCAGGTTGTCGGCAATGGCTTCTCCCAGGGAAGCCGGATAGCCCATGCGGACTATGGTCTTAATCAGCTCTTTTCGAAGCGTCTCTCTTTCATCCATAGAAACCTCTTTCTGCTTTGGGGCAGATGTTCCTGTCCCGACTGCCAAAGCTTTTTCTTTTCGGCGTTTCTTTTTTCTCTCCGCCTTCTCCATTATACATGAGGGCGGCGCTTTTTCCCTGAAAAAAAAGTCCGCCGGAGGGAAGCAGCGCTTCCCTGCCGGCGGCCGTAAGAATCCTTCAGGAGATCCCCTTCCATTCCCAGGTCCGGGTATCCAGGATCAGGAACTGTCTGGACCCGATGGGCCTGCGGTTGGGGAGAGTGGAAAAGACGTCGCACTCGATCAGATTGTCCTTCCGCCGGATCTTTCTGACCGGCGTATGCCCTGTCACCTGGAGCAGGTCCTTTTCCCTGTAGAGCCTTCCTCCCATATCCCGGTGCCTGTACCAGATGGGAGATATGTCCTGCCAGAGCTCTGTCCAGGTCAGGGAATTGATCCTTTCGATCACAGCGTCCGTATCTTCCTCCGGCAGGTCTCCCGCGCAGGCCCTGACAAAGGCCTCCGAGAGTCCCGCATGGGAAAAGAGGACCTGATCGATCCTGTGGAGGAAGGCGATCTTCCCCGGATCCGGCAGAGCCTCCTTAAGCTCCATCAGCTTCCGGCAGACCATTCCCGCAGCAAAGGCGGAGTAGCCGGATTCCCTCTGGTTCCAGAGGTAGCAGACGTCGTGGTTTCCCCAGCACCAGAGGGTGTCCGGGAAGGCGCGGGCAAAGGAGGCGGCACTGTCGTAGGTCCTGATATAAAGGTCCAGGTTGAACATGCAGTCCCAGTCGTCCGCGATGTCCATAAGGCAGACGGCCCTTTCGGCCTCCCCCTTTTCCAGAAGCGCCGCCGCCCGGACAAAGAGCACGGGCTTTAAGTGTACGTCCGGTATTACCAGTACTTTCATGGTCCTTCTCCTTTCCTTACTTGCTGATCCTGTCGGCTATGGTGCTGGCCACAAAGCTCTCGGGCTTGGTCCTCACGTCATAGCCGCAGGCCCTGATCCATCCCACCAGCTCGGGGATCAGGGCTCTGGTCTTTCCTTTTTCGGAGTTTCCCGCATCCACGTGGATGATGATGGGACAGGACAGGAACATCTCCTCGTATTTTTTCTCCCTTTCCAGGATCATGACCAGGGCCTCGGCAATACGCAGGCTGTCATTGGTCTCGATGTGCAGCTTGGTCCTGACGTCCCGGATCAGGGGCTGCCTGGTGACCTCATAGAAAAAGATCCCTCCGTGGCCCTCGCAGACCACCGCCACCACAGAGACCATCTTGGTCTGGTCGAAGTTCTGGGAATCGGTGCCTATGATGATGCGGACGGGGGCGTCGTACTTTTTGTGGTTTCTGTAGAAGGCCAGTATTCTGTCAGGGATCTGGCCGATCCCCATTTTTCCGTAAGTAGGGCTTCTGAACATTTTTATCCTCCCTGTCTGAAATCTGTTTCCTTACATTCCTCTCTCTCCGGGAACAGCTTTCAGACAGGGCCCGGTCCGTCAGACCGGAAGGGCTCTCCCGAAAGATCTGTTCCTCTCTTTTGTCCTTGTTTCTCCCGGTAAAAGGCCCGGAAGCGCCTCAGAAGATACACAAATCCGGAGCATGCGGCCGAAGCATGCCCTGTCCATATCCGATAAAAGATCTGTATGATTTCTTCCCTTCATTTCTTTTTTCCTCTCTCCCCCCGGAGGGGCATTTCCTTTAAGCTTTCCGGCCTTCCGCCGTTTTCAACCCTCAGTTGAGTGACGTCTTCTTCCCTGTCCTTCATGATAAAATTAAAGGACAGGAGGAAAAACATGAGCAGAATCAGAAAAGCCGCAGAAAGAGAATTTAAAAAGCTTTCCAAAAAGGAGCAGCGAAGGATCAACCGCTTAAAGCGGATCCCTCTGCCGGCGCCGGGGACCGTCTATGATCCCAAAAAGAACGCGCCCCGAAAAAAGAACTGGTCCCAGGAGGACGAATAAGGCATCGCCTTTTTCCTGCCGGAGC
>DETN01000205.1 GCA_002362155.1 Lachnospiraceae bacterium UBA3287 | reverse complement strand
GTCAACAAGATATTTTTAAAAATTTTACTTTTTTAAACCAGGGAATCCGGCCGTACTTTTTAAGCTTCCCGGGGGGGAGGGTCCTCTCCGCCCCTGTCAGTTTCCTCCGGACGGCCCGGAATAAAGAAAGCGCCCCGCTTTCTGGTGCGGGACGCTTTCTGTGATCTTCTGCAGTGCCGGTCCGGGCCTGTCAGGCCAGTTCCGCCTTCAGCTCTTCCACTTTGTCCAGAGCCTCCCAGGGCAGATCCAGGTCGTTCCTGCCGAAGTGGCCGTAGGCTGCCGTGTTCCTGTAGATGGGCCTGCGCAGATTCAGCATCCTGATGATGCCGGCGGGGCGCAGGTCGAAGTGCTTTCTGATAATCTCAACGATCTTTTCTTCACTGACCTTTCCGGTACCGAAGGTATCCACCATGATGGAAGTGGGATGGGCTACGCCGATGGCATAGGAAAGCTCGATCTCCAGACGGTCCGCGTATCCCGCCGCCACCAGGTTCTTGGCCACATAGCGGGCCGCATAGGCAGCGCTTCTGTCCACCTTGGTGCAGTCCTTGCCGGAGAAGGCGCCGCCGCCGTGGCGGGCCATGCCGCCGTAGGTGTCCACGATGATCTTGCGGCCTGTCAGGCCGGCATCGCCCTGGGGGCCGCCGATGACAAATCTGCCGGTGGGATTGATAAAGAACTTTGTATTCTCATCCACCATGTCCGCCGGGAGCACCGCGTCGAAAACATACTTTTTAATATCCTCGTGGATCTGCTCCTGGGTCACTCTGGGATCGTGCTGGGTGGAAAGGACCACCGTGTCGATCCTGACGGGCCTGCCCTGGGCGTCGTATTCCACGGAGACCTGGGTCTTTCCGTCGGGTCTTAAATAGGGAAGGGTCTCATCCTTTCGGATCTCGGCCAGTCTCCTTGCAAGCTTGTGGGCCATGGCGATGGGATAGGGCATATATTCCGGGGTCTCATTGCTGGCATAGCCGAACATCATGCCCTGGTCACCCGCGCCGATGGCTTCGATCTCGTCGTCGGTCATTCTGTTTTCCTTGGCTTCCAGCGCCCGGTCCACGCCCATGGCAATGTCGGGAGACTGTCTGTCCATGGCCACCATGACGGCGCAGCTGTCGGCGTCGAAGCCGATGTCGGAGCTGGTATAGCCGATCTCGCGGATGGTCTTTCTGACGATCTTCTGATAATCGATCTGTGCATTGGTGGTGATCTCTCCGCAGACCACTACAAAGCCGGTGCTGGCCATGGTCTCGCAGGCCACTCTGGAGTTGGGATCCTGGGCCATGCAGGCGTCCAGGACCGCGTCGGAAATGGCATCGCAGACTTTATCGGGATGTCCTTCTGTTACGGATTCGGATGTAAAAATATATTTCTCCACTGAAGCTGTTCCTCCTGGTTGATGTAAAAAAGGAAATAAAAAACCCGTCTGACAAAGCAGGCGGATTCGTTACAGGTACAAATCCCCTTATTGTTCGAAGCGCCTTTCGGCTCTCGCTCAGGTAAGGCACCTTCCTCCGTGAGGGGTTGCCGTGGCTTCACAGATCCTATGTATCTCCACCACTCTGAATAAGAGAACTAAAATATATATCAAATTTCTATTATCATAAACAGTCCCGGGATTACTGTCAACGTGAGAAAATACTACATTTTCAGAAACTGTTCCTGTTTTTTACAGCAATTAGACGGGATGGACCGGGAGCCGGCCCTCTTTGTCCCGCTTCCCTTCCTCCCGGGCACAGGTCAGGGCTGTGCCCGTTCCTGCCTTACAGGCTCCCAAAAGAAGGTTTTACTTTCCTCTTTATTGCGTTTATACTGGATAGGAAATATCTGTCCGAAAAAGCGAGGTCCTCTTATGGATATGACATTATACAGATTCAATCAGGAGAAGCAGGCAAGGCTCTCCTTTCTGATCGGCCTGGCATCCATTTTTGCCGTTGTCTTCAGGACCGGTCTTACGGCCTATTTTATAGCCCCTCTGGGCATCATCATCGGTCTTCTTTCCAAAGGAGCGGATCCGGTCCTGCCCAGGCAGGCCAGATTCGGCGTGATCCTGGGCGTCATCGCTCTGGTGGCCAACACCCTGGTCCTGGGCTTTACCTTTGTTCAGTTCTCCCGCATGCTCTCCGATCCCGTTCAGAGAGAGATCCTGAACGAGACCATCTATAAACAGACCGGCCTGACCCTGGACGATCTCATACAGAGAGCCGGAAATCTGATCCGATAAAAGGAGGGACTGTCTATGGTTCATACAGACGCGCGGGATCTGAAGGCCCAGGCCAGGGTCGTCATGATCTGCCGCATGGGCAAGGCCGTGGGCTCCATGATCCTGTACATGATCCTGGTGCTGATCATATCGGAGCTTACCTCCTTCAACCTGCCCCGGAATAAGGCTGCGGCCCTGCTCTTCACCATCCTGGTCAATTTCGTGGTGGCCGTCCTTGTGGGCGTCATCCAGATCGGCCTCAAGTCCATATATCTGGACATGCTCTTCGACAATACTTCGGGGATCTTCTCCCTCTTCCGCTACTACAGGGAAAATCAGAACAGCGCCGTTGTGATCAGCGCCTTCTTTGCCCTTCTGGATACGATCTGCTCCCTGCCCGTTCTGGCAGTGCTTATATTTGAAGAGACCGCATCCGTGATCACTCTCCCCCTGGTCCTGGCTCTCATAGTGCGGACTCTCTCCCAGTTCATTGTCCGGACCCTGTTCTTCCCGGTCCAGTACCTCCTGATGGATTACCCGGAGATGCTTCCCGCCGCCATGATCCGCACAGGCCAAAGGCTCATGCGCGGACGCCGCATGGACTACGTGAAGCTGTCCCTGAGCTTTATCCCCATGCATCTTCTGGGCTTTATGTCCATGGGCATCGGGACCTTCTGGGTCCTGGCCTATCAGAACTGCACCTATGCCGCTTTCTACAAGGACATGATCACTGCAAGGACAAAGCATAAAAAGGCCTCCGCCGCGGCGGAGCCCGCCGCGGAAAAGACCCGCGAGCCCCTGGATCCCCAGGGGATCTATCCTCCTCCCGGGGAAGCATATCCCGAAGACAGTACTGAGGAAGACATTCCTTCAGAGGAAGATGCTTCCGGATACACCAGTCAGGATACAGACATGTAAAGACACAAATGCCGGCCGCCCCTGATCGGGGGCGGCCGGCATTCTGTTTTCTGTTATCTTTTTTCTTCCTGCCGTCTTTCTTCCCTGTCAGACAAAAAGATTGGCGGACAGATATCTGTCTCCCGAATCCGGCAGAAGGACCACGATGGTCTTCCCCCGGGCTTCCTCTCTCCCGGCGATCTTAAGGCCTGCCCAGAGGGCCGCTCCGGCGGAAATTCCCACGATCATGCCCTCGCTCCTGGCAAATTCGCGGCTTTCCTTAAAGCATACGTCGTTGGGGACCGGAATGACCTCGTCGCAGACCTTCATGTCCATGACTTTGGGAATAAATCCGGCGCCTATGCCCTGGATCCTGTGGGGGCCGGGCCGTTTTCCGGAAAGAACGGCGGAGGTATCGGGCTCCACGGCCACGATCTTCACATCGGGGTTCTTTTCCTTCAGGTAGCGCCCGACGCCCGTCAGGGTGCCGCCTGTTCCCACGCCCGCCACGAAATAGTCCACTTTTCCGTCTGTATCCGACCAGATCTCGGGACCCGTATGGTCATAGTGGGCCTTGGAATTGTCATCGTTGTCGAACTGGCCCAGGATCATGGATCCGGGGATCTCCCGGTGCAGCTCCTCTGCCTTGTCTATGGCGCCCTTCATTCCCAGAACGCCCTCTGTCAGGACCAGCTCCGCCCCGTAGGCCCGCAGCAGGGTCCTTCTTTCCATACTCATGGTATCGGGCAGGGTCAGGATGGCCCTGTAGCCCCTGGCGGCCGCCACGGAGGCGATGCCGATGCCCGTATTGCCGCTGGTGGGCTCGATGATGGTCCCGCCCTTTTTCAGCCTTCCGTCCTTTTCAGCCTCTTCGATCATGGTCATGGCGACCCGGTCCTTGACGCTGCCGGCAGGATTGAGATTCTCCAGCTTGACCAGGAGCCTGGCTCCTGTCACGCCCTTTGCCTTTTCATAGTTTACGGGCTCCATCATGGGAGTGGATCCGATCAGTTCCGTTACGCTCTTTTTAATATCAGCCATGGGCACTCCTTCCGATAAGGCGGCTTTCTGTGCCGCTTTCTCACAGCCTTACTATATTCCCGCAAATGTAAGATGTCAAATATCCCCGCCTCCGGCTCCTGTCAGCAGGGCGCCGGCAAAGATGGCGAAGTCTCCCAGGTTGAAGACGGTCTCGTCCAGCTTCTTCCTGCCTGTGGTAAAGCGGATGTAATCCGTGACCCCTCCCCTGCGGAAGCGGTCGTATACATTGCTGGCGGCTCCGCCCACCATCAGAGTCAGTCCCGCGGCGGTCAGATCCTTCTTTCCCTTAAGGCATCTGTAAAGCAGGGCGGCTTCCGCAGCCCCCAGCACCAGGCCGGAGGACAGGGCCACCAGGCCCGGGACCTCCTGGCCCAGGTTCATGGCGGCGCCCCGGTTGAAGCTCCTGGTAAAGCGGATCCCCAGGGGAAGTTCTTTCACCCTTCCCTTTTCCATGGCCTCCGCCTTTCTCTTGAGCAGCTGGTCCGCCCCGAACAGGGCGGCTATGACGGCGTGGCTGAAGATCAGTTCATTCATCTTTCTGCCTCCCCTCTGCCCCGTCAGCTTTCGGGGACCTCCCGGTAGTCATTCGCGGGCTTTTCGGCTTCCCTGGTCTTCATGGGGATGGCCTTGACCTTTTCGGACCGGATCTCGATCATGGGGCCTCCCTTGCCTTCCACATAGGCCCTGGTGATGGTCACGGTGCCTATGTTCTCGTCCTTGGGCACTTCATACATGATATCCAGCATGAATTCCTCGATGATGGACCTGAGGGCCCTGGCGCCGGTATCCTTCTTCATGGCCTTTTCGGCTATGGCGTAGAGGGCGTCGTCGTCGAAGCGCAGATCCACCTCGTCCAGGGCCAGCAGCTTCTGGTACTGCTTGAGGATGGCGTTCTGGGGCTCCTTGAGGATCCTGACCAGCATCTCCTCGTTCAGTCCCTGCATGGGGCAGAGGATGGGCAGTCTTCCGATGAACTCGGGGATCATGCCGAACTTCTTCAGGTCCTCGTTGGTCACCTGGTCCAGGATGTTCTTATCGTTGTCGTACTTGTCCCTGAGCTCTGCGCCGAAGCCCAGAGAGGTCCGCTTTCTGAGCCTTTCCCTGACGATCTCTTCCAGATCCGGGAAAGCGCCGCCGCAGATGAAAAGAATGTTGCGGGTATTGATGGTCTCCAGGGGCACCATGCCGTTCTTGCTGGAGGCACCCACGGGCACTTCCACGTCCGCGCCCTCCAGGAGCTTGAGCATGCCCTGCTGGACCGCCTCTCCGGAAACGTCCCGGGAGTTGAAATTCTTCTTTTTGGCGATCTTGTCCACTTCGTCCACAAAGACAATGCCCTTTTCGCATTTCTCGATGTCATTGTCCGCCTCGGCCAGAAGCTTGGAGATGACGCTCTCGATATCGTCGCCGATATAGCCGGCCTCCGTCAGGGAGGTGGCGTCCGCGATGGCCAGGGGCACATCCAGAAGCTTTGCCAGGGTCCTGACGATATAGGTCTTGCCGCAGCCGGTGGGGCCGATCAGGAGAATGTTGGACTTTTCGATCTCGATATCGTCCATGGTCCCCGTGCGGACTCTCTTATAATGATTGTAGGCAGCGACGGAAATGACCTTCTTGGCATAGTCCTGGCCGATGACATACTTGTCCAGCTCCGCCTTGATCTTGTGGGGAGCGGGGATGTTGTCGATGGAAAAGACGGGCTTGGGTCCGTCTTCCTTCTTCTTTTTCTTGACCTTGGGCCTGGAGGGGCCGAAGCCTCCGCCGCCGAAGATGTCGCCCAGATTCAGGAAGCTGATGGAAGGGCCCTTCTTTCCGCCCTTTTCCTTTTCTTCCTCCTCTTCTTCCTCTCCCGCCTCGATCACTTCCGTTTCCGGCTTCTCTTCCTCTGCCGGCGCGGGGACGGTCTCTCTGGTCTCTTCCTTCTTTACCGTTTTCTTTTCAGGCTCTTCCCCTGCAGGGGCCTTCTGGCCGGGCATGAAGGGATTGAAGGCAAAGGGATTGTTCAGAAGCTGGGAAAAATCGTACTGACTGGCTGCGTCCATGGTCTTCTGGAGGCAGTCCCGGCAGACACAGATATTTCCGGGCAGGTGCATCATTTTTCCCGCACTGCTCTCGGATCTTCTGCACATCATGCAGTATTCTTCGCTTCTGCTGTCGTTTGAATTTGCCATGTATTTATACCTTTTCCTCTAATCGTAAATACAGCAGAACGAGACATATGCATCTCATCCTGCTGTCTTACATGATTATAATTCACGCATCCTGCGCTTGTAAACGCAAAACCTCTTAATTATTCCTGCCGCCGAAAGGGTTCCTGTTCTCCTGGCCGGAGCCGGATTCGATAGAAGCCCTGGTCCCCAGGGTCACGTCGATGTCCATGGACTCATACTCGCCCTTTTCGTTCTGGCGGGATACGGTCACGGTCACGCTGGAGCCAGCCTCATAGTAAGTGAGCTGCTTTTTCAGTTCCATCATGCTGGAGACGCTGGATCCGCCGATGGCTGTAATGATATCGCCCACGTGAAGGTCTGTTTTCTCGGCCGCGCCGCCCTCCACGAACTTGGCGATGTATACGCCCTGGGGCATGCCGTAGGCACTGGCGATATCGGAAGTCACATCCCTGCCGCTGATGCCCAGGGTGCCCTGCTTCTCTTCGGCCACGGTGTACTTGGTGGTCTGGTTCATCAGATCCTCGATGATGGGAAGGGCTCTGCTGACGGGAATGGCAAATCCCATGCCTTCCACCGTGTCGCCGCCGATCTTGTTGGAATTGATGCCGATGACTTCACCCTTGATGTTGACCAGTGCGCCGCCGGAGTTGCCGGGGTTGATGGCCGCGTCGGTCTGGATAAAGGTGTTGGTGTAGTTGTCATCCATTTCGATCTGTCTGTTCAGGGCGCTGATGTAGCCTACCGTTACGGACTGGCCGTAGCCCAGGGCATTGCCGATGGCAATGGCGGGCTCGCCGATCGTCAGGGCTTCGGAATCGCCCAGAGTGGCGATGGTGATGGCGTCCTTTGTCTCCTGGCTCATGTCTTCCGTCTTGACGGCGATCACGGCCAGGTCGTTGGAAGCGTCCGTGCCCTTGATGGCCGCATCAGCGGTCTCTTCATTGATGAACTGTACGCTGAGGCTGTCGGCGTCCTTCACCACATGATTGTTGGTGACGATCAGGAGCTCTGTATCCGTCTCGGCCACAATGATGCCGGACCCTGTGGAAACGCCTTCCTGGGAATAGGTCTGTCCGAAGAATTCCACAGCGGAGGTGTAGTTGTTGTATACGGATACGATGGAGGGCATCACATTGGCAGCCACCTCGGTCACGCCGGTCACCACCGAATCGGACTGGCTGACCGTCAGGCTGTATCTGGCCTTCTGATCGCCGGAGGACTCCTGCGTATTTTCTTCTGCGCCGTCCTGAACTTCCTCCTCCGTCTGTGTCTGTGCCTGCCCGCTGCCGATCCTGGACATAAGGCCGGAGACACTCATGGCGCCTGCACCGGCGCCTGCGCCGATGGCCAGGGCCAGGATAATGGCCAGGACCGCACGGACTTTTCCGCCCCTGCGGCCGCCGTCGGAAGGAGAAGGTCCCGAAGGAGACGCGCTGTGGTAGGAAGATGAAGACCTGTAGGAAGTCCCCTCGGAGCCTGCCTGATAATAACGGCTGTCATCGCTCCTGTAGGAGCCGCCAGTCTGTGCCGATGCGGAAGCTTTCGGCTCTTCTCCGCTTCCGGTATAGCTGGAGCCTTCCGTATGATAATAGGCGTCGTCCTGATAAAATCTGTTGCCGCTGTCGGAGTACTGGAAGCCCTCCGGGCCGGCCGTCTTGTCCCCTCCGGCAAGGGGATCCTGCAGGTTTTCGGGTTCGCCTGCGCCTGCATGTATGTCTTCGTTCGGATTTCCGTTCATATCTTCATTCAGATTTCCGTTCAGATTCTCATTCATATTTTCATCCATAGCCTTTTACCGCCTTTCTCTAAATTCCATTTCAGTGTGCGGGAGTCTGTGCATCTGCCTTTCTCTCCTGCACTGATTAAAAGTATAGGCGCTAAATGTGTTCAAACTGTGATGAAAAAATGGAAATGTGTGAACTTTACCGGTCCGTATCCTCCTCTATGATCCAGATCTCCAGATAGTCGAAGTCGATCTCCTCCACGAAGGCGTCCTTCGTAAATCTGGCCCTGGAGCTTCTTTTGAAATCCCGGATGGTCAGATCCAGCCATACGGGAACGGCCAGGTCGAATTCGGAACAGGCCTTTTCCAGGGCCCGGAAGACCTTGTGGGTCCTGGTATCCTGAGAGCCGTCTTCGATCACCGTATCCCGGATCATATGATTGTCCTTCCACTGTCTTACCCACATGCGGAACATATCTCTCTTCCTCCTTTACAGGGCGATCCCGTTCTCCAGGCAGAGGGCCCTGGCGCTTTCCACGGAATCCACGCCGGTCCTGTTCTTGATGGGAGCGAACTCCTTCCTGCGGTCCACCTCATAGGGAAGGCAGGAATTCAGGGACCGGATCTGGTCGATCATCAGTTTCTCGAATTTATAGCCGTTGGGGGCATCCGGGCTGACGCTTCTTCCTTCCTTATCTATACAGGCGATCTTCTTTTCCACCACGTGGGTGGGGAAGTCCTCTCCCAGGGTCCTTTCCAGGGCGTCGATTCGGAAAAGGTAGTTGAGGATCACGCCGAAGTTGTAGAGGGGATCTCCCTTTTCGTCCACGGCGTCCAGAAGCTCGTCGGACATTTCATAATATTCGATGATGGCGGGATGTCCGTCCTCCAGGCACAGAGCCCCTACCTTCTCGTCCCGGTGGGCCTTGCGGACGGCCTTGGCTCCGGATTCGCAGCCGCGGCTGATCACGGCCCCGATAAAGCAGGGATCCGCGATCCTCTGCAGTACGTTGTCCACGCCGAAGACATTGAGCCATTTCACCCCCTGGTCCTTAAGGGACGCCAGGATCCCGGCCCTGTCCATGGATTCAAACCAGCCTCCGTTGCCGTTGGGAGAAAGGGCCAGGGAGGAAGGGCTCTCCAGGAGGATCTTTCCCTCATAGTCCGCCGCGGGCGCCATGTCCTGGCGGAAAAAGACCACCTTTTCCTTCGGATAGCCGAAAAACCCGTGCTCTTCCATAAAGGACACCGTCTGCTCATGGTTCCTGTCGCTGGTCATGACAAGGAAGGGGATCTGCACTCCCGCTAAGTCCGTCACCTCCTTCAGGTTCTCGATCAGCCTCTGCATGATGTAGACGGGCTTTGTCAGACCTATGTCATACATGCACTTGGGAGCGTCGGACCCCAGCCTGGTGCCCATGCCGCCCGCCAGAAGGACCGCCGCCACTTCTCCCCTGCGGATGGCCTTAAGTCCGGCCTGTGTAAAGCGCTCCCTCTCCGCTTCTATGGCGGGGATCTCCAGGGCCGGCAGAGGGGCGATGGCGGTCCACTTCTGCAGCTGGTCCTTTCTTCCTATATAACGGGTCACGGACAGGTCCGTTTTTTCGATCTGCGAAAGAAGGTTCTTTTTTTCCTCCTCCGTCAGAGTCTCGTAAAAGGCCAGCAGATGGGTCTGCCCGGCCTGTTCAAGTTTCAGATATGCTTCGTTGTATGTCATGGCTTTCCTTTCTGCCGCTCTTCTGCGGCCCCGGATCCCTCCCGCAGCCTGCCCGGGGCGGGATGTAAGGCCAGTGTACCATAAGGGGCTCCGGAAAAGAAGATGGTCACGTGTTCATTTCACTGCTCCCGCAATGCCTTTTCTGTGCTACAATGACCTTGTGAAAATCTCTCTCCGGACCTTCTGTCCGGACAAAAAAAGCCGGAAAACAGAAAGCTCCTTCTGTTTCCCGGCAGTCTCTTCTCATTTCTTATTCATTTCAGAAAGGATCTCTCACCATGACCGTCTCCTACAATGAACGTTTAAAAAAGCTCAGGATGGAAAATCATCTGACCCAGCAGAAGGTGGCTTCCGTTCTGGGCGTGGCTCCCCGCACCTATTCGGATTACGAAACAGGCCAGCGCCGTCTCTCCATCGAAAACATGGTCCTCCTGGCCAGGTTCTATGACGTCAGCCTGAATTTCCTGGCAGGCATCAGCAACATCAGGAATCCCTATCCTGAGCTGTGACCGTCTCCCTTTCCTGCTGCATCCGGCTTTCCGCCGCCTTCATCATCAGGGCGCATTCGATCCGCTTCCGGAAGATATCGCAGCCGTACCTATAGGTGCCGTGGATGTCTCCCGCCGCATGGTAGGAGTTGGCCGCGCAGCCGCCCGAGCAGTAGAGCCTGGCCCAGCAGTCGTCGCAGTCCTTTCTGGCGTAGACGTTGCAGAGCTTGAATTCGTCCCGCAGGTCTGTCCTGGTGACCCCTTCCCAGATATTGCCCAGCTTATATTCCGGATTGTTGACGAACTGGTGGCAGGGATAGAGGTCGCCCCAGGCCGTCACGGCCATATATTCCGTACCGGCGCCGCAGCCGGAGATCCTCTTGTAGATGCAGGGGCCGTGCTCCAGATCGATCATGTAGTGGTAGAAGGTGATGGGCTTTCCTTCCCTCTCCCTGCGGAGCATGTCTTTGGCCAGGATCTCGTACTGGTCCATGAGGACCGGCATGTCCTCCGCCGTAAGGGCTGAGGGACTGTCCGGAGATGTGACCACCGGCTCCATGGACAGCTCGGTAAAGCCCAGATCGTCCGCCATATGGAAGATATCCTTCGTAAAGTCCGTGTTGAAGTGGGTAAAGGTGCCCCGCATGTAGTAGCCCCGGCCTTTTCTGGCCTCCACGAACTTCTGGAACTTGGGAACGATCCTGTCGTAGCTTCCCTTTCCTGCCATGTCCACCCGGAAGCGGTCGTTGACTTCCTTTCTTCCGTCCAGGGAAAGGACCACGTTGTAGCACTCCTTATTGGCCCACTCGATGACCTCGTCGGTAATGCCCACCCCGTTGGTGGTCAGGGTAAAGCGGAAGTTCTTTTTCTTTTCCTTCTCGATGGACCTGGCGTAGGCAACCAGCTGCCTGCAGACGTCGAAGTTGAGAAGGGGCTCGCCTCCGAAGAAGTCCACCTCCAGGTTCCTGCGGAAGCCCGAATTCTCCACCAGATAGTCCAGGGCCCGTTTGCCCGTCTCGAAGGTCATGAGGCCGTGCTGGCCCTTGAATTTTCCCTGGGAGGCAAAGCAGTATTCGCAGTTCAGGTTGCAGGTATGGGCCACCAGCAGGCAGAGGGCCTTGACCACGGGATTTCTTTTCTTTAAGTCAAAGGCCTTGTCCCGGAAGGTATCCTCCGTAAAAAGGCTGCCGTTTTCCTTCAGTTCACGGATATCGTCCAGGATATCCGCAGCGTCCTGCTCTGTCAGCCCCCGGCCGGCGTAGGTCTCCAGAAGCTTTGCGGACGCTTCCTCTTCACTCATCCCCCCGTCCAGAAAGGCGATCATGTCGTAGGAAGCGTCGTCCGTCACATGGATGCTGCCGCTGTAGACGTCCAGGACCATGTTGTAACCGTTCAGCTTGTACTGATGTATCATAGTAAAAGGTTATCTCCCTTGTTCATTTTTTATTTGCGTAAACGCATAAGGCTGCCGGAGCACATGGCACTCCGGCAGCCTTGAAACTCATCCTATTTGATATGCCTTATTCAGCGTCCTTGTTCTCGCAGGGCTGATTTGCAATACCGCAGCTGGTCTTGCATGCGCTCTGGCAGGAAGTCTGGCACTCGCCGCAGCCGCCGTTGACAGCACTCTTGGCCATATCACGTGTGTTTAAAGTCTGAATGTGCTTCATTGTTATATCCTTCTTTCTTTCAGATTGGTTTAAGGGCATACTCACATCCCCAACGATTCTCTGATTATAATACATAGGCCAAAGCTCTTTTGTCAAGCCGCAGCTGACCCTTTGGCCGGGCTGCCTTGCGTCTCTGCCGCAGCCCTTCCCGGCAGAAAGCTCATTCCAGGAGGACAAGGACGCCCTCTCCTCCCCGGAGGCCGCCGCTTTGCCGGATCAGGACGCCCTTCTCCTTCAGGTCCCTGATCTGCTCTGCCCTTTCCCGGCTGATCCTTTCTCCCGGAAGGAGCAGGGGAATGCCCGGCGGATAGCAGTAGACATATTCCGCGCTGATCCTGCCCGCAGCCGACTCCCAGGCCGCGGTGCAGGTCTTCTTCCAGAGGGCCCCGCTGATCCGGACGGCCTCCCTGTCATGAAAGGCCCAGGCCGCAGAAGAGGCCTTTCGCGGAAGGGGCGTCCCCTCCATATCGTCCATCTCCAGAAGGGCACGGGCAAGTCTCTTCAGGGCGTCCTCCCTGTCGAAGGCTCCCGTCATGGCAAGGACGCAGGTTCCCTGGCTCATCTCCGTCTCGATGCCGAAGTCTCTTCTGAGCCGGTCCGCAGCTTCCTGCCCCGTAAGGCCCAGGTTCCGGAAATCCATGAGGATCTTGCTTTTGTCAAAGGCATAGATCCCTTCCTCTTTTCCCGTCAGGATCCGGATCCTTTTAAGATCCGCGGTCTCCTTTTCAAATTCCGAAAGGCGCCCTGCCCAGTCCCCGAAGATCTCCTTTCCTTCCTTAAGAAAGGTGCAGACGCACTCGTCCAGAGATACCATAAGGGGGTAGGAGGGGGAGGAGGTCTCGTAGATATCCAGCTGCCGGCGGATCCTGTCTGCAGGTACCCTGTCCGAGCAGATATGGAGAAGGGCCGTCTGGGTCAGGCTGCCCAGAGTCTTGTGGGGACTCTGGACCACCAGGTCCGCCCCCAGGCGGACAGCGCTCTCCGGAAAACCGCATCCCTTTGAAAGGCCCAGATGGGCCCCGTGGGCCTCGTCCACGATCAGAGGAACGCCCCTGCCGCGGCAGATCTCCGCGATGGACCGGATATCGGAGACCACTCCCTCATAGGTGGGACTTGTCAGGATCACTGCCCCGATGTCCGGATATTTTTCCAGCATCTCCTCCACCCGGGAAGGGGGAATGCTGCCGCAGATCCCGAAATCCTCCACGAAGGGGCTCTCCGGGAAGCGGACCAGGAGGCCCCCCAGCTCTATGGCGTGGAAAACGGACCGGTGGCAGCCGCCGGCCGCCAGGATGGTCCCTCCCGGAGGAAGGCAGGCGCCCACGGCGGAAAGAATGCCGCAGGTGGACCCGTTCACCAGGAAAAAAGTCTCCCTGGCCCCGAAGAGGGCCGCCGCCCTGTCCATGGCCTCCCTGAGGATCCCCTCCGGATGGTGCAGGTCGTCCGTTCCCTCCACCTCCGTCAGGTCCCATTCATAGGGAAGGCCCGCTGCGCTCTTCCTGTTTCTTTTATGTCCCGGCATATGCATGGGCAAAAGGCCCCTGTCCAGATATTCCCGGATCTGCCCGTACAGGATCGATTCCGCCATAATCCCCTTCCTTTGCTTTTCAGCCTTTCAACCGGTTCCCCCGGCGTTTCATATAAAAAGACCTGCAGGCAGTCAGTCTGTCTGCAGGTCTCTGATGATTTCCTTTACCAGCTTCTGTCCGGATCAAAGATCGGATGTGCAGCAGGGGCACTTTGTAGCTTCGATGTTGATCTCGCTCTTGCAGTAAGGGCAGATCTTGGTGGTGGGAGCTGCGGGCTCTTCGGGCTTCTTGACCACTGCTGCAGCCTTGTTCATGGCCTTGATGATGCTGAACAGAACGAAAGCGATCAGCAGGAAGTTGATGACGGCATTGATGAAGTTGCCGACTGCGATTTTGGAGTTGTTGACAGTCACGACAAAGCTGCTGAAATCGAAGCCGCCGATCATGCCGATGATGGGAGTGATGATATCCTCGACCAGGGATGTCACGATCGCCGTGAACGCACCGCCGATGATGATACCGACTGCCATGTCCATAACATTGCCGCGTGAGATGAATGCCTTGAATTCGTTAATAAAGTTCTTCATTTTTATCTCCTCTCTCATATAAAAACTGAACTTTCGGGGAACGGTAAATGCATAATTATTCCGGGCCCCATATTTAAGAGATATTATATCAACTGAAACCGAAACGTCAATGCCATCTTTTTTCTTTCTGTACCGGTCCGGGGGCTTTTTACCTGCCTTTTTCCCGGCTTTTTCCGCCCTTTCCTATGCCTCCAGTTCTCCGATCAGGGAAATGACCCTGGTATAGCATTCCTTCAGGGAGGGATAGAGGGTCCTGGCCAGTTCCATATCTTCCGCCCGGAGGGCCTCTGTCACCGCGGAGGCATTCTCGGCCAGGCTGGTCAGGGACAGAGTCAGACTCACACCCTTCAGATCGTGGACCGCCCGGAAGGCCTCCCCCGTATCGCCCGCATCCATGGCGGCCGTAAGGCGGTCAAAGGCGGTATCGTTACCGAACATCTTTACGAATCTGAAGATCCTTTTATCGTCGACCATTCTGCTTCTGGCTTCAGGATAGTTGCTCCCCGTCTGTTCGTAGAACTGTGCTGTATTCATGTTTTCGATCTCCTTCTTTCAGGATGGTGGATGCAATCATCATAGCACACCCTCCGCCGGCAGAAAAGGACCCTGAAAAAAAAACAGAGTGCTTCCGGGGCCTGAAGCATTCTCCGCACATAAAAACAGGATCCGGCCGGACCGGATCCTGTCTCCTTTTAATAGACAGACTGTATGTAGTCGCTTCTCTCCTGCAGGGCGGGGGATACAGTGTAGCCCTCCTCATCGTAGAGATGCTCGTGGAGCCATCTGGCGTTTTCCGCCAGGGTCAGGGGAATGACGCAGGACTGGCCCTGGATCATATCCGCCGTCCGAAGCTCTTTGGCCGGAAGGCCCGAGGTCTCGTCCAGAGAATAAAGAGGCGCCTTCAGAAGAAGGGCTGTCATCTCCGGCTTTGACAGCGAAGTGGAAATGCCCTCCGAGAAGGTCTTCGCCGCCTTTAAAAGGCGGACCGGAGAGGACTTCCTTGCCTGTGCAAGGACAGCCTTCATGACCTCTCTCTGTCTTTCCGTTCTTCTGTAGTCGTCGCCTGCGGTATAGCGGATCCGGCAGTAGGCCACCGCCTGGATCCCCGTCACGTGCTGCCTGCCGTCCGCGACCTCCACCTTGTCATCCGGCGTTCCGATCTCGGCATGCATGTCTTCCACGTACTGGTTCAGATAGCCTGCCTCCTCGCTGTCCAGGTCCAGGTCCACCCCGCCCAGGGCGTCGATGGTGTCGGCCAGGCCTTCAAAGCCCACCGTCACATAGTCCCGGATATGGAGGTCCAGGTTGGTATTGAGCATGGTCACGGCCTGCCCGGGTCCCCCGTAGGCATAGGCGGCGTTGGCCTTGGTATAGGTCCCGCCTCCCACGTCCAGAAAGGTATCTCTGTAAAGGGAGACCAGCCTGATCTTTCCCGTCAGCTTATGGACTGCGCAGATCAGGATGGCGTCGCTGCGGTTGTTGCCCTCTCCCAGGTTCTGTTCCCTGGAATCCACGCCGAAAAGAGCAATGGTGGTCCAGGCCTTCTGGCTCATGGACTCCCCGGCGCCGCTGTTGAAGGAAGGGGAAATGGTCTTTCCCGAGGGCAGGAACATGGCCGCCATGGCTCCGATGCCCAGGGCCAGGACCAGGATCAGGACCAGGAAGAAGTTCCTCACGGGATGAGGGCGCTTTCTCCTTCTTCTTTTTGCGGTGCTCCTCCTGACGCTCCTTCCTCCGGATGCTCTCTTCCCGCCGGAAGGGATCTCCATGACATCGGGGCCGCTTTGACCGGCAGACCTTCTTTCTCCTCCGGGGGCTTTTTCCTGCCCGGCATCTCTCCCTGCGGGGCGGCTCCAGGCCGGATCATCGTCCCGGTCCTCTATATAGGGAAGCCTTTCCCCGGACCCCTCCCGGGGCCCTGGGCCGCCGTGGCTTTTTTTATATTCCTCGTAATCCCGGAGATCGTCTTCGTCCAGGAAAAAATTTTCTTTATTCATATGATCGGACATAAATCCTCCGTAAAAATTTCTTTCATACGCTTTTTTCGCTTCACCCCCATTGTATGCGTCCCGCCGCCTTTTGCTTCTCCATCCTTGTTAATCAGCCGCAGAAGGACATAAAAAGTCCCGGGGCCCTGCCTGGTGCTTCCACTCCGGCGGGCGCCCCGGGACTTCCGGGATGTATATCCTTAATAATCTTTTGTCTCTACTTCGCCCGTCCTGGCGTCTACCTCGGCCTGGGAAACGATGGTGGTGCTTCCGTTATAGTTGGTCACGCAGAGCATGACGGTATAGAAGGGATTGTCTTCCGTAGGCTGGATGTAGATATAGGTCTCATAGTAGAAGCCTTCCTGTTCTGCCCTGTCGCCGGGGAAATGGTTCCAGGCATACTCCGCCGCGATCAGAGCGTCGTTGGCGGAAAGGCTGATGGGCTTGTCTTCCGCAGGGATCTCCTGCTGCTGAGGCTCTTCCTGGGGCGTCTGGACAGGCGTCTCCTGGACAGGCGTCTCCTGGGCGGGAGGCGTCTGGGTCTGCGCCGGCTGCTGCTCCTGCTGGGCCTGAGGCTCCGGAGTCTGGACCTGCTGGGCCTGCTCTTCCTGAACGGGCTCTTCGGGCGTCTGGACCTTGGGTTCGGGGGCCTGCTGGGCATTTTCCGTCTCCGCAGCTTCCTCCTGCGTCACCTTCTGGTTGCCCACCTCTGCCTCAAGATGGGCCAGTTCGTCGGCAAATTCCTTGTTCAGGGAGGCCGCGGACTTGTCCACTTCTTCCCTGAACTCGTCGATCAGTTTGTTGGATTTGAAGCTCTCCAGGTTGATCCGGCAGTCTCCTGTCCTGCTGCCGTCGGAACGGATCAGATTTCCCACGATGCAGAAGCTGCCCTGACTGTCATAGAAGGGGCTGGCCGCCGCCACGTTCTTGTCGGAGATCGTATAGGCCATGGCTTTGACAGCGTCCTTTCTGGCGATGATCTTTTCGATCTTCTTTCCGAACCTGTCCAGATAGGCGCTCATGAGGGCCTCCTTGACCTTTTCGGAATACTCTTTGTAGCTGTAGCCTCTGCTGCTGATCACCGTGGCGGAGCTGGCCTCTCTGGCGCTGTCCAGCCGGTAGCTGTAGACCTTGTAGTGGTCTCTGTCTTCCTTCTCTCCGTGCATGGTCCTGGAGGTGATCAGGGTAAGCAGGGTCTGGTCCTGCAGGTACCATTCGTAGTTGATGGAGCTGCAGTCGGGCTGGCCCGTATTGTCTGCTCCGGATTCGGAGAGGGACTCCGCATCCATCAGATAGTGCTTCAGATCGTCGTCGATGGCGTAGCTCATCCTGGCCGCTTCGTTCCCCGTCACATTGATCTTGGGGATCCTGTAGCTGTAGGTGAATTCGTGTCCGTCCTTCCTGAAGGACAGGTTTTCGAAATAGGCGTCCACCACCAGATGCTCGAAGTCTATGGCCTGGGCTTTATCCTCACCGGCATCCTCGGCGGAAGGTCTCTGATTCAATATATGTATGACTATGGCCAGAATGGCGGCCGCCGCGATGCAGACGCCTATGATGCCAAGTGTCCTGACGGATTTTCTGCGTGCCATGCTGCACTCCTTTATACTCCAATTTTCCCTGTCAAGTTTAAAGATAACACGGGCTGTATAACATCATAATACAGAAAAAGGTCACCGCGCAACCTAAAAAACCTGTCACTGCAGGGAAAGGACCTGCCCCAGGGCCCCCACTGCGCCGGGGATCTCTTCGGGGCGGATGCCCGAATAGCTGACAAGAAGGATCCCGCCGGGGGCGTCCGAGGGATCCAGAAAATAGTCGGAAAGGCAGGTGATCCGGATCCCGAAGTCCAGGGCCCTCTCCTTCAGCTCCCTGTCGGAAAGGGAGGTGCCTGTTTCCAGAAGAAAGTGGAGGCCGGCTTCCTCCTCCGTGATCCTGCAGCCCGAAAAGGCGGGGGAGGCCTGGATCTCATGAAGAAGCGCATCCCTCACCTTCCTGTAATAGCGCCGCATCCGGTTGATATGGCTGCCAAAGCCCCCGGAAGAGATGAAGCGGGCCAGGGTATACTGCTGGAAGCTGGATACGGTGCAGGAATAGAAGCCCAGTTCCCGGTAGAAGCGTTCTGCCAGCTTCACCGGCAGGACCATGTAGGAGATACGGATGGTGGAAGCCAGGGTCTTGGAGAAGGTGTTGACATAGATCACCCTGTCGGCCGGGTCCATGCTCCTGAGCGTGGGCACGGGCCGCCCGTCCATGCGCAGCTCCGAATCGTAATCGTCTTCTATGATATAGCGGCCCTCCCGGGCGCAGGCCCAGCCCAGCAGCTCGTATCTGCGGCTGACGGGCATGACGGTGCCGGTGGGGAAATGATGGGCAGGGGAGATATGGACGATATCCGCCCCCCTCTCTTCCAGGGCCTTCACGGAGATCCCCTCCCTGTCCACGGGAAGATGGCAGACCCCGGTCCCGCCGGCCCTGTAGATCCTGGCGATCTTGGAATAGCCTGGGTCCTCCACGGCGTAGAGGCGGTCCCTGCCAAGAAGCTGCAGGATCAGGCCGTAGAGATATTCGGTACCCGCGCCCACGATGATCTGGCCGGGAGAGGCCTGCATGCCCCTGAATTCCAGAAGGTGGGCCGCGATGGCCTCCCGAAGGCTCCGGATCCCGCCCCCGGGAGCTCTTTCCACCAGCTCCCGGCTCTGGTCCGATATGACGCTGCGCATGATCCTGGCCCAGGCCGTGAAGGGAAAGAGCTCCGGCAGAGTGGAGCTGGAGGCAAAGTCGTAGACGATCCTGTCGTCTTCCTTCCTGTCCAGATCCGAAAAAGGGACCGGCGGGTCCTCCCCGGCGCCCTCTCCGGCGCCCACGAAGCTCCTGTCGATCCTCGATACATAAAATCCCTTCCTGGGCAGCGAATAGATATATCCTTCCGCCTCCAGCTTTTCATAGGCAGTCTCCACCGTGACGATGCTGATGCCCAGATTCCTGGCGAAGGCTCTGCGGGAAGGGAGCCTGTAGTCCGCCTCCAGACGCCCCGACAGGATATCCTCCTTCAAGAAGGCGTAGAGCTGGTCATAAAGGCTCCCTTCCTTTTTATTCCGGAAATGATATGTCAGCATATCCCTTCCTCCTTAAAATTCAGGCCTCCTGCTCTCCCGCGTAGAAGGAGAGCATGTTTTTTCCCCAGAAGCTGTAGAAATCCGGCCCCACGTGGATCCCGTCCCCGGCATAGAGATTACCGTGCTCTTCCACCAGAGGGCCGTTGTCCACATAGATGAAGCCGTTCTCCCGGCACATGTCCCTGAGGGCCTCGTTGTATTCGGGCACCTGCTGCCAGACCTCCTTGTCATAGAGGGCGGGGGGCAGGGCAGGAAGAATGGAATTGATGTAGTAGACGGCGTCCGGAGCATGCTCCTTCAGGGCGTTTGTCTCTTTAAGGACCGCGTCCGCATAGACCTGGGGGCCGTTCCAGATCCCCGTGAGCATGTCGTTGATGCCGAAGGAAATAAAGACTCTTTCCGGAGAGAGGGCCTCGAAGCTGGTATAGTAGTCCCGCATCATGGTGATGACCGCCCCGTCCTCGGCAAAGACCCTGGTCTGGTCCAGGAAGCCGTAGATGGAAAAGCCGCTGACCCTGGAGTCGCCGATCATGCAGTAGTCGATGCTTTCGAAGGCCTTCCAGGGACTCTCTTCGGCAAGGGCCATAAGCTCCTCTCCCTTTTTCCTTTCCGCATCCCTGCGCTCCTTCCCGGTCTCTTTCTTCGTCTTCTTTCCCTTTTCCTTACCGGCCTCCGCCTGCTCTTCCTCTTCCCCGGCGGGAGACTTTTCCTCCCCGGCGCTCTCTTCCGCTTCGAGGCCATCCCCGGCAGGGACGTTTTCCTCCTCCCCGGCGGGAAGAAGGGGCAGGGCGAAGGGATCCTCCGCCGTTAAAAAATAGCCCGCTACAGCCGCAAGGACATAGACAAGGACAGTGATGATAAGCTTCAGTGCCGTTCCGGATTTTTTCTGATCCTGCATGACGGATTCCTCCCGGTATGATGATTCATTCTGTTATAAGCTTCTCCCCCGGTCCCGCATAAGGGACGGGGATGCGCCCGTGTGGTCTTCAGTGTAGCATTCCCGCCCCCATAATTCAACGGATGAAGGGCAGGGCTTTCGGCCCAGGGAATGCGGAAATTCCGGCGCAGATACCGGCGGAAATATAAAAAGGCTCCTTCCGGCCGGTACGGGCCGGAAGGAGCCTGCACGATCCTGCGGGATACGCCTGCAGGATTCCCATGTCTTATTAAGGTATCTTTTCCTTAAGATTCCCCTCAGGCCTCCGATTCGATGCCGCTTCTTGTGACAAAGTGCAGCAGGAACATGATGACCACCGTCAGGGCAATGCCCATGATCAGGCAGATGACGGCGTTCTGGATAAAGCCTGCCGCCACGTAGACAAGGAAGGAGATGGCCGCCGCCGTCAGGGCGTAGGGCATCTGGGTGGATACGTGGGCGATGTGGTTGCACTGGGCGCCGGCCGAAGACATGATGGTGGTATCGGAAATGGGCGAGCAGTGGTCGCCGCAGACAGCGCCGGCCATACAGGCGGATACGCAGATCACGGAGATGGTTCCGGCCGTCTCCAGAGGGAATACGCTTAAGGTAATGGGGATCAGGATGCCGAAGGTGCCCCAGGAGGTTCCCGTTGCGAAGGATAAGAAGCATGCGATCACGAAGATGATGGCGGGCAGAAGCTTCTGGAAAGCGCCTGCGCTCTTTGCCACGACGCCTGCCACGTATTCGGCGGCCCCCAGGGAATCGGTCATGTTCTTCAGCGTCCATGCCAGGACCAGGATCATGATGGCGGGGACCATGGCCTTAAAGCCCTCGGACAGGCATTCCATGCAGGCCTTGAACTTCAGGGTCCCGCGTACGATCAGCCAGAACAGGGTGATGGCAAGGCCCATGAAGGAGCCCAGCACCAGACCGAAGGAAGCGTCGCAGTTGGCGAAGGCATCGATGAAGCTCTCGCCCTCGAAGAAGCCGCCGGTGTAGATCATGCCGATGACGCAGCAGATGACCAGGCAGACGATGGGCAGGACCAGGTCGATGACCTTGCCGTTCTTTTCACCGCCCTTTTCCTCCTCATAGCCGGGAGAGGGAACGGTAAAGAGGTCGTTGTTCTTAATGGCGTTCATCTCATGGCGGGCCATGGGGCCGTAGTCGATCTTAAGAAGGATCACGCTGATGATCATGACGAAGGTCAGAATGGCGTAGTAGTTGTAGGGAATGGCCTTAATAAAAAGAAGCAGTCCGTTGGTCCCTTCGGGAGCGAAGCCGGAAACGGCGGCCGCCCAGGAAGAGATGGGGGCGATGATGCAGACCGGAGCCGCTGTGGCGTCGATCAGGTAGGCCAGCTTGGCTCTGGATACGTTGTGCCTGTCGGTGACGGGCCGCATGACGGAGCCTACGGTCAGGCAGTTGAAATAGTCGTCGATAAAGATCAGGATGCCCAGGACCATGGTGGCAAGCTGTGCGCCCACGCGGGTTTTGATCCTTTTGGAGGCCCACTCGCCGAAGGCCGCGGAGCCGCCCGCCCGGTTCATGAGCTGGACAATGATGCCCAGAAAGACCAGGAAGATCAGGATGCCCACGTTATAGGTATCCGCGATGACATTGATCATGCCGAACTGCAGAGGAGGCTCCCCGGGGACAAGAACGATATCTTCCAGGAAGATGTGGTTCATGGCGCCCACGAAGCTGCCGCCGGAGAAGAGAAATCCGCCCACCACGATGCCCACGAAGA
>DETN01000105.1 GCA_002362155.1 Lachnospiraceae bacterium UBA3287 | reverse complement strand
GCCGTACAGGGAATCGTGGAAGAATGCTGCATGATCCTCTGGGCCTCCTGAATAATGCTCTGCTCCCCGGCGTCAAGGGGCTGAAAGTCCTTCATATAGGACAGGTTGTCCCGCATCTGGGCCATATTTGACATGCCGGACAATACGGTAAGGATCCCTTCCAGAGAAGCCGCAAAGCGGATGGCCCAGGAAGCGCAGGACAGATCCGGATGATATTCCTTAAAGAGTTTTTTGACCTCTGCCGGCGGATCCGCCAGAGCCCCGCCCTTTACGGGTTCCATGACCGTGATGGCCTTTCCGTATTTCCTTGCCACTTCATAGTTTCTGCGGGAAGTAACGGAGGGATTCTCCCAGTCCGCATAGTTGATCTGCAGCTGCACGAACTCCACTTCCGGATGGGCGATCAGAAGCTTTTCCAGAAGTTCCGGCCCGTCATGGAAGGAAAAACCGATATGGCGGATCTTTCCATCCTCTTTCAGCCCCTTTACATAATCCCAGAGGCGGAACTGGTCATACTTTCTGAAATTGCTCCCCATAAGACTATGCAGCAGATAATAATCGACATAGTCCGTTCCCAGACGGGAAAGAGACGTTTCGAACTGCTTTCTGGCCTGTTTCTCCGAGGATGCGGAGGGAGCGTAGAGCTTTGTGGCGATGGTATAGCTGTCCCGGGGATGCCTCATTACCAGAGCCTTGCGCATGGTATCCTCAGACCCCTGATAAACATGGGCTGTATCAAAATAGGTAAAGCCCGCATCCAGGAAGAGGTCCACCATACTCTTGGTCTCTTCCACGTCCGTAAACACTGCCTTTTTAGGAAGCCGCATCATGCCGAAGCCCAGCTTTCCCGTATCCTTTCCCAGCCAGTCTGCCATAAGTATGACTCCTTTACTCTTCCTTCTGAATGCATCCGGTCTCTATGCATTTCCTTCTGTTTCCATACCGGTTAATTCGCCAGTCTGCAGTTCTGTTTCAGTTTCGGATGGTATTTGATCCAGACCTTCTGACCGACCTCCAGACCCGCAGCCGGGTTGGACAGAAGTCCTTCGATCTCCTCTCCCTCCCGGGTCTGATACCTGACGTAACAGTCTTCGTCAGGATCCTCCGGGTCTGCGGATTCCACAATGCGGGATATGACTCCCGGGACCAGGATCCCGTTTTCTTCGATTTCTTTTTTTATCTTCCGTGAGAAAAACCAGATCGCGCCGCAAATGATGGCCAATCCGCCCCAGAGCAGTATTCCTTTCAAGTCCATTCGTTTCTCCTTTCTAATGCCGCAGCGCCTCCCGGGGCATCCCCGATGATCTCTGTCCCCGGTATATTTCATCCCGCTTACCGGCATGAAATATCACTGTCCCCGCCTGCGCTGCTTCCATTAAGCTGCCTGACATCAGTATACCTTATTTTCTTTCCCATATACTGCATCTTTTTACAAATCTGCCTGCATGAAACAGGAACCGTCTTTTCCTTTCAGATCTGTGTATGACTTTCTTTTTATGCATTTCCGGCCCGGTCAGATGAAGAGGTTCACATCCGCCATCTCTGCGTCTCCCAGATAGGAAGCCACGCCGGCGTATTCAATACCGTCGATCAGTTCTTCCTTCTTGATTCCCATGACGTCCATGGACATGGTGCAGGCCACGATCCTGACGCCATTTTCCATAGCGCTCTTTATAAGCTCGTCCAGGGTCAGGACATTCTTCTTTTTCATGATCATCTTCATCATCCTGGTGCCCATGCCCAGCATGTTCATCTTGGAAAGGGCCAGCTTTGCCGTGCCTCTGGGCATCATGGCTCCGAACATCTTCTCCACAGCGGTCTTTTTCACCTTTACCTTATTGTGTTTTCTGAGGATATTGAGGCCCCAGAAGGTAAAGAACATGGTCACGGGCCGTCCCATGGCCGCGGCCCCGTTGGCGATGATAAAGGAGGCCAGGGCCTTGTCGAAGTCCCCGTCAAAAATCACCATGGTCTTACCGTGGGGGATATCGGTCATGGCAGGGGCGCCTTTGCAGCCGCTCTCTTCCTTCTCCCGATCTCCTTCCCGGCTCTCTTCGGTTCCCTTTTTCAGAGTCACCACATAGGTGGTCCCCTTCTTATCGGAGGAAATAAAGGTATTGCCGGTCCTGGAACACCAGCTCTCCACGTCGGAGGCAAATCCCATATCCGTAGCCGAGACCTGAAGGGTCTCCCCCTCCTTCATATCTTTAAGAAGCGAAGATACCTTCATGATGGGGCCAGGGCACTGCATGCCGCAGCAGTCCACCCGGATCAGATCCGCCCCGCCATCCTGTTCAGTCTTTGCAGCTTCCTTCTTTTCCGGCTTCTCCCACTCCGGATTTGACTGTTCTTCCGTGACGATGCGGTAGAAGCCTGCGCCGCCTTCAATGACGGATACATTCTCAAAACCATTGGCGGAAAGGACCCTGGCAGAGTTCCAGGCCCTGACGCCGCCGCCGCAGAGAACGGCGATCTCTTTTCCGCTCTCCTTCAGGCCGGAGAGTTCTCCGATCCTGCTTCTGAGCTGTCCCATGGGGATATGCACGGATCCTTCCAGATGCCACATGGAGACCTCCAGATCCTCGCGGATATCCAGGACCTGCAGCTTTCCTTCCTCCATAAGAGCCTTTGTCTCTGCGGGCGTCCGCAGCTTCATAATGCCTTTCAGTACGTTCTCGGCCACATAGCCCGACATATTGACGGGATCCTTGGCGGAAGAATAGGGCGGAGCGTAGGCCATTTCCAGATCCGTCAGGTCCGTGGCTCCGGCTCCCAGACGGGCCGCCACGGAAATGGTGTCGATCCTCTTGTCGGCTCCTTCGGGTCCCACAGCCTGGGCACCCAGGATGGTCCCGCCGGGGGTATAGATCAGCTTTATATAGAGGTCTGTCGCCCCGGGATAATAGCCGGCGTGGGATTTCTGAACGATGACCTGGGTCAGATAGTCCTTCCCTTTGACCTTTCCCTCCCGGATCAAAGTCTTTTCGTTGGTGCCGGTGGCCGCCGCTTCATTGTCAAATACCTGGGCCACGGAGGTTCCCTGGGTCCCTTTGTAAGTGCCGGCCTGGTCTGCCAGCTCCGGATTATACCTGGCGGCGATATTGCCGGCCGCGATGCGGCCCTGCTTGTTGGCGGGTCCCGCCAGAGGAATCATACCCTTTTCCCCGGTGCCGAAGCGCTCGATCTGTGTGACGTCTCCCACGGCCCAGATATCCGGATCCTCCGTCTGCATGGAATCGTCCACGATGATGCCGCCCCTTTCATTGCAGGCAAGGCCTGCCTCTCTGGCCAGGGCGCTGTTGGGACGGACACCGATGGAAAGAATGACGAGGTCCGCTTCCACCTCTCCTCCGCCTGCCAGGCGGATGATAACGGCATCTTCCTTTTTCTCAAAGCTCTTTACGCCGTCGCCCAGGTAAAGGGAGACGCCGTTTGCCCTTATGTTCTTATGAAGAATCTGAGCCATTTCATAGTCAATGGGAGCCATGACCTGGTCCTGGGCCTCGATGATGGCTGTCTGAATGCCCCTGGCATGGAGGTTCTCCGCCATCTCAAGGCCGATAAAGCCGCCGCCTATGACCGCTGCCCTTTCGGGCTTCTTTTCGTCCACAACGGCCCGGATCCTGTCGGTGTCATTCACTGTCCAGAGGGTATAAATCCCCTCCGTATCGATTCCGGGGATCGGAGGCTTGAGCGGGGACGAGCCTGTCGCTATGATCAGGGCATCGTAGGCTTCCTCATAGACATTCCCGTCCTCTTTTCTCACAGTCACGGTCTTTGCCTTCCGGTCAATGGATGTGACTTCGTTTTTTACCCTTACATCAATGTTGTAGCGCTCTTTCATTCTTTCCGGCGTCTGCAGAAGAAGAGCCTCCCTCTCTTTGATCACATCCCCGATGTAATAGGGAAGACCGCAGTTGGCATAGGAAATGTAATCTCCTCTTTCCAGCACGACGATCTCCATCTTTTCATCCAGACGGCGAAGCCTCGCCGCTGCGGTAGCGCCTCCCGCGACGCCGCCAATGATCACTGTTTTTGCCATAATTCCTCCCGTCTCAGGCATGCATCATCACTGCCACCGCATGCTCTGTCTTCAAAATAATATTCTGACAACAGTATACCGTATTTCCGTTTTTCCCGATAGGCCGGCTCCTCCTGCGG
>DETN01000143.1:4627-5112 GCA_002362155.1 Lachnospiraceae bacterium UBA3287 | reverse complement strand
GCTGCCTGTCCCGGCCGTCCGGGACAGAAGGTCCAGGGGCCTTTGCATTCCTGGTCAATAGGGATATTTTCAAAAAACTGCTGTCGCTTTACCTGAATTTACCAATAATTTTGTTGAATTCCACTAAATCGGCTATATAATTATAAGTGAATACTTTACTTGTAAGGGCACACTGGAACCGCTCTTATGAGACAAGGTCATATGCACAGATCCCCCAGGTATGATTTTTAAAAGTTCGGAGGTGTCAGTATGGGTAAATATGTTGTTAAGAGCACAAAGAACGGCGGCTTTAAATTTGACCTGAAGGCCACCAACGGCCAGGTCATTGCCACTTCCCAGGTCTACAAGAGAAAAGAGACCTGCCTCAAGGGCGTGGAGAGCGTCAGGAAGAACGCTCCGGCGGCCGGCGTGGAAGACCAGACCGTGGAAGGCTTCGAAGTCTTAAAGCACCCCAAGTTCGAGGTCTATCAGGACAAGGCCGGTGA
>DETN01000143.1:1745-4536 GCA_002362155.1 Lachnospiraceae bacterium UBA3287 | reverse complement strand
GGCTATACCACCATGAAGGCCTGCCAGAACGGCATCGCCTCCGTCCAGAAGAACGCTCCGGATTCTGCCGTAACAGAGGAAGAGAAGGAATAATACAGGCCCGGAAAACGATCGTTTTCAGTGCAGACGCCGCAGCGTCTGCACTTTTTTTGTCCGGGCCCGTTGATTTGCTCCCCACTTCCTGTTAGAGTGAATAAGTATTCAATGAATTCCATGGAATAGGAGAGCATCTATGTATATTACTTGTTTGGATCTGGAAGGCGTGCTTGTTCCCGAAATATGGATCGCATTTTCCGAGGCGTCCGGCATCCCGGAACTTCGAAGGACCACCAGGGACGAGCCCGATTACGATAAGCTGATGCGGTGGAGGATCGGGATCTTAAAGGAGCACGGTCTGGGCCTTAAGGAGATCCAGGAGACCATTGCCAAAATCGAGCCCCTGCCGGGGGCAAGAGAGTTCCTGGACGAACTCAGAAGCATTACCCAGGTAGTCATCATCAGCGATACCTTTACCCAGTTCGGTATGCCCCTTATGAAAAAGCTGGGCATGCCCACCCTGCTCTGCAACGAGCTGGTGGTGGGAGAAAAGGGAGAGATCACGGATTTCAGGATGCGGATCCAGAACTCCAAGCTGTCCACGGTCAGGGCCCTTCAGTCCATCGGCTACGAGACCATAGCCAGCGGAGACAGCTTCAACGATCTGGCCATGATCGAGGCCAGCAAGGCAGGCTTCCTTTTCCGCACCACGGACCAGATCCGCAGGGACTATCCCCAGTTCCCGGCCTTTGAGGAATATGACGACCTGCTGGCGGCCATAAAGAATGCCATGGTCTGATTCCCGGCTCTCTTCCTGCCCCCAGAAAGACAAAAAATGAGCAGAGACGACAGATGAAACTGTCAGGTCTCTGCTCATTTACTTTTCTCTGGATTATTCCGGATATCAGTTGTTCACTCCGTGGTGGGCCTTGGGACTGTAGGCCGTAAGGGGAAGGAAGGTGTAGCCCTCCTTCAGGGCCCATTCGATGAAGTCGTCCATGGCTTCTACGGTATAGGACTTGATGTCGTGGCACAGGATCACGGAAGCGTCCCGTCCCGATACGCCGGCTACGCAGTTGCTGTAGACGCCCGAAGGACTTGTGGTCCCGCCGGCGTCGCCGGAGGATACGTTCCAGTCATAGTAGGAATAGCCCTTTTCCTCGGCCTGCTTTACCAGCTTTGACATGATGCCGGAACTGTAGTTGGCGCTGATGGTGTTGGAGGAGCCGCCCGGGAAGCGGAAGAGGGTGGTCCTCTTGCCGGTCTGCTTCTCGATGATGTCGTTCATCTTGTTGAAGTCGTTCCAGTAGGCGTCGGTGCTGGCATAGACGGTGGCGTAATCATGGGTATAGGTATGGACGGCCACCGTATGGCCTGCCTTGGCTTCCTTGCCGATCACGTCCTCGTAGGCGGGGAAGCCGTGGGTGACAAAGAAGGTGGCTCTGACATTGTACTTTTTCAGAGTGGCCAGGAGGTCTTCCGTATACTTGCCGGGACCGTCGTCGAAGGTCAGATAGATGACCTTGCCGGAGCCTGCCTTGCTCTCGTCGTTGACGGGGATGCCCTTGACGGTCACCTTGCGCTTGACCTCGGATTTGTTTCCGAAGTTGTCTTCCACCGTATAGGTCAGGGTATAGGTGCCGGCCTTGGAGGAATCCACGCTGCCTTCCACCTTGACCTTGTCCGTAACGTCGCCTTCGGCGTCGTCCTCGGCGCTGTAGGAATCCTTCCAGGACTCGCCCACGTAGAAGGAGACGTCTCCGCCCTTAAGGTCGATGACGGGAGCGGTGCGGTCGTCGTAGAAGATCTTTCTTTCCGCAGTGGCCTCGTTGCCGGACCTGTCTTTAACAGTGTAGTAGACGACGCCGTCTTCCTCTCTGGACTCCACCGACTCCGTAAGATCGCCGTCGCACAGATCCACGGCCTCGAACCCTTCCTCCTCATAGGGATGGCCGGGCAGTGTGTAGTAATCTTCCTTGGTCTTCAGAGTGATCTCGGGAGGAGTCGTATCCTCTACGATGACCACCCGGTGGGCCGTTCCGGTCCTGCCGTAGGCGCTGGCTTCATAGGAGACCATGTAGGAACCAAGCTCGTTCGTATCCACGTTGCCGGTGGCTTTGACCTCGGGCCTGGTGTCCAGGACGTCCCACCAGCGGCTGATCAGGTCGTCGAAGGCGGGCAGATCAAAGAGGGTGCCGGTAAAGACCGCCTCCGCTCCGGGATCCTCAAAGGGCTCCTGGTATTCCAGACGGACGGTCTCGTCTCCCTTCAGAGTGACCTGGACCTGCCACTTGTTGATGCCAAAAAGGAAGATCCCCGCGGCTGTGAACAGTAGGATCAGGATCAGCAGGACGGCCAGCAGGATGCGGCCTGCCCTGTTATGTTTTACGTTTGTATTTATAGGGGTATTTTCTGTATTCATACAGTCAAAGATATCACTTTTGTCATATCTTTCAAGCCTTGACTTGTTAATAATGTAGTCTCATCCCGAACCGGCCTCATTTCCGCATTTTTTTGACGCGGCCTGTCGGATTTGGTATGCTTGAAGGCAGATACGGGGAAAGAGAGGAAGCCTTATGCTCAGATACGCAGTCTGCTCCGACATTCACAGGAGGAAGGATCTGTATCAGAAGATCCTGGACAGGGAAAAGAATATCGACGGTGTCATCATCGCGGGAGATCTGGAGCTGGATACGGAAACGGTCCGGAAGATGACTCCTGTCCCGGTCTATGCCGTAGCCGGCAACTGCGACGG
>DETN01000143.1:0-1641 GCA_002362155.1 Lachnospiraceae bacterium UBA3287 | reverse complement strand
ATCATGGTGACCCACGGCCACCGCTTTTCCGTTCCCTGGCTGGGAGAACTGGAAAAGGAAGCCCTTTCCAGAAAGGCCGACATCGTGATCTTCGGCCATACCCACTGCCATTTCGATACGGTCCAGAAGGGGATCCGCTATCTGAATCCCGGAGCGGTCAGGGGCTGCAGGGACAGCGGCAAAAGGACCTACATGCTGCTGAACCTGGCGGACAACGGCCACATCTATGTACTTTACAAGGCGATACACTGAGAAATGACATCCGGCCTGAATACATGCGGCCGGAGGATATAAAGACATGGCAAAAGGAAAAAAGGACAGGCCCGGTTTTACGGCCCTGCAGAAACAACTGAACAGCGAGCTGAAGGAAGAAAAGTTCCGGAAAGTCTACCTGCTCTGCGGGGACCAGGACTACCTCCGGTCCCAGAACAGGGACCGGCTGAAAAAGGCCCTTCTGGGAGACGGGGATAAGATGAATCTCTGCGTCTTTTCGGGGGCCGATACGGATATCTCGGCCGTGATCGAACAGGCGGAGACCCTGCCCTTTCTGGCGGACCGCATGGTCATCGTTCTGGACGGAACAGGGATTTTGTCTGGCAGCGCAAAGGGAGGAGACAGCCGGGGAGACCAGCTGGCCGCCTACCTGGACAGGGCCCCGGAGACCACCCACTTTGTGATCAATGAGGGTCAGGTGGACAAAAGAAAGAAGCTCTACAAGGCCATTGAAAAGGCCGGCTTTATCCTGCCCTGCGGGGATCTGGACGACGAGACCATCCGCAGGTGGGCCTTTTCCCTCTTTCAGAAGGAGAAATTGAACATCCGGCCCGAGACCCTGGCGGACTTTCTGGAGCTGACGGGCAGCGACATGTTCAACATCCAGATGGAGGCCTCCAAGCTCTGCGCCTACTGCTACGGCAGGGGTGAGGTGACCCAGAGGGATATCCGGGCCATCTGCAGCGTCCATCTCCAGGACAGGATCTTCGAGATGATCGACGCCATCGTGGCCAAACGGCCGGAGAGGGCTCTGGAGATCTACATGGAGCTGCTGGAGCGGCAGACAGCCCCCCAGCCCATCCTGGCCCTCATGCAGAGGCAGTTCAACACCCTGCTCCAGGTCAGGGAGCTGATGGACAAGCGGATGGGAGATGCGGAGATCGCTTCCAAGACCGGCATGAGCCCCTACTTTATAAGAAAGAGATATATGCCCACCGCCTCCCGCTACGGCAGGCAGGTCCTGACCGCGGCCCTGGAGGACTGCATACAGGCAGACCAGGACTATAAGAGCGGCCTTGTCACGGACAGGATCGCCGTAGAGATGGTCATCGTCCGCCAGAGCCGGAGGAAAAGCTGATGGAAAGGCTGTCTGAGGAAGCAAGGGAAAAAGAGATGGAAGGCGGGGCAGAAAGGCCCAGGGAGATGGCAGGCCGCCTTCTTGACTGGTATGACCGGGAAAGGAGGATCCTTCCCTGGCGGGAGGATCCTTCTCCCTACCATGTCTGGCTCTCGGAGATCATGCTCCAGCAGACCAGGGTGGAGGCGGTCAAGCGCTACTATGAACGCTTCCTGGAAAGGCTTCCGGATATAGAAAGCCTGGCCGGGGCGAAAGAGGATACCTGTTTAAAGCTCTGGGAGGGCCTTGGC
>DETN01000025.1 GCA_002362155.1 Lachnospiraceae bacterium UBA3287 | reverse complement strand
CGTGGAATAGGTGATGACCAGAAAATTCCAGTCATGGAAGGGATTGATGGCTTCCAGGGTGGCGGTGATCCCGTTGTGGATGTTCATGATCTGGGTGAAGGGGCGGAGATTTTCCCAGTAATAGTTGGGAAGCCATGCCGCTGTCCTGCCCCCGGTGACGGGCCTTGCCGCCGTATAGGGATTCCAGGCGATGCCGCCGCCGGACAAAAAGATGCAGAGGTGCCTGGAGCTTCCCTTTCGCAGATAAATATGATAGGGAGATCCGTCTCCGCACATGCCCTCCGGCAGGAGCTTCCTGTACCAGGTATCGGGGGCTGCGGGGGCCCCTTCCTCCAGAAGAGGGGCTTCCAGGGCAGAACCGGCTATGCTGTGGTCGATGGCATGTTCCACGAACTCGCCCACCCGGTAGGCGATGGTGGAAAGCTGGGGAGTGTTGTCCTGGGGGACATGAAAGGAAAAGGGGAGTACGGGCATATGTTACACCTGTTTCAAAAGAAAAAAGGGCCGCGGCCTGATGCGCCGCGGCCGGAGATGCTGTTACAGATTCAGTAGCTTATGAAGGGCGGATCTGACCTGGTCAAAGGAGAAGATCAGGGCCCAGGCGGTCAGGATGATCATGACGGCCATGCAGAAGACGGCCGGGAAGATGATCCTGTTCCATCCCATCAGGATGGGGATGATCTGAAGCATGCACAGGAAGATGTCCCATATCAGGTAGACGATATATTCGTTCATGCGCATGTCCATGGTGCGGGCAATGCCCAGGGTGGCCAGGACCAGCCATAAAAAGGCGATGGGCAGGATATAGGAAACGCTCCAGCCCTGAAATCCCGTATAGCAGTCTATGAAGATACAGACGATCATGATCACATAGGTCTGGGAGGTGAACATCTTGAGCATGTCGGACCGGTAGTTGAGCCCGATCAGAACGTCCGCCCAGATCAGGACGCCCACCAGGGCTGCGATCAGGGTCCAGGGAGCATTGAACTTTGTGAGGATCTGTATGGCGGCCAGGACCACCAGCCAGGAGACCAGGATAAAGGAAACGATCCTGGCGATCATGACGGCGGAGAAGGTCTTGTGTTTCAGGGCAGGGAAGACGTCCGGCTCCGGATCCCCGGAGAGGGGGGCCTGGCAGAGAGGGCAGCAGGCCTTTCCGCCGTGGATAATGACTCTGCATTTCTGACAGTACTGCATAGGATCACCTCACTCTTCCTGCCCGGCACGGGCCTTTTCCTTCAGCCGCTCCTCCAGGGCTTCCCTGGCCTTCTGGGCGGCGAATTCGTCTCCCATATCTTCGGGCGCATCGTAGTCGTTGGTGGCAAGCTCCACTTCGATCTCCATATCGGTCATGGCACGGAAGAAGTTCATCATGACGTTATGGGTCTTGAAGGCGGAGGCGACGCCGAAGACCAGCCTGTCTCCGAAGGAGCTGATGCTGATCTGGCAGTCGGGGGCCGCCATGAAGCAGGAAAACTTGTCGATATAGGGGACCAGGATATCGGGCATGGTGACCCGGCCCACGTTGGAGACGGTCCCCGTGATGCCCCGCTGGACCCGGCTGTTGGCAAAGGAAATGACCAGGTCCTTGATAAAGAGGGGGACCACCTTGACGGCCAGGTTGTGCTCCAGCCTGGAATAGCCCTGCATGGTCAGGGCCACCTGGTCGTCCTTCAGCTGGCGGTCGAAGCTGGCCTTGACCTCTTCTATGATGGTCTGCAGGTTCCCGTCGTAATGCTCGGGATAGAAGGCCACGTTGATGACGCCGAAGAAGTTCCTGGTGGTCTCGGAATGGAAGTAATTGCGGAGGTTGACGGGAACGCTGAGCACGATGGGGAGCTTCTTTTCCCGCTGGGACATCTCCTTTATGATGGCTTCCATGTAGAGGGCCGTGGTGAAGATGGCTATGGTGGAGTTGTGGGCCCTGGCGGCCTGGAGGAATTCCGAAGTGGAAACGGTCCCCTCCAGCAGGTGGACCCTGAGGTTCTCGTCCCGCTCGCCCTGCAGGTGATAGGCCTTTTTGGGGGCATTCTTATCCTCCAGGGGCTTTCCCTCCATCTTTTCGTAGAACTTGGTGAAGGCGTCGGCTTCCCTGGACCGCAGGGAGGAACGGACCGGCAGGACCAGGTCGTCGTCGAAGTTGTAGCGGATCTTGAGATAGTTGGTGACGATGGCCTTTAAAAACTCCATGGCGCCGGTCCCGTCCGTCAGGACGTGGAACATTTCCAGGTTGATCCGGCAGCCGTGGTAGACCACCCGGTAGAGGAGGTTGCGGCGGCCGGTAAAGTAAATGGCGGCGCAGGGAGGCTTGTTCTCCTCGTGGGATATGGCCTTGATGTTGGAGGAATCCAGATAGTACCAGAAGAGGCCCTTGCGGAGAACGCAGTTGAAATAGGGGAATTCCTTTACGGCCCGGTCCAGGGCCAGCTGGAGAATGGGACCGTCTATTTCCTCCTTCAGGACGCAGGTGATCCGGAAGACCCGGGTATCCGTTCCCTTGGTGGTGGAAGGAACGATCTTGGCGGCATTATCGATTTTATACCATTTGGGGCTTGAATGCGGCATTTTGATCACCTCATTTTTACATGCAGGAGCCTGCCTGGCAGGGCATGCACACACTGTAAGCTGTTTCGAAAACATTATAGCATGATAAGGAGAAGGAATGTTACCTGAGGGGCGAAAAACTGTCACAATTGTAAAAAGATGCGGACGGAAAAAGCATGAAAAAGCACCTGCCCGGAGGCAGGTGCGGAGATGTAAAAGAGATGGTCAGTCGCCCAGGAAATGTCCGGTCAGAGCGAAGACGGCAAAGGCTGCGATATCGATCATGACGATGGTGGATCCCACGGGGGTCTCCGCCAGGATGGAGACCAGGATGCCGGATCCTGCGCAGAACACCGAAAGGAGAGCGGAGCAGAGGGTCACGGACAGAAAGCTCTTGAAGACCCGCATGGCCGACAGGGCCGGAAAGATGACCAGGGCCGAGATCAGAAGGGATCCCACCAGGTTCATGGCCAGCACGATGATGACGGCAATGACCACGGCGATCAGCAGGTTGCAGGCGTCCACCCTGGTGCCCACGGCGGCGGCGAAGGTCTCGTCGAAGGTCACCGCGAAGATCCTGTTGTAGAAGAGGACGAAGGTGACGACCACGGCCAGGGACAGGGCGATGCACAGCCATACCTCCTGCCTGGTCAGGGTCAGGATGGAGGTGGACCCGAACAGGGTGGAGCACACATCCCCCGACAGGTTGGTGGAGGTGGAAAAAAGGTTCATCAGCAGATAGCCTGCGGCCAGGGCCCCCACGGAGACCATGGCGATGGCGGCGTCTCCCCGGATCCTGGTATTGGACCCGGTCCTGAGCAGCAGTACGGCGCAGAGGACCGTGGCCGGCAGGACGAAGAGCATCTGATTGGTCAGATTCAGGACGGAAGCCACCGATATGGCCCCGAAGGCCACGTGGGAGAGCCCGTCTCCGATAAAGGAAAAGCGCTTCAGGACCAGGGTGACGCCCAGCAGAGAAGAGCAGAGGGCGATCAGGATGCCCACGATCAGGGCGTAGCGGACGAAGGGATAGGACAGATAGAGCGAGAGCTTTGCGATCATTCTTTTCCCTCCTTTCCGGCCGCGGGCCTTACGGGCTGCTTCTTTTTGCGGACCTTCATGTTCATCCGGTCCTCCCTCTGGGGATCCAGAAATTCCCTGCCGGCCCGGCTCTCCAGATACTCCTCCCTGGTGCCGAAAAAGACGGTGTCGCCGATATGGAGGATATGGGTGGCGTAGGAGACGGCGGCGGCTATATCGTGGGAGACCATGATGATGGTGATCTTTTCCTCCCGGTTGAGGCGGCGGATCAGCTGGTACATTTCCGCAGTCGCTCTGGGATCCAGGCCGGCCACGGGCTCGTCCAGAAGAAGGAGGCGCCTGGTGGCGCACAGGGCCCTGGCCAGAAGGACTCTCTGCTGCTGGCCGCCGGACAGATTCCGGTAGCATTTGCCGGCCAGGTCCGAAACGGCCATGAGCTCCATGTTCTGGCGGGCCAGTTCTTTGTCCTGCCTGGTATAGAAGAAACGGCGGCCCAGTCTGGTCTGGCAGCCGGAAAGGACGATCTCGGACACGGACGCGGGAAAGTCCCGCTGTACCTGGGTCTGCTGGGGCAGATAGCCGATCTCCTGGGCCCTGAGGCCGTCCCCGTGCAGGACCTTTCCCGAAAGGGGGGACTGGAGCCCCAGAAGGGTCCGCATGAGGGTGGACTTGCCGGAGCCGTTTTCGCCCACGATGCAGAGGTAGTTGCCCTCATTCAGTTCAAAATTCAGATTTCTGACCAGGGTCCTGTCGCTGTAGCCCAGGGTCAGATCCCTGGCGGAAAGAAGTGCCATAAAAGCCTCCGTAACATTTGAAAATGAAATTCATTTTCAGATTATAGCACCATAAAAATACCTGTCAACATGAAAAAGATGGCGGGAAGGCAGACCGGGAGATCCAGGATCATCCGAAAGGAAGGTTCCGAAAGGAAAGAGAAGGGCAGAGGGAGGAAGGAAGAAATGCCGGATGCATAAAAAGCACAAAAAAAGAGGGCTGCCTGTCATTTCGATCAGTCAGCCCTCATTAATGAAAATTAAGCAATCTCATTTACGTGTCCTCCTTTTTATTCAGTTTTAGGATCTTACTTCAGTTCTGAAAATATGACTACGGTTCCAAATCTCTTCTGGTATTTAGATTTTAGAACCAATCCTGATCATTTCAATGGAGTGTACCTCCTTTGTTTTATCTGTTAAGTATATTCTAATGGTCAGGCCCTGATTTGTCAACAAGAAATCTGAAAATTTTTAAGAAAATATCCGAATTGCACGGCATATGAAACAATTATCAGAAAATACAAACAGTTCACACAATTAAAACAGATCCGGAAGATCCATCCGGGACCATGGACCACCGCCCTCCGGGGCAAAAAAACAGGGCTGCCAGACTTTCTCGTCATCCGGCAGCCCTATTCGGAAATTTCCTTCAATACCATTTACGTGTCCTCCTTTTGTTTTGGTGATTTTATTGTAAACGAAGGGCCGGCTTTTGTCAATAAGAAATCAGATAACAAGAAAATAAAAATGCAAATACAGAACAATTATATTAAATATCTGATATTTCAAACAATTCAAACAGAAGATATTTTCCGGCGGAAAGCAAAAACAGATGCATATTTATTAAAAACGGGTGTTTTTTCTGTTATAATGCTCATATCCCAGAAAACAGGAGGTATATTGTTTTGAAAGTCGGATGTGTAAGGGAAATCAAGAACAACGAATTCCGTGTCGGCCTGACGCCGGACAACGTAAAGAGCTATGTGGCTGCGGGCCACCAGGTCCTGATCGAAAAGGGAGCCGGCCTGGGCTCCGGTTTTTCCGATGAGGAATATGCGGCCGCAGGAGCGGAGCTGGTGGAAGGCGCCGCAGGCGTCTGGAAGAACGTGGAAATGATGGTCAAGGTCAAGGAGCCTCTGGAAGAGGAGTGGCCTCTTTTCCATGACGGTCTGATCCTCTTCACCTACCTGCACCTGGCAGCGGACAAGGAGCAGATGGACGCACTTCTGGCCGGAAAGGTCAAGGGCGTGGCCTATGAGACCCTGATCGAAAAAGACGGCAGCATTCCCCTTCTTGTTCCCATGAGCCAGATCGCGGGCCGCCTGTCCATCCAGGAAGGCGCCAAATATCTGGAGAAGCGCTTCGGCGGAGAAGGCATCCTTCTGGCCGGCGTTCCCGGAACTCCCAAGGGCAATGTGGTCATCCTGGGCGGCGGCACCGTAGGCGCCAATGCCTGCAGAGCGGCCGTGGGAATCGGCGCCAACGTGACCATTATCGATATCAACCTCAAGAGACTGGAGCACCTGGACGAGATCTACGGGGCCAGGATCCAGACCCTTGTCTCCAATGACGCCAACATCGAAAAGGCTGTGAAGGACGCTGACCTGGTCATCGGCTCCGTGCTGATCCCCGGCGGCACCACCCCCAAGCTGTTCAAGAGAAAATATCTGAAGGAAATGCGTCCCGGCGCCGTCTTCGTGGACGTGGCCATCGACCAGGGCGGCTGCGGCGAATCCAGCCATGTCACCTCCCATGACGATCCGGTCTATATCGAGGAAGGCGTTGTCCACTACTGCGTCGGCAACATGCCCGGCGCCGTGCCCAGGACCTCCACCATCGCCCTGACCAACGCCACCCTGCGCTACGGCCTCCAGATCGCCGAAAAGGGCCTGGAGGGAGCCTGCAGGGCCAACCCTGTGCTCTATTCGGGCGTCAATACCTATGACGGCAAACTGACCTGCAGGAACGTTGCGGATGCCTTCGAGGGCTACGTATATACCGATCCTGCAGACCTCTTCTGATGGGCCCCGGCGGCAGGGAAGACAGCAGAAAAACAAGGACACTGAAGAGGGCGGCCTCCGATGCCATACCCGTGATCACGGGCTATCTGGTGCTGGGGGTCGCCTTCGGCGTTCTCCTGAGGGATGCGGGTTTCGGGATCTTCTGGGCCCTTGCCATGAGCTGCCTGGTCTACGCGGGATCTCTGCAGTTCGTGCTGATCCCCCTGATGACAGGCGGGGCGTCCCTTCTGTCAGCCGCCCTGATCTCCTTCCTGGTCAATGCCCGCCACCTTCTCTACGGGATCAGCATGCTGCTGCGCTACCGGGATATGGGAAGGGCAAAGCCCTATCTGATCTTTTCCCTGACGGACGAGACCTACGCCCTGGTCTGCGGCGGGGCCCCGGAGGGGACGGACGAAAAGCTCTATTTCCTTCTGGTCTCTGTGATCGATCAGAGCGCCTGGGTGGCGGGGAGCCTTCTGGGCTGTGCCCTGGGGGCGGTGCTGCCCTTTGACTCTGCCGGCATCGACTTTGCCATGACGGCCCTTTTCATCGTGATCCTTACGGACCAGGTCCTGACGGCAGGGAACCGCCTTCCCGCGGCGGCGGGGATCTTTCTTTCCCTGGCCTGCCTTCTCATTTTCGGACCGGACGCCTTTCTGATCCCTTCCATGGCCCTGATCTGCGGGACCCTGACCGCCTTGGGGGCATATAAAGGCCGCAGGGGAAAGGAGGAGACATGATGCAAAGCGCTCTGATCGTGGCGGCCGCATCGGCCGTGACCGTCCTGCTCCGTTTTCTGCCCTTTATGGTCTTTTCCGGGGAGCGGGAGATCCCTCCCCTCATCACCCTCCTCACTGGCCTTCTTCCTCCGGCCGTCATGGGCATGCTGGTGGTCTACTGCCTGAGAGGGGTATCCCTCTTTTCGGGGTCCAGGGGCCTTCCCGAGCTCATCGCCTCGGCGGCGGTGGTCCTTTCCTATGTATGGAAGCGGTCCACTCTTTTGTCCATCGTTACAGGGACGGCCCTCTACATGGTCCTGGTCCAGGCCGTCTTTACGGGCGCCTGAGGGTTCTGAAAAGGCTTAAGGGACCAATGCTGAAAATACTGAAATCTTTCTAAAATAAACGATAATCTATTCAAAAATCTCTGCTGACTGTGCTATAATCGATAACTGTGCCGCCGGGGGAAAAGCGGCACTGTGGAAAATTTTCAGAAGAGGTACAGCAAAAATGCAGCAGGATATCAAAGAGCAGGAACAGCATGTTCTGCTCACTTACCTGGAAAATCACATGGAAGAACGTGATGACGACCAGAGTAAGATCAATACAATGCCGGAAAAACAGGTCAGGGAGCTGCTGACCCTCCGGGACGAGGACAGAGACTTCCAGAAGCTCATGCTCTATTACGAGTGCGCCATGCAGGAGGTCATGACCAAGGTCCAGATCCTCAACAAGGAGCTGATGCTCAACAACCGGCGCAGCCGGATCGAAATGATCAAATCCAGACTGAAAAAGCCCCGCAGCATCTTTGAAAAGATGGAGCGGCTGGGCATCGAATTCACGGTGGAGAACATCGAGGATTCCCTGAGCGATATCGCGGGGGTCCGGGTGATCTGTTCCTTCGTGGACGATCTCTACAAGCTCAGGGACTGCCTTCTGGCCCAGGACGACGTGAAGCTGATCCAGGAAAAGGATTACATCCGCCGGCCCAAGAAGAACGGCTACAGGAGCCTGCACCTGATCATCGAGGTGCCCGTCTACCTGACCCATGAGAAAAAGAACGTCCGGGTGGAGGTCCAGCTTCGGACCATAGCCATGGACTTCTGGGCTTCCCTGGAGCACAACCTGCGCTACAAGCAGGACGTGATCGGGGCGGACGCCATTTCCAGAGAGCTGCAGATGAGCGCGGAAATGGTCAACCAGCTGGACCAGCGTATGGTCCAGATCCGGGAGAGGATCGACACAACCCAGTCCATGCTGGCCGGGGGGACCGACGACTACTGGTCCTGATGAGGGAAAAGCTCCCGAAAGCATATGTACGATCAAAGGCATGCAGAATCAGCCGTGTAAGACGGATTCTGCATGCCTTTTCTCATGCTGCCTTTATGCTGTAAACAGGCCTGCCTTTCCCTCCCGGGCCCTGCAGGACGGGGCCTTTATGCTTCCTTTCCTGCGATGCCGAAGGTAAAGAGGGTGGTGGTGTCATAGCGGGCGCCGGCCCTGAGGACAGAGCCCTCGAAGGCAGGGGTATTGATCTCGTTGGGATGGTGCTGGGTCTCCAGGGCGATGCCGGAGCGGGGACCGTAATGATGGCCGCCCTTGCCGACGTGATCCACGAAGTTGCCGGAATAGATCTGCAGGGCAGGCTGGTCGGTGGCCATGGTCAGGCTGATGCCGGATTTGTCTCCCTCCAGATAGGCTATGTCGCGAAGGCCTTCTCCCGTCAGGTCGAAGGAGTGGTCGTAGCCGCCCCCGGCCCTGAGCTGGTCGTTGTCCTCGTTGATGTCTCTTCCCACGGTCTTGGCCACGCGGAAATCGAAGGGAGTGCCCTCTACGGGATCGATGCCCTGGGGGATGCCGGCTTTGATGGGGGTATAGCCCTCCGCGTCCACGCAGAGCAGATGCTCATAAATGGTACCGTTTCCTTCTCCGTTCAGGTTCCAGTAGCTGTGGTTGCACATGTTGCAGACGGTATCCCGGTTGGACTGGGCCTCGATGCGCATGGTCAGGGTATTCTCGTTGTTCCAGAGGAAGGTGGCAGAGGCCTGGAGGCGTCCGGGATATCCCTGGTCCATATCCGGGCTGTCCAGGGTGAAACGGACGCCGTTCAAAGCTTCCAGGACTTCCGCGTCCCAGATCCGCCAGCTGTAGGCGTCGGGGCAGCTGTGGAGGTTGTTGCCGCCGTCGTTCTTGAAAAGGGTATAGGTCTCGCCGTTCAGGGTAAAGGCGGCGCCTGCGATGCGGTTGGCGTTCCTTCCCACCAGGGCGCCGAAAAAGGCCGTGCAGCCGTCGTAGGGGGCTGCGCTGTCAAAGCCCAGGGTGACATCGGTCATCTTTCCGTCTTTGTCGGGGACGATCACGGACTGGATGGTGCAGCCCAGGTCCAGAAGCGTCACGCTGGCGCCGGAAGCATTGGTCAGGGTATAGGCGGTCACGGACTGACCGTTTTTGATCTTTCCGAAATCGGATTTCGTAACGGGCATGGTAATATTTCTCCTTTCAGGGCGGATCGTGGACCTCTTTTTTCGTTCAGAGGCTGGATTCAGTGCCATTTTACTACATATTTCTTAAATTTGGCAGTGGATTATCTCAATCGGACCGATTCATGTTAAAATAACTCTGTATGCCGCCATCCGGGCGGCGGGAGAAAAAGATTCAGGCAGAAAGCGCAGGATAAGCATGGCAGAGGGATTCATACCGGTCAGCAGAAAAGAGATGGAAGAAAAGGGACTGTCCCGGGTGGACTTTGTCTACGTGGTGGGGGACGCCTACGTGGACCATCCCAGCTTCGGCTGCGCCATCATTGCAAGGCTCCTGGAGGCCCACGGATTTTCCGTCGGCCTGATCTGCCAGCCCGACTGGAGGGACCCGGAGAGCATCGCCGTATACGGGGAGCCCAGACTGGGCTTTCTGGTATCCTCCGGAAACATGGATTCCATGGTCAACCACTACACGGTCTCCAAAAAGAGGCGGGGAAAGGACTTTTATTCTCCCGGGGGCGTCATGGGACGCCGGCCCGACTATGCGGTCATCGTCTACTGCAACCTGATCCGCAGGACCTTTAAGAAGACCCCCGTGATCATAGGAGGGATCGAGGCCAGCCTCCGGCGCCTTGGCCACTACGACTACTGGTCCGGAAAAGTGAGAAGGTCCATCCTTCTTGACTCCGGCGCCGATCTGATCTCCTACGGCATGGGAGAGCATTCCATCATAGAGATCGCAGAGGCCCTGGACTCGGGCCTTTCGGTAAAGGATATCACCTTTATCCGGGGGACCGTCTATAAGACCAGGGACAGGGACGCCCTGAAGGACGCCATTGTCCTGCCGGACTTTGACCTGATCTCCCAGGACAGCCCCGCGGGAAAAAGAGCCTACGCGGAGAGTTTTGCCATACAGCACAGGAACACGGACCCCTTCCGGTCCTCCCGCCTGGCGGAGACCTATGACGGCAGTCTTTTCGTGATCCAGAACCTTCCATCCCTTCCCCTGACCACCAGGGAGATGGACGACGTCTACGCCCTGCCCTACAAAAGGACCTGGCACCCCTCCTACGACGCGGCGGGAGGCGTTCCGGCCCTGGGGGACATCAAGTTCTCCCTGACCTCCAACAGAGGGTGCTTCGGGGACTGCAATTTCTGCGCCCTGACCTTCCATGAGGGCAGGATCGTCCAGGCAAGGAGCCATGCATCCATCCTGGAGGAAGCCCGGAGCTTTGTAAAGGAGGCGGATTTTAAGGGCAACATCTATGACGTGGGAGGACCCACGGCGGAGTTCCGCGCCCCCTCCTGCCAGAAGCAGCTGAAGGTCGGGACCTGCGCGGACAGAAGGTGCCTCTTTCCCAGGCCCTGTCCCAACCTCCATGTGGACCACAGCGATTATTTACAGCTCCTTCGGGAGATCCGGTCCATACCGGGCGTTAAGAAGGTCTTTGTCCGGTCGGGCTTCCGCTTCGACTACCTGATGGCGGACAGGGACAGAAGCTTTCTGAGAGAGCTCTGCCAGTACCATGTCAGCGGCCAGCTGAGAGTGGCCCCGGAGCATATCTCCGACAACGTTCTTTCCAGGATGGGCAAGCCGCCCGTTTCCGTGTATAATGCTTTCCGCAGGGAATTTGACAGGATCAGCCAGAAGCTGGACAAAAAGCAGTACCTGGTGCCCTATCTCATGTCCTCCCATCCGGGCAGCACCCTGAAGGACGCCATTGCCCTGGCGGAGTATATCAGAGAGCTGGGCTACATGCCCGAGCAGGTCCAGGACTTCTATCCCACGCCGGGGATCGTGTCCACCTGCATGTATTACACGGGCCTGGATCCCCTGACCATGGAAAAGGTCTACGTGGCGGTCAGTCCCCACGAAAAGGCCATGCAGAGGGCCCTGATCCAGTACCGGGACCCCGCCAACTATGACCTGGTGAAGGAAGCCCTGATCCGGGAGGGCAGAGAGGACCTGATCGGTTTCGGAAAGGAATGCCTGATCCCGCCCCGCAGGATGGGCGGAAGGGAAGGCGCCGGCAGAAGGAAGGACAGGGAAGGCAGCGGAGTCCTCCGGGGAAAGAAAGACGGACCCGGCAGGAAGAGGGAAGCGTCCCACGGGAGACAGGACCAGCGCCGCGCCGGCAGGGGCGCAGACAGAAAACACACGAAAGACGGAGGCAGGAGATGATCTACTGCGTTGAAGACGACATCGATATCAGAGAACTGATCGTATATACACTGGAGAGCGCGGGCTACCGGGCAGAGGGCATAGGCGGCGGAGCAGCCCTCCGGGAGGCCATGGAAAGGAACCTGCCGGAGCTGATCCTTATGGACATCATGCTGCCCGGCGAAGACGGGGTGAGCCTCCTGCAGTGGATCCGGACCAGGAACGAAACGGCGGGGATCCCCGTCATCATGCTGACGGCCAGGGGGTCCGAGTTCGACAAGGTCAGGTCCCTGGACCTGGGGGCCGACGACTATGTCACCAAGCCCTTCGGCATGATGGAGCTTTTATCCAGGATCCGGGCCGTCCTTCGAAGGAGCGGCCGGGGCGTGAGGACCACGGTGCTGCAGGCCGGGCCCGTCCTTATGGACCTGGACCGCCACAGCGTAAAGAGCGCCGGCCAGGACGTGACCCTTACCCTCAAGGAATATGACCTTCTCCGCAAGCTGATGGAGAACCTCAACGTGGTCTTTTCCAGGGACCAGCTCCTGGAGGACGTCTGGGGCTATGACATCGGCGGAGAGACCAGAACGGTGGACGTGCATGTCCGCAACCTCCGGCAGAAGCTGGGAATGCCCGGCGAAATGATCGAGACGGTAAGGGGCGTGGGCTACCGCATGCGGGACGTACTGAAGAATGAATAAGGAAAGCAGCAGAGGCCATGTGAGAAGCATGCGCAGAGAGATCAGCCGATACATGCTTCTGATCATGGCCATTACCCTGGCCATGGTCTACGGCCTGACCATTTTTATCATGTACCGGGAGATCTCGGGCCTTGTCAGGGAGCAGATCCTGCAGGAGGCCGACTATATAGCAGGGGCCCTGAATGTCTCCGGAAAGGGCTATATGAGGGAACTGGACCAGGCCCTGGTCTCCACCCGGGTGACTCTGATCTCGGAAGACGGCGAGGTCCTCTATGATACGGACGAGGAGGAATTCCGCTTCGGGAACCATCTGGACCGGCCCGAGATCCGGGACGCTCTTGAAAAGGGACGGGGCACGGACCTGCGCCGGTCTTCCAGCATCGGAGAGGAAATGTACTACTGCGCCGTTCTTCTGGAGGACGGCAGCGTCCTGCGCATCTCCAAGTCGGCAGGCACCCCCCTGGCCATCGCCCTGCGCCTTCTGCCCGCCATCCTCCTGATCGGAGCCGCCATGGTGGTGGCTGCGGTCCTGATGACAGGCTATTCCGTGCGCAGCCTGATCCGGCCCGTCAACCAGCTGGATCTGAATGAGCCCTTAAAGAACGACGTCTATGAGGAGCTGACCCCCCTCCTTAAGAGGATCGACAGGCAGAACCGGGAAAAGGAAGCTGTGGGAGAGATGAGGATGGAGTTCTCCGCCAACGTATCCCATGAGCTCAAGACCCCTCTCACCTCCATTTCGGGCTATGCGGAGATCATGAAGAACGGCCTGGTAAAGCCTGCGGATACCGTCCGCTTCGCGGAAAAGATCTACCGGGAGGCCGGCCGCATGATCACCCTGATCGACGACATCATCCGCCTTTCCAGGCTGGACGAGGGCATCCGCAGCGATCCGGACCAGATCATCGACATGTACGATCTGGCGGCCGAGGTCCTGGGCAACCTGGAGGAAAAGGCCAGGGCCAACCGGGTGGAGCTTTCCCAGAGCGGGGCCCACTGCAGGGTCAGGGGAGAAAAGCAGACCCTCTACGAGGTGGTCTACAACCTGGCCGACAACGCCATCAAATACAACCATCCCGGCGGCAGCGTCTCCATAGAGACTTCCTTCAGCCAGGGAAGGTCCGTGATCCGGGTAAAGGATACGGGCATAGGCATACCGGAAGACCAGACGGAGCGGATCTTCGAGCGCTTCTACCGGGTGGACAAGAGCCATTCCAGGGCCACCGGCGGAACAGGCCTGGGCCTGTCCATCGTAAAGCACGGCGTTTACGCCCACAACGGCCAGATCAAGGTGGACTCCGCCCTGGGAAAGGGGACCACCATGACCGTGACCCTGGAGAGCGCATAAGGACAGCGGGCTGCTTTATCGGTTTAAAGCTTTTGCGTGCTGAATTTCTGGTTGCCAGCTGCGGCCCTTCGTGGTATATTGTCCACAAGGCTTACAGGCTTTGGAAGCAGAAAGGAAACCCCATGCTCAGACAAAACGCAGGTGCTTATTTTTACGGCGGATATTTTTTCGGGACCCTGGACTTTGGACAGAGTTCCTGATTTGGCATGCACAGGTGCGTTTAGGCTGGACACGAAGAAGACATGATATCCCGCTTATCCGAATGTGATGAGCGGGATTTTTTAACGGAGGCAGAAAAGATGCAGATGACGATGGAATTCAGAAGAAAGCTCCCCACCCCTCTGGAACTGAAGGACCAGTATCCGGTATCGGAAAGGGTAAAGAAGCTCAAGGAGGAGAGAGACAGGGTCATAGAAGAGATCATGACTGGAAAGGACGGCCGCATGCTCCTGGTCATCGGCCCCTGCTCCGCCGATCACGAGGACCCTGTTCTGGAGTATATCTCCAGACTGTCCAGGCTCCAGGAGAAGGTGGCGGACCAGATCTTTATCGTGCCCAGGATCTACACCAACAAGCCCAGGACCGTGGGAACGGGCTATAAGGGCATGCTGCATCAGCCGGATCCGGAGAAGAAGGAGGACATGCTGGGGGGCATCATCGCCATCCGCTCCCTCCACATGCGGGCCGCCGAGGAGTGCGGCTTCACCTGCGCCGACGAGATGCTCTATCCCGAGAACCACAGATATCTGTCGGACCTGCTGTCCTACGTGGCCATAGGGGCCAGATCGGTGGAGAACCAGCAGCACCGCCTGGTGGCCAGCGGGATCGGGATCCCGGTGGGCATGAAGAATCCCACCGCCGGCGATCTGACCGTTATGATGAATTCCATCCATGCGGCCCAGAGCGCCCATACCTTCCTTTACAGAGGCTGGGAAGTGGCGACCCCGGGCAATCCCTTTGCCCATGTCATTCTCAGGGGCTACGTGGACAGATACGGCAGGAGCCACCCCAACTACCACTATGAGGAGCTGAGGAACGTACAGGATCTGTACGCAGAAAGAGACCTTGCCAATCCGGCCGTCATCGTGGATACCAATCACTGCAACTCGGGCAAAAAATACGGGGAGCAGATCAGGATCTCCAAGGACGTGCTTCACAGCCGCAGGCATTCGGATGACCTGCGCAGACTGGTCAAAGGTCTCATGATCGAAAGTTATCTGGAGGACGGCTGCCAGGGGATCCACGAACACTCCTACGGCAGGTCCATCACCGATCCCTGCCTGGGATGGGAAAAGACGGAAAGACTGGTCCTGGATCTGGCGGAGGACTGGAAAAGATGATCAGCCCTGGCGCCTGGTCCTGACGGGACGGTCCTGCCGGCCCGATGTCCTGGCGGGAGAGGGATATTTTGAGGATCTTCTGGATCCGGAGAGTTTCTCCGGTGCGGGGATCCTCTTTTCTTTTCTGGACTCCTGGTTTTCGGAAGGCAGGGTGTTGCCCGGAAGCTGCTCCAGCAGCAGGGGGCAGCGGGCCTTCTGGGCCATGGCCAGATCGAAAAGAGGCGTCTGGCCGTAGGAGAGGGCGTAGAGAGGGAAGAGCCTGATAAAGAGGGAGGCGGTCACCGCGGTGTCCGTCACGGCGTTGTGGAATCTTCCCTTTTCCCTGGAAAGCCCCATGACCGCAGCCTCCTTTTCCAGGGAAAGGAGCTGGGCGTTGTCATAAAGACACTGGAGCAGGATGGCCACGTCGATATATTTGCCGGACTGGAGAGGAAGGGGCTTGGGCAGCCGGTTCCTTTCGTAGATCAGGTGAAGGAGCTCGAAATCCCTGACCGGGGTCTGGCCGCAGATGGCGGACACGCCGGAAAGGAAGTCGTCGATCTGCAGGGCGGCGTTCATTTCGGGAATCCCCTTTTTTTCCAGCAGGTCCCGGCCTATGCCGGTGAGCCTGGAAACATAGGGAGAGATATTTACGCCCTCGGGCAGGGCGATGTACATGTTCAGTTCCTTCTTTATTTCGTAGACGAGGCCGTTCCATTCCAGAATGAGGCCTGCGAACTGCATGGGATAGTCGTCCTGCATCTCGAAGTCCAGGACGGCGATCCTTTCGATGGGGGAAGCGCATTTTTCCAGCCGGTCACGGTTTCGCATCTGACGGTCCTTCAGGGGACCTGCAAGAAGGGCGCAGCGGCCCGCGTCCGTGCAGAGGGTATGGCTGCAGTAGGAAAAGGCATCGCATCCGGGGCAGGCGGGAGAAAAGATCAGCTCTTCCCGGGCATGGTCCCCGGGATCCATGGTATGGACGGAGGGGAGGGTATATTTGGCGGGATTGGCGCTTTTATACTTTTTCAGGATCCGGTAGGTCCTGGCCGAGAGATCGTCGGCCCTGACCGCGATCTGGCAGGGGGCTTCAAAGGGCCGGCGGCTGAAGTCCTGCCGTCCCATGCCGAAGACAAAGATCTTTCCCCTGCCCTCCGGGTCCTGGAAAAGGCTGGCCCAGAGAACGGTGTCGGACCGGGTCAGGTCTGTCTCTGTCCCGTCTTCTCCGCGGAAGCGGTAGAACTTTTCCTCTTCGTCGTACAGGGCCGAACCTTTTGTCATTTCCGGCAGGCGGCAGGAAGGATCCGCGTATGCAGTTGTCAGGACCTTGTAGAGAGCGAAGATCCTGTAGGGCAGGGTATTGACCCTGCTGCCGTAAAAGACAAGGCATCTGTCCGTATATGCCCTGGTGATTTCTGTCTGGTCCATGTGTATAACCTTCTGATTCATTACGCTTAAGATGCAGTAAATGATAATCTATCACAAAGGGCCTGCCTTGTCCACCCAAATCCGCTGTGCCGCTTCCATGCGGGATCTTCCGGGATCTTCCGGCCCCGGGGAGGAGGGCTTTACGGAAATCAAACGCAAATCAAATGAAGGAAGCAGACATTTTTAAGTGGAATAAGAGGCTCCGAAGTGCTAATATAAAAAGGTGCATGACTGAAAAAGAAAAACGAAATAAGGAGAAATATGCTGTTTTGAAAACGAATATACTGCGTCTTATCGCCGCTGCTGCGGTCATCATTCTTGCCATATACGGTATCAGAAACCTGCGCTCCGGGGAAGAGATCCCGGAGCTCACGGCGGGCTCTTTCAGCGCCCCCGGCACCTATACGGCCTCGGCCCAGGGCTATGCGGGCCCGGTGGAGGTGACGGCCGTCTTTAACAGATACCAGGTCACCAACATCACCATCCGGTCCGACGAGGATCCGGAGATCGGAAAGATCGCCATGAGCGAAATGGCCTCCCGCATCGTTTCCGGCCAGTCCCTCTATACCGACACGGTTTCCGGCGCCACCGTCAGCGGAAGGGCCTTCCAGGATGCCTTCCAGGTCTGCTGCTCCGAGGCAGGGGCCGACGAAGAGACCATGGCCATGCTGCTGGAGGGCATTGAGAAGGCCAAGGCCCAGGCAGAAATGGCTGCGGCAGAGGAAGAAAAGCCCGAAGAGGAAGTCCCGGCAGAGCCCGAGGAGGAAAAGCCTGAGGAGCCCGAAGAGGAAGTGGAGGAAGTGCAGCAGGAAGAAGAACCGGAGAAAGAGGAAGAGGAGGAAGAGGAAGAGCCCGAAGGCATCTCCCATATCGACGCCATCATCGCCGCCGAACATTTCTGGGGCCATTACCCTTCCGAGCAGCCCGCCGGATATGACGAGGGCTATGTCTACGATACCTATATCAGCGGCTATCCTTCCGACGACTATCCCTACTACATCATTACCCTGATCATCGCCAACTATGAGGAAGGCATTCAGCAGGAGTACGCCAAGGCCAGGGTGGACATGTATACGGGTGAGGCAGAGGCCTACTGATCGGAGACCGCCCGAAAATGAAATCAAAAAAGCTCCTTAAGGAGACCGTGCGGCATGGCTGCCGGGGGTCCCTTAAGGAGCTTTTTCATTGTTTCTTTTCTATGGTTTTAATCCCTTTTCAGGGCAGAAGGGGCATCAGGGTATTGGCGATATCGGCGGGCATGGGATCGCCCTCCTGCCAGTTTTCCACCACGATCATGAAGGCGGTCTGCTTTTCCCTGCTGACTCCCATGAGAAGACGGTTGACGGTGCCGTCTCCCTGCTCGGCGGTGCCGGTCTTGGCCATGTCGATGAGAGAGGTAAGGCCCTTGCCGCCGTCCCTGTAATACTGCTCTGTTGCTTTGGACCAGTAGCCGGACAGAAGCGACGCCGTTTCCGGGCTGTAGAGGGTCTTTGTCTTTCCTTTGGCTTCCCCTGCGATGACGCAGGGCAGAGCGGCTTCTCCGCCGCCTGCGGCGGCGCCGGCGATCATGGCCATGTCGATCACATTGACCTGGGTGCTGCCCTGGCCGATGAGAGACCAGAGGCTCCCTGCCTTATAGTCGATAAAGGAGGTGGAGGAGACGGTCTTGTCCAGCTCTCCCACGTTTTTCAGGCTGCTGCCGCTGATGCCGTTGACCGTAAAGCCCAGCTGTCTGAGGGTCTGGGCGGCCTGGTCCACGTTCAGGGTCCGGATCAGCTGGGCGAAATAGACGTTGCAGGATACCCCCAGGGCGCCCACCAGGTCGTGGGTCCCGTGGCCCCCTTCCTTATCGCCCAGGCAGGTCACGTCCATGCCCCCCTCCGTTTCGAAGCGGCCCCCGCAGTCATAGGAGGCCTCTGCCAGAGAGGGATCCTGCTCCAGGGCGCAGATGGTGGTGACCACCTTCATGGTGGAGCCGGAGATATAGGAGGCGTCCAGGCAGCGGTTGAGAAGCCTTCCGTCGTCCGTGTTTTCCTCCCCGGCCGCCAGGAAGGAGGCGGAGGGAAGGGAGAGGAGGGTATAGACCTCGCCTGTCTTATAGTTGTAGGAAAAGAGGCACCCTCTTTTTCCCCGGAAGGCATCCTTTAAAGTGACCTGGTCCTGAACGGGCAGGAGGGTGGTCTCCAGGGATTTCCAGGATCTGTCGGAAAGGCCGGCCTCTCCTGTCAGGGCGTTGAAGCCCGAGGGTTTCAGTTTTCCCGCGTAGCGCCTGGAAATGGTATTGTCCGCCGACCAGCCGTTGCCGGTCAGGTTCCCCACCACGGAGTCGAAATCGGTCTCGCCTCCCGAAAGGACGCCGCCCTTCCGGTCCGTGATGACGGAGGACCGGCCGGTCCTTTCCGTAAAGGTGCGGGCGCTGATCTGAGAGGCGGCCAGACTGATGCGGATCAGGGAGGCCGGCAGCATGACCAGCAGGACCAGGGCCAGGGCCAGGATCAGTTTTCTGTATCTTTTTTCAGAACGGTGCATATGACCTCCTTCAGGCGGTAAGCTGCCGCCTTCAGGTAACGGCTGCCAAATTTCAGCAGGTTGGAGAGGATGTCCACGTTTTCCGTTTCCCTGGCCAGGGAATCCGCGCTTTTCAGGATGGGACACTCCGCCGCAAAGCACATGCCGGTCAGGGCCCCGAAGCAGACCATGGAGGATCCGCCCAGAGAGAGCAGGGGCGCCGTGATCCCGGTGAAGGGGATCAGGTCGATGCTGCCTCCGAAATTCAGGAATACCTGGGCGAAGATCAGCATGGAGGCCTGGACCAGGACCAGATGGCTGAAGGGATAGACGCTGTGGTTGCCGGCGGCCTGCCAGATCAGGATGACATAGGCCCCCAGAACGATGAAAAGGATGCCGGCGCCGAAAACGGCCAGAAGGGCCCCCAGGGCCATGTCTGAGTCGATGGCGTAGATGGACTTAAGGCTCCCGGCATGATCCGCCCCCACGCCGTTTATAAGGCCGCCGAAGAGGATGGCCTCCAGAAGGTCCGCCTGCTGGTGGACTCCGCCGGGCCTTTCCATGGCATGGCCCCAGTTGGAGAGCCTGGCCGAGGCATAGGCGGAATGGCGGATCAGCCAGGCAAAGGCCGTAAAGGCTCCCGTTACCAGGAGCAGGGCCAGCTTCCAGCTGTCCAGCAGATAGAAGACCTGGACCACCAGGATGAGGAAGATGACGGCGGCGTTGCCCATGTCGCTGAGCTTTAGAAGGATCAGGCAGGAAGAGAGGCAGAGGGCGAAGCTGACGGCGCATCTCTGCCATTTCCGGTAGGAGGCGGCTCCCAGGAAGATCAGAAGGATCTTGACCATTTCTCCGGGCTGGATGGAGACCCCGCCCACAAAGAGCCAGAGCCTTGCGGTGGTAAAGCCTCCGGGAGGCGCCTGTCCCAGGAAATAGTTGAGGGCAAGAAGCAGGACCACGCCGGCGGCCGCCAGATAAAAGAGGCGGTCGGAGACGGCGCATTTTCCCGCAAGGAAGAGAAAGACCAGGGCGGCCGCGGCCATAAAGAGGACCTGGTAGACCAGATGGTCCCTGATATTGCCCAGAAGGAACTGGATGGTGCATCCGCAGGAGGAGAGGACGGACAGAGACAGGATCATGCTCTGCAGCCGGATCCCCTTTCCCATATCCATGAGGAAGGCCAGGAGGGCCATAAATGAGGTAAGCAGCATGGCCGTCCGGTAAAGGCGGAATGCACTGTCTCCAAGATCCGGGTCGGCGAGGCTGCTTACGTAAGTCATGAGCAGTATGGAAAAAAGAATCGTCAGGAGGGGAGCTCCCAGACGGGGAAGTGTCTTTTTCATCGCTTTTTCCCCTTTACATTGACATAGCGGACAGCGGTCCTGCCCAGCATGATCTCATCCCCGTCCTCCAAAAGGGTACCTTCCAGGGGCACGCGGATGTCGTTGACGTAGACGTCGCTGGTATAGGATCTGCCGGCGCGGGTGTGGCAGATGGGCTTGATCCGGTAGGTCCTTCCGTCATAGAGCATGGCGGCGTGGATCCTGGACACATAGGGGTCCCCGGAAAGGCACAGATCGCACTTGCTCTTCATCCTGCCTATGATATAGGTGGCGGACCAGAGGTCACAGGTCAGATCCTTTTCGGCCCCGGGAGAGCGGACCAGGAGCCTTTTGTGGATCTTTCTCCGGTAGTCCCTGGCCCTGGCTTCCATTTCCAGGCGCCCGGTACAAAAGATGGCAAAAAGGGCCCCGAAAGCGGCCAGGCAGATGAGAAGGAACATGGCGGCCTCCCGGCTTAGCCCCGCAGCCTTTTCAGGCCCGAGGTGAGATGGCTGGCAAGAAGGCCCAGTAAAAAGCCCGCGGCCAGGCAGATCAGTCCCACGACGGTCTTCCTGACGGCCTCCGCCTGCACGATGACATAGTTGCCGCTCTGGGACAGTGTCACGGAGAGCATGTATTTAAAGCCGAAGCCCAGGCCGATCAGGAGGGCGGCGCAGAGAATGGACTCGAACAGGATGACTGCGATGAAGGCGCCTGCGGAAGGACGGCCGTTTTTCTGTGATCTGGTGGTCATTTTTTCATTTCCTCTTTCACGTAAAGATGTGCTTTCGTCTTCGATGCCGGCTCTTTCCAGGAGGGAAGACCAGGTGGAAGAGCCCGTATCCTCCGAAAGGAAGGGGGAAAGGCGGGAGGCTCTGTCCAGGACGGGCCTGTCATTGCAGGTCAGCCTGCCTCCGGCCCAGTGGCTGAGGACGGCTCTTTCTCCGCCGTCGAAGCCTGTCCTCTGCATGAGGGCGTAGTCCTTTTCGGTGCAGAATTTCAGGATGCAGCCGATTCCCTCGGAAGCGGTCTGAATGCCCGTATGGAAGGACAGGCGGGGACGGACCTCTTCCGGGACCATGGGCAGAAGCCATGACAGGCACTCGGGCGCCGCGGAGGGCTCCTGAAGGGAGATCATGACCTGTCCGGGCTTTCCTTCTCCCGCGTAGAAAAGAGACATGAGAAGGACCTTCTGCAGGCTCTCCGCGGGGATCCTGGAGGGCTTTGAGATCTCTCCGGACAACGCAAGGAGCTCCTCCGGCGTTTCATAGACGGGAAGGAGGGAGCCGGAAGAGGAAAGGTCCTTTTCCGCGGCGTTTTCCAGAGCGGAGAAGAGAAAGGCCGGCCGGCCCAGAAGGAATGCTGCGTCTTCCTTAGAGCAGACCAGGTTCAGGACCATGCTGTGGGCCCTTTTTTCTCCCGCGTTGCCCCTGGGCTGGCGGATGATGACGGCGAAAAGGCACATGCTTCCGGAAAGGGGAAGGAAGGCGAAATGCCTGGCGTAATTGTCCGGCGTGCCCTGGCCGCAGAGCCGGCCGCAGACGGTGCGGATCTCCGCGAGATATTCTGTGGGGAAGCCGGGGCTCCTGTCATAGAGGTCATAGCCCCGGTCTCTGTTTGCGTAAATAATTTCGTATATCATTTTTATCCGTTCCGTTTTTTACTGTACGGGGAAGATCCCCAGTGTGTTGAGGGCCCAGATCAGGGGATCCAGTACGTTGATGGGATTATTGAAGTCCTGCAGGCCGCCTTTGTTCTCGCAGGACTTGACCAGAAAGCCCCGGTAGAGTCCGGTGCCGGACAGGAGTCTTGCCAGGTTGTGGCAGCGGGTCACGATATAGTCCTGCAGGGCCATTCTGGGGACCAGCTGGCGCATGCGGTAGCCCGCATTGACGGCAAAGGTCTTGCTGTCTATGAGGGGGACCGTTCCGGAAGGATCTCCGGGATGGGGAGGCTTTTCCTCCATGAGCTTGTCCGCGTGGGTCAGGATCAGGCCCACCGGCCTGCCGGTCAGGTCCGCGTTGTTGCGGAGGGTGTTGTAGGCCCCTGTTTCCTGATCCGCATGCTTGCCGGACTTGACGGTGCTGTCCACGATAAAGAAAAGATCGGGCCCGGCGTATTCATTGCCCTGGGCGGCAAAGGTGGCCCAGTCGGAGCTGTAGTTCTGCCAGTCATAGCTGCCCCATTCGGCGCTTTCCCTGGCAGGGGCGAAGAGCTCGCCGGAAAAGTCTCTGAGCAGGACGCCGGCCACGCCCTTTCCCTCTCTGTCGGTGATCACCAGGTAGGTGGTCCGGCCTATGGAGCCGGGAACGGTGGGCTCGGCCTTGCTGCTGCTGCCGGAATAGCCGTCGGGCTCCAGGTGCATGGAATAGCCGGCCTCGTTGAGCCTGGCCAGGTTGTTGGGGTTGGCTATGGCGGTCAGCCAGGCGCTCTTTCCCGCCGAGGTCAGACCGGCCAGGGCGATGACATAGAGGGGATAGATTCCGTAGTGCCTGGGCAGGACCGTGTTGTAATGCCTGCATTCGGGGCAGGAGTGGCGCATGGTCAGCTCTTCCTTTTCGCTTCTGCCGTCCATCTGGCGGATCACGGTGATGGAGTAGGGAACGCCCTGCTCCTTTTTGCCGATCCGGGTGGCCAGCTGGAGGGTGAAGCCGGGATTTGCCGTTCTTTCGGGATCGTCCGGAAAATAGGGATCCACCCGGTAGGTATGGTTCTGCCTGGAATAGCTGAGCCTGGCTCCTATGGCAGAGGGCGCGTTGTAATAATAGGCCATGCGGAAGATCTTGCCGCATCTGGGACAGATGCATGTTCCGGCTTTAAGCATGTGATGCCTCCTCGTAGGTGACAAAGGTGAGAGCGTACTGGGGGATTCTGGCTCCCTGAGGGGTGGTGGAGTAGAGGATCAGGGGCCGGTCGGGGATCATCTGGATATCCTCCTGGCCCAGAAGGTAACAGGTCCCGGGCCTGTACTCGAACAGAAGCTCCGCCGAGGGAATGGGCGAATCCATGACCACCTGGTAGGTGCCCTCCTGGTCCAGGACCTTGACCCTGTCCCGGCTGCCTATGGCGGCGGTCCCGGAGAGCTGCTGGATCCTGATAAAGGAAGGAGCATAGAAGGGGGAAGCCTGGGGGGCGGGAGCCTTTTCGCCGCCCGGGGCGGGGATGTCCTCGTCGTATTCGGGAACGTCCCGGGGGGCAGCCTTCTGGAAGGGGGAAGGGGCGGCGCCGCCGCCTCTTTCCTCGTAGCGGATGTCCGAGCCGTCGTTCCAGGTCTCGTATCCGTCGTCTTCCTCATGTCCGGGCGCTTCACGCACAAAGATGCCCAGAAGGATCCTGACAAGGGGGATCAGAAACAGCACCAGCAGGGTAAAGACGCCCGCCGGGCGCATCCCCGCTATGGATGACAGGAGGGGCTCCGCCGCTTCCGGCATCAGTATGCCGGCCGTAATGAAGAGGAACACCGCCAGTGCTTCCAGTATGACGAGTCTTGTAAAGCCTTTTTTCAGATTTTTCAAGGGAAGGTCCTTTCTGATGCTTTCCGCCTCAGTACATAGATCTCACGGCCGCCGGGACCCATGGCGTAAAGGGCATCGGGGCCCACAAAGAAACCATCCTCCGTGTCCGGGCCGGCGCCCTTGCCGCCGGAAGAGGCGTCTTCCTCATAGAGGGGGTAATCCCAGACGGGAGAGGAAAAGGCGCCGCCGGTCTTTGGCTTCGCCTGCCCGCTTCCGGCTCCGGAAAGATCCAGACCGGAGATCCGGAGATTTTTTTCGTCGTACCAGTCCGCAGCGTCTTCGCCGTTTCTTTTTTCGGGATCCGAATAAATCACCACCTGGAGATGGCGTCCGTAGCGCTCAACGGAAAGGCGCTCGCACTCATCCAGGATATCCCCGAACTGCACCTCCTCCAATTCCTTAAAGGAAGGGACGCAGGGGGTAAAGATACAGACACTGCCCAGGAAGGACTGGCTGCCTTCTTCCTGGAGGTAGTCTCTTACGTAAACGAAGGCGTCCCTGAAGCCCCGTGCCGCGGATCCCGACACGTCAGTCAGGGAGACGGTCTGGGGAAGGACACGGTTCATGAGATAATCGTGGGTATAGAGGTGGAGAGGCATCTCTGTTTTGGCATAGCAGTGATCCGCTCCGTTTCCGGACCGGAAGGTGATAAAGCCAGCCGTAAAGGAGGCGGGAGGCTCTCCGGTCTTTTTATGCTTTTTCAGTTCCTTTCTCCAGGCATCCTCCATGGCCAGACGGTAGGAGCCCATCATCTCCGCGGGAACGGAGGTGTTCAGAAGAAAGAGGGAGTACTGCTCCGCCTTTTCCTTTTCCGCGGGGCCGTCCGGGGCGCCGTCTTCCGGAGAAGACGCTTCCCTTTCGGGGGCAGGAGCCTCCTCTTCGGCTTCCAAGGGGCCTTCCCTGGTCACGGCCAGGTCCAGGATGTCTCCCAGGCGCTGGCGGAAAAGATCGATGCCGGGCCGGGCGTCCGGCCAGAGGAGGGTGGACTGGCGGAAGAGGCGCTGGACCTTGTTCAGAATGGCGGAGTCGATTTCCTCCTGCCACTTGAAGTCCTCGCCCAGTTCCTTTTCCAGCCAGCGGAAATCCCTGGTCTGGTAGCGGGAGATCACGTCCTCATAGGCATGGAGCCAGAGCTTTTCGCTGTCGGTCTCGCTCATCTGGGCCTTGTGGATCCAGTCCCTGAGGGGCCTGCAGCCGGAGAAGAGCCGGCCCAGGATCAGGCCCAGGGCGAACACGTCGGTCTTCTGGTTCTGGCCGCTTGTCTGGTAGAAGCTGATGACCGGGTCGTTTTCGGGAATGATGTCCTCGGGGGCCGTATTGGATTCGGAGAACTGGGAACGGAAGGTATTGTTGGGGCTGTTGCCGTCGGAATCCTCCAGGCGGATGGTGGCGAAGTCGATCAGGGAAGCCACCATTCTCTTTCCTTCCATGAGGATCACCACGTTCTCCTCCTTCAGATCCCGGTAGGCCACGATCCTGCGCCCGTCCCTCTGGACGTGGCGGTAGAGCTCCTGGAGGCCTTCGCAGATCTGGTCCAGGATATCCAGCCTTTCGGTAACGGAAAGGGAGGCCAGGTCGATGAATTCCATGGCCTTGTCCAGCCTGTCGTTGATCAGGTCAAAGAGGGAGAGTCCGTCCGGCTCCAGGATCATGACCCTGCGGCCGTCCAGGGACTCGTCGATCCTGCCGTCCCTGCGCAGCTGGCGGGAGACCATGTCTCCGTTCTCGTCCAGGGCGATATGATGCATGAGGTGGTCGCCCCGGAAATCGGCCGCGTCCCAGTAGTCCCTGTCGGCAGGCCTTCCGGACCGCCTGGGATAGACGGTCACGATCTTCAGACAGTAGTCCCTGCCGCTGTAGAAGGGGCCGCCCTCCGGCACCTCCCCGGTGAAGCGGATCCGGAGGATCTGCTTGGTCTGGGAGCTGTGGGCGCCGGGCATGGGGCTTCCCTCGAAGGGATAGTCTCTGTATTCAGTTCCGTCTTTGCTGTAGCGAAAAATACCTTTTGACATGGATACCTCTGTCAGCTGACCAGGATCCTGGTGGCCAGCATTGTGAAATTGTCGTCCGAATCAGAATCCTGCACGTCCTCATAGACCTGCTCCACCAGGTTCTGCATGCTGACCGCTCTTGTGGTCAGCTCCTGCAGGCGGCTGGGAGGGAAAACGGAAAGGGCTCCGTCGCTGCCCATGAGCAGTATGTTGGAGGCCCCCAGGGGCTCTCTGAAGAAGGGGATCTCGTCCTCCCTGATCCTTCTGGCGTCGCCCAGGGCCCTGCACAGATGGTTTTTGGAGGGGGAATAGACGGCTTCGTCCCGGGTCATCTTTCCTTCACGTACCTGGATGGCCGCCTCGTTGTGGCTGAAGAAGAGCTCCGTCAGGGAAGGGGCTTCCTCTGAATCCTTCAGAAGATAGATGGGGGAGTCCCCTATGTTGCAGGTATAGACATAGCCGCCGAAGACGACGGCGATGCTGATGGTGGACCCGTTGTCGCCCGGCCTTGTGCGCAGGGCCGCGTCGGAGCGTCTGACCGCATCCTTCATGGCGCCCAGGATCAGGGCGTAGCGCCGGTCTTCGTCCATTACGGCCAGGTCCCGGGATCTGGCCAGGAGGCCTCCCAGGGATTTATAGGCCGCGTCCAGGGCAAATCCGGAGGATTTTTTTCCGTTGGCGGAGGAGATGCCGTCCAGAACGGCCTGGATGAGGATCTGGCCCGAGCCGTCGGGCCGGGCGGATCCCGTCATGATAAAATATGCGTCCTGGTTCTCGGGACGGTTGTGTCTGTATGTAAACTGATGACTGTCCTGTACTGTGATCAATTCCGGTCCCCCCTCAGCGGAATGTGGCATTGCTGCCGCCTCTGTCTTCGTTTTCCTCTTCATCCGCGGGATCGTCTTCGTATGCGGCGCTGCCGCCCAGACCGGAAACGGATTCCCGGATGCCGGTCAGGAGGCTTGCGAAAAAGCCGCCTCCCTTCTTTTCGGGCACGTATTCCTCCGCTTCTTCGTCCTTTCCTTCGATCAGGTCGTTCAGGAAGGCTCTCGCGTCGGGCCTGAGGGCGGGGAAGGGGGAGAGGCACCTGGTCAGCAGGGCCTCGTGGCCCCGGGGCATGCCCTGGATCCTGAAGGAGGTCCCGGTCCAGCTGGCCACTTCCACGCCAAGATAGGCGATGGAATAGACGTCGGTCTTTTCGGAGGATCCTTCCTTGCCTGCCTCCCTGGGCATCTCGTCCGGATAGTCATAGGTGCCGGACAGGCCCCTGAGGGGAAGGATGGTCACGTTTTTCAGCTGCTGGTCCCTGCAGCTGCAGAAGACCGTATCCAGGCTCAGACAGGAGAGGGAAGTATATTCCCGGATGCCCGTATGGTCTCCCTCCGCAAGGCGGCGGCAGCGTCCGAAGGCGTTGACCTGCTCCAGAAGCTCTTTCATGAGACATACGGGATCCACATCGATATGGTCCTCCAGAAGCTCTCTCAGGGAAAGGGCGTCTGCGGGCCTTCTGAAGTGGTAGCACCAGTAGGGGCCGTGGATGGACCTGCCGGTATAGTGCATGGTCCGGAACTCCTCGTAGCTGTTGACCGTCATCTGGGTGATATTGGAAAAATACCTGTCCAGTTCATCTCCCTCGCCCTGGTCGGGACGCAGGATAAAGAGAATCACGGGAAAGCCGTTGGGATCTGTCGTATCCACGATCTTGCCCCCAAAGGCGAATTTCCTGGACTGGTTGTAAAGCTCCTCGAAGGAACTGTTTCGTTCTGTATATGGATCGGGCCTTGTCCTGCCCGCGGCAGCTGCGCGGGGGCGGGCAGCCCTGCTTTTCAGGTTTCCGTCGATCTGCATGCCGGCATACCTCCTGCAAAAATTTCCTTAATGTCACTGTAACGCAAAGGGCAGCGCCCCTGGCTGTCAGATGTTGTTAATGGGAAGGTGCGTCGGTCTGGGCGATCCGGCTGAAGGCGATCACGTCGAACTGGAAGAAGCTCCTGGGGTAGAGCAGGGCGTAGTTGGCCTCTACCAGCATGAGATTGATCTGTCCCAGGCTGCAGCCCATCTTGATGCCCATCTCGATGATGGTATCCCTGGCGCTGCGGCTCCTGGGCCTGGTCATGCGGCCGAAGAAATCCTGGATGACGTTGACGGAGCAGGTCTGGTCCCCTTCGTAGAAGAGCTGGTCGTAAATGAAGGGAAGGGACTTGTCCCCAAGGCCGCGGGCCTTTATGTAGTTCTGTCTGAAATCGGCCCGTCTGTTGGAAAAGTCGCTGTAGGAGACCAGAGACATTCTCTGGCGGCACTCCTCCAGAAACAGGGCGATCTCAGGGTCCCGGGCCCACTCGGCCACGGTCTCCGGGCTGGTGTTCTTCAGGCCCAGATCCGGCAGGCCCAGGGCGGAGAGGGTGCAGGAGGCAAAGAGGATCCTGTCCTCCACAGGCGTATCCCGAAGCCTGGAAAAGACGGCCCTGAGGACTTCGTTCCGGCAGTTGACCTCCAGGTCATAGGTGGAGGTGAAAAGGCCCGGGTGATGGAGCTCCATGAGGATATGCTCCACGGCCTTTTCGTCCGGCACAGGATCCCGGCCCAGGATGGCCTTGAGGACCACGTCCCTTCCGGGGACCCGGAAGTTGGAGGCGTGGGCCTTGAACATGGACAGCTCCTGGGGAGAGATGCCCAGGCGCTTTGCGTAGTCCTTGCCGGACTCCCCGGCCTCCCTGCCGGTGGTCAGAAGCTCCTCGGCCCTGTCGCGGCCGGTGGGATTGGTGATCTGCCAGCTGCCGTCGGTGCCGGAAATGATGACGTAGGAATTCCTGTCCTGAATGATCCGGACGGATTCGCTGGTCAGCCTGGCCATGGTGACCTTGGTGTCATTGCCGTAGGCGTCGGTGTAGCTTGTTTCGATGGTGCTTGTTTTTTCGTTCATTATAATCCTCGGGATACCACGTCCATAGGAGCAGCTGCAGCGCATGGGCGTGGAGGAACGCGGTCTTTTTTCTTTCCACGAAA
>DETN01000049.1:3184-3981 GCA_002362155.1 Lachnospiraceae bacterium UBA3287 | reverse complement strand
ATCCGGTCCAGTCCCACGTCCTGGCTCTTCAGCTCCACGTTCAGGACCCTGCTCCTGTCCTCCGCGATCTTTAAAAGATCGAATTCCTTGCTGATGTGGTCAATGACAAAGGAAAAGAAAAATCCCTCGCAGGCGGTAAAGGTCAGGAAGCAGGAGCAGCGCATAAGGCGGTCCATAAAGGAACAGAGTGACTCGATCTCCGCCTCCCTGGCGCTTTTGTACTGGTCCCGGCAGGACAGGATGTTCTCATAGTCCGAAAAGGCCTTCTCTTCCCTGATCCTGGTAAGAAGGTATATATTGACAGCCTTCATCTTTTTTCTCCGGCGGCAGGAGCCGCTTCACGTTCAGATCTCACCCGTTTTCTGCATCCAGGTCACGATCATGTCCACGACCATGTCATAGGAGGCGGTGCCTTCCGCAAGGCCCTCCATCTTCAGGTAGAAATCGTTGACTTCCTGCGTCTTTCTGGAAACGGGGCCTTCATAGCCCTTCCAGTAATTCCTATTATACTGCAGATCCTCCAGAGCCGCATGACAGATTCCGGACCGGATCTCCATGTAGGCCTCCCTGTCTCTTCTGTAAAGCTCGTTGCCGCAGTAGGTCCATCCCAGAAGGGCGCTGCTGCAGCGAAGGTCCGGGTCAGAGGACCTGAAGCCCGAGAGCCAGCCGATAAAGTTGGCTTCCTTTTCCGACATGACCCCCTTCAGGTGGGAAAGCTCGTGGGCCATGGTAAAGGGCGTCTGATAGGGAGGCATAACTGCGTTGATATTGGCTTCTATGGTGGGAACGCTGTAGAT
>DETN01000049.1:0-3049 GCA_002362155.1 Lachnospiraceae bacterium UBA3287 | reverse complement strand
CCAGATCCTGCATATGCCGGATGACCCTGTCCCCCAAATCCTCCCCGCAGACCATAAGGCCCGCTTCATCTCTTTTTACAAGAGGAGCCGCATCATTGATCTCTTCTCTGAGAACGAGGCAGGTCCGGATCAGGTCTTCGTCCGAATAGCCCTCTGTCACAAGGTCCCAGGTCTCTGCGAAGGAGGGGGCCCGGAAATAGACGTCCTCATTGGCCTCCCAGAGGAAAAAGATGACAGAAAGGATCAGGAACAGAAACGTAAGGCCCTTCCCCATGTATGAGAGAAGGTCTCCGCTTTTTTTAAGGAGCCGCCGGATGCACCCGGCGGCAAAGACTCCTGCCAGGCAGAGGGCCGCAAGGATCAGGGCTTCTCCCAGGGAAAAGGGAAGGAGGCCCGTGAGCCTCCCCAGAGATCCCACCAGCAGAGGATTCACCCTTTCCCTCCAGAAGAGGGCAAAGCCGGGATGGGCCCGGGACAGGGCTCTCAGGATCCCTCCCGCCCCCAGAAAAAGGAGGGAGGCCAGGGCGCATCCTTTCGGGATATAGTTTTTACGCTTCCGGTCTTTTTTCCGGAGGGGCTTTCCTCTGGCCCCCGGTGCCTTGCTCAAATGCCTGCTCCTTCCGTTTAAAAAGCCGGACTGCACTTTTTTGCAGCCCGGCCCGGGAATCGTCTTATTCAGCTCTTGTCTGTACGAAGGCGATGAATTCTTTCGTCGCTTCCTCATCCGGAAGGACAGCCGTATACATGTAGTTGCCCATCTGCGGCCAGTTCAGAGGCGGCATGGTCTCCTGCATCTTCATGCAGTGGCCGTACTTCTCCATGATCTGCTCGTGGGTATGGATGTATCTGACCTCGTTGCGGCGGCCCGCATAGGCACAGAACTGCTCCTTCTCGGCCCCGCGGCCGTTCCACTTGTCATAAGTGACCATGTCGGCCCAGATCTTATAGACATCGGTGGAGTGGGCATAGTTCATCATGTCGGGGGTATAGCCGCCGGCAGGACGCATGTTGACTTCCAGGCCTACGAAATCGCCCTTCTTGCCCAGACCCTTGCGGGCCTTGTTCAGGCGGAAGAACTCCAGGTGGACGAAGCGGCTGGTCACGCCGAAGGACTTGACGGTCCTGCGGCCCAGGGCCTTGAGGTTCTCGGGGACCTCGGCGCATACATAGTAGGCCAGATCCAGCTTTTTGAGAACGATGTCCATGATGGACGGCGGCCATGCCGTGGTGGACTCGAAGAGGGGATCTCCCTTGGAATCCACGATGGCATCGTAGGAATAGATGTTGCCCTCGATGAACTCTTCCATGACATAGGGAACCCTGGGGATCTCACGGTAGAACTTCTCCAGGTCCTTGTCGTCGCAGAGCTTGAAGGTATCGTTGGCGCCTACGCCGATGTTGGGCTTGACGATGACGGGATAGCCCACCTTGTCGATGAACTGTCTGGCTGCGTCCAGAGTGGAGACCCTGTGCTGCCTGGCGGTAGGGATGCCGCCTTCCTGATATTTGATCTTCATCAGGGCCTTTTCCTTAACGAATTCGATCTGGTCCTTCTGAAGGCCGGTGGTGATGTTGAAATCCGTACGGAGCCTTGCGTCCTGCTGCAGCCAGTATTCGTTCATGGACTCCAGCCAGTCGATCTTGCCGTACTTGAAGGAGAAGAAAGCCACGGCCCTGAAGACCTGGTCATAGTTCTCCAGAGAGTCTACCTTGTAGTACTCCTGCAGGCTCCATTTAAGCCTGGGATCCAGGGTATTATAGTCCGCGTCGCCGATGGCAAGAACATTGACGCCGTTCCTGTGGAGACGGTCGCAGAAATTCCAGTAGGTGGCAGGGAAGTTAGGAGAAATAAATATAAAATTCATAATCATATCCTCTATTGCTGACAGTTTTCGTTTAAATGCGGCAGCGGATAAAAATGTATTACGCGTCAGCGCACTAAACCATATATAACTATAACACAAATCGGGATGAATGGAAGAAAATCGTTGTGATTTCGGCCAAAAAGGCAGAAATATCACCAGGACCGGAAGGAAAAACCAAAAAACAGGGCCGGACTTTCCGGCGTCCGGCCCCTGTAAAAATCTTTATGCTCCGAAGGTACGTTTCCTGCTTATGCTGCCAATCCTGCGGTCTCCTGGTCTGTCTTGAGGATGGACCGGATGGCGTTGGCGCATCTCTTGTAAACGAAGTAGGTGATCACGGAAACAAGGGTATACTTGATCAGGTTGAAGGGGAATACGCAGAACAGCATCATGGTCAGCTCATTGGTGACCAGGGGATTGACTGCGTTGCCCATGCCCACGATGGCTTCCATGGGCAGACCGTACAGGTTGCTGTAAAGGGGGAACATGACGAAGGCATTCATGAAGACGTAAGCCACGCTGACGATCACGGTGGCGATGACCATGCTGATCCTGGCGCCCTTCTTGGTATGGTTCTTCTTATAGATCAGGGCCGCAGTGCAGACGAAGAGGGCGGAGCCCACCAGGTTGGAGAACTCACCCACGAATGCTGTGTTGGATCCCTTGATCACCAGCTTGACCAGGATCTTGACCACGATGACCAGAAAGCCCTGGAGAGGGCCCATGAAGAAGCCTGCGAAAAGGCAGGGCAGCTCCGCGATGTCCATCTGCAGGAAGGAGGGGGCGATGGGGATGGGGAAGTCAAAGAGCATCAGGACTCCGGCCAGGGCTCCCAGCATACCCATGAATGCGATGCTGCGTGCGTTGAATCTGTTTTCTTTTTTCATAGTTTTTTCCTTTCCCTTCAGGAAAGACGGAGAACATAAAAAGACCCGGGCATTCAAAAAAACCCAGGGCTGTCATGCATCTTCTTCCATCCGGACTATACCGTCGGTACCGGAATCTCACCGGTTCATGCTGTGCGCTCGCGGACTATAACCGCCGGTGGGGAATCTCACCCCGCCCTGAAGATATCTTTATTTTTTTTACAAGCACACTATAATACGCCGCCTGCCGCATGTCAACACGAAAATAAACGCGAAAAACGCAGCACGAAAAACGCAGGGAGAGGGGCCGCCTCTCCC
>DETN01000127.1 GCA_002362155.1 Lachnospiraceae bacterium UBA3287 | reverse complement strand
TATTACAAGCAGATCGTTGCCTGCGTCGAGAAGTACGGCCCCTACGTAGTATTCGACCACTATGTAGCAATGCCCCATTCTCAGGAGAACGCTGAAGGCGTCCATAAGACCGCGATCGGTTTCATGGTAAATAAACAGATTGTGGATTTCGGTGAGGACGACGGTGAAAGGAAGTTGGCGAAGCTCTTCTTTACACTGGCAGCCTGCAATCCGGATGAACACATGAACAACATCGAGCAGCTTACGCAGATCTTCATGAACGAGCCTCTGCTGGACGCTCTGATGGAAGCCGAGACCCCGGAAGACATTCTGAAGGCCGAGGCAGACCATCCTTTCGAGGATGATTTCTATTAATCCTATTCATTGATTAGAAAGAGGGGAAAACAATGAACATTTTATTTGGAATCTGGAGTTTCTTCGCGACCTACATTCTGCAGAAGGCTCCTTACATGGTCGGTTTCCTGACCCTGCTGGGCTACTGCCTGATGGGCAAGAAGTGGTATGACACCCTGGCCGGCACACTGAAGGCTATCATCGGTATGCTGATCCTGAATGCAGGTTCCGGCGGACTGACATCCAACTTCCGTCCCATCCTTGCAGGTCTGAAGGACAGATTCAACCTGACTGCAGCTGTTATCGACCCTTACTATGGCCAGAACGCTGTTACCGCAGGTGTTGAAGAAGTCTTCGGAAAGGCTTTCTCCGGCGCTATGCAGCTGCTGCTGATCGCATTCATCGTCAACATTCTTCTTGTCCGTTTCAACAAGATCACAAAGTGCCGCACCCTGTTCACCACAGGCCACGTACAGGTTCAGCAGGCTGCTACCGCTTACTGGCTGATCCTCTTCGCACTGCCTCAGCTGCATGAGAACGGCATCGCTCTGATGGCAGTCATGGCATTCATCCTGGGCGCATACTGGGCCGTCGGCTCCAACCTGACCGTCAAGCCCATGCAGGAGCTTTCCGAAGGCGCAGGCTTTGCCATCGCTCACCAGCAGATGTTCGGTATCCGTCTGGGCTACTGGGCAGCAGGCAAGTTCTTCGCTCCCAAGGACGGCAGCGAACCCAAGAAGGTCGGCGACCTTGAGATGCCCGGTTTCTTCTCCATCTTCAACGAGAACATGGTATGTACCGCTATCCTGATGACCGCTTTCTTCGGCGTCATCATGGCTCTGATCGGCAAGCCTTTCTTCGTTGAATCCGGTGCCACAAAGGAAACCGAGAACTTCGTATTCTACTGCTTCAACACCTCCCTGCAGTTCGCCGTTTATCTGGCCATCCTGCAGCTGGGCGTCCGTACCTTCGTTACTGAGCTGACAGCTTCCTTCCAGGGTATCGCTGACAAGCTTCTTCCTTCCTCCGTTCCCGGCGTTGACTGCGCAGTCTGCTTCGGTTTCGGTGATGCAAACGCTGTTACCTTCGGCTTCCTTGCAGGTCTGGTCGGTCAGCTGATCGCTATCCTGGTCCTGATCCTGGTAGGTTCTCCTACTCTGATCATCTGCGGATTCGTTCCCGTATTCTTCGATAACGCCACCATCGGTCTGGTAGCAAATGAAAAGGGCGGCATCAAGGCCTGCCTGATCATTCCCTTCATCTCCGGTCTCATCCAGGTCTTCGGTGCAGCACTGATCTCCGGCTGGGTAGGTCTGGCACAGTACGGCGGCTATCTGGGCATGTTCGACTGGGATACCGTATGGCCCATCTTCACAGTTCTGATGAAGTATCTCGGCTACATCGGCGTTGCCATCGTCGTTGTCGTCCTTCTGGCTCTGCCTCAGATCGAGTATCGTCAGGATCCCGAAGGCTACTTCCTGATCACCGAGGATTACGATGCTTATCTTGAGCACCTTGAGAACAAGAAGGCAAAGGCCTGACCGGTCCGCGGCGTAAAAACAAAAATTAAGGTATTTGGGTACTGTATTTATTGCCCGGTTGGGGTAAAATTACATAGGAAATATTTATAGTTCGGGCATGCCGGAGGGCCGCAGGGCCTTCCGGAATTCCCGGAAAAACTTTATGGAAAGGGGTTTACAAATGGCTAAACTTGACAACAAAAAAATTCTGGCTTGCTGCGCAAACGGTGCAGGTTCTTCCCTGATGATGGAAAAGGCAATCGACAAAGTTATGAAGAAATACGGCATTAAGCCCGCGGAGCTTCGTCACTGCCCCGTTTCCGAAGGCAAATCCGCAGCACGTAACTATGATCTGGTATTCTGTGCAAAGACTTTCGTCAAGACCTTTGAAGGCGTTGAGAAGAACGGCACAGTCCTGATCCCGCTTCGCAATGTTATGTCCGCGAAGGAAATCGAAGACGCTCTGAAGGCAGCAGATCTGCTCGACTGACCGCAGGTTCGATAGCCAGACCAACGGACCGGCCGGCAGAGTCAAGTCTTTTTGCCGGCCGGTTTTTTTTACCCTGCTGACTGACAGCTTGAAACAGACTGTAACTGTTTCACTGAAAAATCATTGAAAAGCCGTTGAAAAACAGGTGTTTTTGCTGTAAACACAGTGTAAAACATCTTTTTCACAGGCAGGCACTTATGCTAGAATGAAAGTCGTCGGTTGAAAATGTTTCAATAATCAGCAGGTATTTAAATGAAAAATAACAGGAGAGCGGTAGAAGAAAGACAGCTTGGCATTCTGAACATGGTTCGGGAAAAGGAAGAAATAAGTGTAGAGGAACTGGCAGGGACTTTCGGCATCTCTCTGATGACTGTCAGAAGAGACCTTCAGTATCTGGAGGACCGGGGGCTTTTAAAACGCATTCACGGCGGCGCTGTATCTCTTGAAAAAGGGAGCGGTCCTCTTACGGAAGAAGAAAAGATCCGGATCTGCAGGGCCAGGATCTCCGAATACGCGGCCAGGTTCGTGTCGGACCGGGATACCCTTTTTATCAACGGTTCCCTCACAGCCCTTGACATGCTGTCTTATGTAAAGGACAGAAAGGTAACTGTCTATACCAATAACTGCTATGCGGTCGAGAGGACATTTCCGGGCGGCGTTTCCATTCATCTGACGGGAGGCGAGGTCAGGGAACATGTCATGATCGGCGATTATGTTATGCGGAATCTTTTGAATCTGTCGGCAGACAAGACCTTTATCGGCTGCGCCGCCGTATATGACGACGGAGAATTCCGTTATGATATCCCCACGGAGATCGGCATTAACGAGGCCATGATCAGTATGACCGGGAAAGAGATCTATATTCTGGCGGATCACTCCAAGATCAGACGCAGGGGAAATGATGAGAACAAGTACGGAAGCTGCATTTATGATCAGCCTGTGACTCTGATCACGGACGACCATGTAAACCCGGCTCTGATCGACAGACTGAGAAGAACGGGGATGGAAGTCATACAGGTGCAGGTCTGATACGTGAAAGGCACTTTTCGCAAGAGCCATGCGGGGAGAGCCAAAGATTGGGAACCGAAGAGAGGATTCTTGTATGACTGACTATTCCAGACTGCTGCTGTATGTGCCCGGCATTCTTATTTTTCTGGTGGGATCCGGACAGGTTCGGCGATTTCTGACCCTCCGCAGGGCGGAAAAACAGGGCAGCGCCCATTACGGCAGCGTCGTGATCTGCAATCACGTTGTCAAAAAGGACAAACAGGACCGGGAAGTGTTCAACTATTACAACACGGTCGTGGAATTCGTGAACGGGCAGAATCATAAGGAACGTCAGGCTGTCAAGACGCCTTCCGCCTATGCCATCGGCCAGCAGCTGAGGATCTGTAAGGAGCCCGGCAGCATGACCTATTCTCTGATCGAAGATCAGAATCAGCAGCTCTTTAATCCCTGGGAGCTGATGATCGGCGGAGCCCTGTGCATCCTGCTGGCGCTGGAGACCAACCAGGGCAACGACATCGGCGCCATGATCTGTCTGGCAGCCCTTCTTCTGGGAGCCGGAGCTTCCCTGGTGGCCGATAACATCGGCCTGAAAAAGAGGAATCTCAAAGCGCTGGAAGGTGAGATCATCGAGGTCTACAGCAGACAGATCTCCCGGGCCACCAAGATCTTAAAGGGAGACAAATTCACCTATTATCCGATCGTGCGCTACGAACTGAACGGGAAGGAAAATATCCGCAAGTGCAACATTAATTCCAGCAACGCAAAATCCTTCAAGGTCGGCGAACGCATGACACTCTACTACGATCCTGAAAAAAGAGCGGTTTTCGAAAGACAGGCCAACCGCTTCGTCATGGCCGTGGGGATCCTTCTGATCGTTACGGGCGCCCTGGCGGGGCTGAGCATCCTGTCCGTGCTCTGAACAGTGTCTGCATTACATCTGTAGGAAAAGGGAAAGGAGAACCAATGTTAGAAGCTTTAAAACAGCAGGTCTATGAAGCCAATATGGAGCTTCCCAAAAGAAAGCTGATCACATACACATGGGGCAATGTCAGCGGAATCGACCGTGAGAGCGGTCTCTTTGTGATCAAACCCAGCGGCGTGGATTACGACAGCCTGAAGCCTGAAGATATGGTCGTCATGGACCTTGACGGCAACAAGGTGGAAGGAAGATACAATCCGTCCGTAGATACAGCCACGCATATCGAGATCTACAAGGCATTCAAGGAAGTGGGCGGCATCGTTCATACACATTCTCCCTGGGCCGCCGCATGGGCGCAGGCAGAGCGTGAGATCCCCTGCTACGGCACCACACAGGCAGACTATTTCTACGGAAAAGTTCCCTGCTGCCGCGTTCTGACCAAGGAAGAGATCGAAGGCGATTATGAAAAGAACCAGGGCCTTGCCATTGTTGAGCTGTTCGAAAAAGAAGGCCTGAATCCCATGTATTATCCCGGCGTTGTCTGTGCCCACCACGGTCCCTTCACATGGGGCAAGGATGCAGACCAGGCTGTTTATCACGCCGTTGTTCTTGAGGAAGTGGCAAAGATGAGCGCATGGACAGAGCTGGTCAATCCCCAGGCTGTTCCCGCTCCCCAGTATATGCTGGACAAGCACTTCCTGCGCAAGCATGGCGCCAATGCCTACTACGGCCAGGGTGACCACTAAGTAAAGATGCAGCCGCTGTGCAGAAGGATGCGTTTTTCTGTGCAGCAAGTTGGACTGGCCCGGCGTTGCCCCTTTCCCTGCACTGTGGCAGAATGAAGGCGGACCGGGACAGCAGAGCCGGTTTTATGCAGAGACCGGTATCTGCATAAATACAAATCCTGCTTCAGAGACTTATCAGACAAGCACCAGGCAGGTGCCGCAGTCACATGCGGCAGAAAGGGAAAATATGACTATTCAGGAATTAAAAAAGATGGCTAATGAGGTCCGCAAGGGCATCCTCATTTCAACCCATGCCGCCAAAGCAGGACATCCCGGCGGATCCCTGTCCGCAGCAGATGTCTTTACCTATCTCTATTTCGAAGAGATGAACATTGATCCGAAGAATCCCAAGGATCCCGACCGTGACCGCTTCGTCCTTTCCAAGGGCCACACAGCTCCCGGCCTTTATGCCGCACTGGCCAACAGAGGCTATTTCCCTGTGGACTGGCTGCCGACCCTGCGCCACACAGGCTCCGACCTTCAGGGACATCCCTGCATGCAGCATACTCCCGGTATCGATCAGAACACCGGATCCCTGGGCCAGGGCATTTCCTCAGCCGTAGGCATGGCTCTCTATGCAAAGATGAATAACAAGTCCTACCGTACCTATACCCTTCTGGGCGACGGCGAGATCGAGGAAGGCATGGTATGGGAAGCCGCCATGTTCGCAGGCTACCGCAAGCTGGACAACCTCTGCGTGATCGTTGACAACAACAACCTGCAGATCGATGGTCCCATCACCGAAGTCTGCAGCCCCTATCCCATCGACAAGAAGTTTGAAGCCTTCAACTTCCATGTCATCAACGTGGCAGACGGCAACGACATGGAGCAGCTGGCTGCAGCCTTCAAGGAAGCAAGAGAGTTCAAGGGCGCTCCTTCCGCCATCATCATGAAGACCCTTAAGGGCAAGGGCGTATCCTTCATGGAGAACCAGGTATCCTGGCACGGCGTGGCACCCAATGACGAGCAGTTCGCGATCGGTATGGCAGATCTGGAGAAGATCGGGGAGGCATTATGACAAACGTAAAGAAAGTTGCTACAAGAGAAAGCTACGGCAAGGCCCTGGCTGAACTCGGTAATGAATTAGAGAATCTGGTAGTCCTGGATGCCGACCTGGCCGGTGCAACAAAGACCGGTATCTTCAAGAAGGCATTCCCCGACAGATTCATCGACTGCGGTATCGCAGAGTGCGATATGATGGGCATTGCGGCCGGCATGGCCACCTGCGGCGCCATCCCCTTCGCTTCCACCTTCGCCATGTTCGCATCCGGCAGAGCATTTGAGATCGTCCGCAACTCCATCGGATATCCTCATCTGAACGTCAAGATCGGTGCGACCCATGCAGGCATCTCCGTCGGTGAAGACGGCGCATCCCACCAGTGCAACGAAGACCTGGCCCTGATGCGGACCATCCCCGGCATGACCATCATCAATCCTTCCGACGACGTAGAAGCCAGGGCAGCCGTGAGGGCAGCCGCCACCACAGAAGGCCCCTTCTATCTGCGTTTCGGACGTTTCGCTGTTCCGGTCATCAATGACAGACCTGACTACAAGTTCGAGATCGGCAAGGGCGTCCTGCTCCGCGAGGGCACTGACGTGACCATCGTTGCCACAGGCCTGTGCGTAGCAGCGGCTCTGGATGCAGCAGATATGCTGGCAGCTGACGGCATCTCCGCCGAAGTCATCAACATCCATACCATCAAGCCTCTGGACAAGGATCTGATCGCCGCTTCCGCAAAGAAGACAGGCAAAGTCGTCACCGCAGAAGAGCACTCCATCATCGGCGGCCTTGGCGGCGCAGTCTGCGAAGCTCTTTCCGAGACCGTTCCCACCCCTGTCCTCCGGATCGGCGTAAAGGACGTATTCGGCGAGTCCGGCCCCGCAGCTGAGCTTCTTCACAAGTACCAGCTGGACGGCGAAGGCATCTATAATCAGGTCAAGGCCTGGATGTAAGTCGGGAGAATAAAGCTATGATGAAGAAACTGGCCATCGGCAACGATCACGTTGCCATTGACATGAAGAACGAACTGAAAGCCTATCTGGAAGGAAAAGGCTATGAGATCGTGAATGTCGGCACGGATGTGGCCTCAAAAAGCTTTGATTACGCCATCAGCGGCTACAAAGTAGCCAGAATGGTAGCGGACGGCGAAGTGGACGGCGGCATCCTGATCTGCGGCACCGGCGTGGGGATTTCCCTTTCCGCCAACAAGGTGAACGGGATCCGCTGCTGCGTATGCTCCGAGCCTTATTCCGCAAAGCTTTCCAAGATGCACAACAACTCCAACATCATCGCTTTCGGCGCCCGTGTCATCGGCGTGGAAATGGCCAAGATGATCTGCGACGAGTGGCTGAATGCAGAATTCGAAGGCGGCCGTCATCAGAGAAGGGTGAACCAGATCATGGAGATCCAGGACACCCAGAACCTGGTCATTCCCGAATAATTCCACTGGAAATTCAGAAAAACAGCAGTGCCGGGGGAGGATTCCTCCGGCACTTTTTATGCCCCGCACCTCTCCTGTTTACTTTTTCTTTTTGCAAAGTGCACAGACGGGATGTACGATTTGTACAATACTGACAAATATCATCAAGCGATTTGATTAAATTTAATCATATGAAAAAGCTGCCATTCATGATACTATACTTCTCGGACAAATGCTTTGAAGAGGAGTAGTAGGATCCGATAAAGGTTTCAGAGACCTGCCGGGCGGTGCGAGGCAGGACCCATGCGAATCTGAACTGGCCTCAGAGCAGACTGCCCCAAGAGCGGCCGGAAAGCAGGCCGCCTGCGTAAGGCAGTACGGAGATCCACCGTTACCGGGATGCAGCATGATAGTGCTGAGAGAGTGCGCGCCCCCGGGCGTGAAGTAGAGTGGTACCGCGAAAGAAAATTCTTCCGTCTCTATGCCTGTTTATTCAGGATAGGGGCATTTTTTATGCCCTTGTCCATTCCAATATTACATAAGTGGAGGAGAACTATGAACCCGAAAAAGTACAAGAAACTGTATTACATGCCCCCGGTATGCACCTATGACTGGGTCACAAAAGACGATGTGGATCACGCGCCTGTATGGTGTTCCGTGGATCTGCGCGACGGCAACCAGGCCCTGATCGAGCCCATGAGCCTGGAAGAAAAGCTGGAGTTTTTTGAGATGCTGGTCAGGGTCGGTTTCAAGGAAATCGAAGTCGGATTCCCCGCAGCCTCCGAAACGGAATTCAATTTCATGCGCGCTCTGATCGAGCGGAACATGATCCCCGAGGACGTAACGGTCCAGGTACTGACCCAGGCCCGTCCCCATATCATCCGCAAGACCTTTGAAGCCGTCAAGGGCGCTCCCCACGCCATCGTCCATGTCTACAATTCCACTTCCGTGGCCCAGAGAGAGATGGTCTTTAAGAAAAATAAGGAAGAGATCAAGCAGATCGCCGTGGACGGCGCACAGCTCCTGCAGGATCTGGCCCAGGAGACAGAGGGCGACTTCGCCTTCGAATACAGCCCTGAGTCTTTCCACGGCACGGAGCCCGAGTATGCTCTGGAGGTCTGCAACGCCGTCATCGATATCTGGAGACCCACCGAGACCGGCCGCAAGGTCATCATCAACATTCCCGATACAGTGGAAGCGGCCATGCCCCATGTCTTCGCCACCCAGGTGGAATATATTTCCAAGAACCTTCACGAGAGAGACCATGTGGTCCTTTCCCTCCATCCCCACAATGACAGGGGCACCGGCGTAGCCGTGGCCGAGCTGGGCATGCTGGCAGGAGCGGACCGGATCGAGGGGACCCTTTTCGGCAACGGCGAGAGGACCGGCAACGTGGATATCGTGACCATCGCCATGAACATGTACTCCCACGGCATCGATCCCGGGCTGGATTTCTCCAACATGCCCCAGATCCGTGAAGTCTACGAGAGACTGACCGGTATGAGCGTCCATGCAAGGCAGCCCTATGCGGGCGACCTGGTCTTCACTGCCTTCTCCGGCTCCCACCAGGATGCCATCGCCAAGGGCATGGCCATCACGGAGCAGGATCCCGAGGGCAAGTGGCAGGTCCCTTACCTTCCCATCGATCCCGTGGATGTGGCCCGGACCTACGATTCCGACGTCATCCGCATCAACTCCCAGTCCGGCAAGGGCGGCGTCAACTATATCCTGGAGAGGAACTTCGGCATCTCCCTGCCCAAGGCCATGCGGGAAGAAGTGGGCTATCTGGTCAAGCATGTATCCGACGAGGAGCATAAGGAGCTGTCTCCTCAGTGGGTCTATGAGATCTTTGAGTCCAGCTATATCGAGCATACCCCTTACTTCACCATTCCCGAGGTCCATTTCCGCCAGGTAGACGGCATTATGGCCGAGTCCACCATTCAGATCGGCGACAAGAAGACCATCGTGGATGCGGGCGGCAACGGCCGTCTGGATGCGGTCTCCAACACCATCAAGCAGTTCTTCGGCGTCAGCTACGAGCTTTCCAGCTATGAAGAGCACGCTCTGACCAAGGGATCCTCCTCCAAGGCCATCGCCTTTGTATGCATTACCTGCCAGGGGGCTACTTACTGGGGCGTCGGCATCGACGAGGATATCATCAAGGCCTCCATCCATGCCCTTGCTGTCTGCGTCAACAAGCTTCCTCAGGTGGCGGCTGGCAACAGACAGGGAGATGACAGACTGACAGCTATCCTCAACTATATCCAGGCCAACTACCAGAAGGTGACCCTGGAGGACGTGGCGGAGGAATTCCATCTGTCGGCGCCGTATGTATCCAAATATATCAAGTCCAAGTCCGGCAAGACCTTCGGAGAGCAGGTCACCAACATCCGCATGAAGAGGGCCAGGACCCTGCTCAGGAACGGCAATATGACCGTTGAGAACATCGCCTACGCCGTAGGCTATCAGAACGTGGAACATTTTACACGGCAGTTCCGCAAGAAATATGAGATGACGCCCATCGAATACCGCGAGAGCCGCCGCTGACAGAGGCATTTATGATCATAAAACAGGATTTTAACTACAGTCCCAAGGGAAAGAACCGCCCTCTTCATATTTACCTTCCGGATGATTATGAAGAGAGCGGGGCCTCTTACCCTGTCATGTACTTCTTTGACGGACACAATTTATTTTTTAACGAGGACGCGACTTACGGAAAATCCTGGGGCCTGAAGGAATTTCTGGACGGCTGGAACAGGAAGCTCATCGTGATCGGCATCGAATGCGGCCACGAGGGCGAGGAGAGGATGGCAGAATACATGCCCTATCCCAGCAGCCTGGCCTTTTTCAGGGGCCTGGGGCCGGTCATGGGCCGTGAGACCATGGACTGGATCGTCGGTGAGGTCAAGCCCTGGGCCGACAGGACCTTCCGCACCCTGCCCGGGAGAGAGACCACAGGGATCGGCGGGTCCAGCATGGGCGGCCTGATGAGCCTGTATGCGGCCTATCGCTACAACCGGTATTTCTCCAAAGCTGCCTGCGTTTCCAGCTCCATAGGCTTCTGCCAGGCAAAGGTCTATAAGGACCTGGAGGGAAGCTTCGTGGATCCGTCCACCCGGGTATATCTTTCCTGGGGGACCTGTGAAGCCCCGGGAGTAAAAGACATCCACAGCCAGGACCGCTCCAGCGGGACCTATCGCAGGAACAGAGCCGTTGCCAACAAGCTGGAAGGCAAAGGCGCATCCGTTCTTCTCCACTGCCAGGTGGAGGGAAGGCACTGCGAGGCTGACTGGGAAAAGCAGCTGCCCCTTTTCATGAACTGGCTCTGGGAAGAGTAAAAAGCGGAGAACAGAATAAGAGAAATGAAAAAAGGATCCGGGAGCAATCCCGAATCCTTTTTTTGAGCTTAATGGGTCACCGCTCCAGCGGGACCGAAACGGCGGTGATGGCGACGCCTGCGATGGCACAGATGGCTACTACGGCGATGATCATTTTCTGCATAAAGATTCCTCCTTCTGCTGCACTGCGGACAGTATTTCTATTCACTGACAGTATAGCAGATACTGAGCCCCGTGAAAGAAAGGATATGGATGTTTCACATTTTTTCCGGGAAAGATCCTCCGTGAACAAAGAGTTCGCTGCGCAGCATCATGCGGATCAGATCGGAAAAACGTTCGGCCATAGCCTCTTCTGAAAGCTGATCCCTCTTGAGCGCGTTGAAGAAGCCCAGCATGCAGGTGCACAGAATAGAGGAAGTCTCCTTCAGGCTGAAGTAAGGGCGCAGCTGGTCCGAAAAATCCTTAAGGAGCGATTCCGTATAATCCCGGATGTTCCGGTAATAACGTACATTCAGGTTGCGGTCGGCTTCCGCCACCGTGTGGGAGAACACCTCCTGGTTGGAATAATACATATGTATGATGGACATATAGAAGGACAGGAAAATGTCCAGGGGGGCGCTTTCGTCGCCGATCTTTTCCTTATAGGAAGCGATCACCGAGTCCCAGAGATCGTCAAAAAAGTCGTCCAGGAGCATGTATTTGTCATCATAGTAGATGTAGAAAGTGACCCGGCTGATGCCGGCTGCCTGACAGATCTGTGTCACTGTGATCTGCTCGACAGATGTTTCGCGCATCAGGTCAAACATGACTTTCTTGCATTCTTTTCTGATATCTCTTTTGGATGATCTGCTCATTTTTTTCCTCCAGACAGTTTAGTCAGTCGTTGTGGAAACAGGAAACGCTGGCCAATCCATAAAGCAAGTCATAAATAAAAAGGATAAATGTAATGGATAAATGTAATTTAATATTTAAATAGCCGTAAAATTGTTTCCTCTAAACTATATCAGAAAAAATGGCATATGAATAGGTTACTTTGCACAACAAAGTGTTAAATTATCGACAGAAAAATTTGCAATAATATTGCAATATTCAGCATTCCTGCCTAGTTGAAAGCAGAATTCTGTCATTATTGAACTGCCTGCCGGCTCCGGCCGCGAAATGCTCCAGAAGGTCACCTACCGTCATATTTTCTCTTTCGCTGCCCGAGACGTCGAAAACAATGCGGCCGTCGCTCATCATAATGGTGCGGTTTCCCATCTCCAGGGCCTGGTTCATGTTGTGGGTGACCATGAGGCAGCTGATATGGCGCTCCTTTATGATCTGGTCCGTCAGGGCCAGCACCTTGGCGGCCGTGCCGGGATCCAGGGCAGCCGTATGCTCGTCCAGCATGAGGAGCTTGGGAGTGACCATGGTGGCCATCAGAAGGGTCAGGGCCTGCCTCTGGCCGCCGGATAAAAGACCTACGGGACTGGACATGCGGTCCTCCAGACCCATGCCCAGCAGGGAAAGATGCTCCCGGAACATGGCTTTTTCCCGTCTGGAGACCCGGCTGAAGATGCCCTGGCGGAAGCGGGAAGAGCGAAGATAGGCCACGGCCAGGTTTTCCTCGATGGTCATGCCGGGGGCAGTGCCCATGAGGGGATCCTGGAAAAGGCGGCCTATATAGCGAGACCGTTTGTGCTCGGGGACATAAGTGATGTCCTCCCCGTCCAGTTCGATATAGCCCTCGTCGCAGTAGAAGGAGCCGGCGATGGCGTTGAACATGGTGGACTTTCCGGCGCCGTTGGAGCCTACGATGGTGCAGAAATCCCCGTCCATCAGTTCCAGCGTCAGGTGATCCAGGGCTTTCTTTTCATTGACGGTCCCGGGATGAAAGGTCTTGGAGATATCTTCAATTTTCAGCATCTTTCTCACCTCCCCTTACGACTTTTCTGCGGGTATAGACCGCGGCGGCCTTTCTGGCGTGGAATCCCACCATTTTTCTGGCCTCCGGCGCTGCGATGGCCACACATACGATGACGGCGGAGACCAGCTTGAAGGCTTCTGTGGGGACATTGAGGCGCAGGGCGATGGAAATGATCATGCGGTAGAGGCAGGAGCCCAGAACGACGCAGAAGATCCGGAGGGTCATTCTGCGCCTGCCGGAGATGGTCTCGCCAATGACCAGAGAAGCCAGGGCCACCGTGACCATGCCGGTGCCCAGATTGATGTCGCAGGTCTTGTTGTACTGGCCGATCAGGCATCCGGCCAGGCCCGTCAGGGAATTGGACAGGCACAGTCCCGCCGTGATCATGACGGCCGGGTTGATGGAGGAGGCCCGGACCATGGCCATGCTGTCGCCGGTGGCCCGGATGGACAGGCCCAGCCTGGTGCTGAGGAACCAGCGGATGATCAGGCAGAGCAGCGTCAGGATGACAAAGAGCAGGATCAGGCTGGACCAGTCGTGCCAGAAATCCGAAGGGGAAAGGCTCCCGAACATGGAAAAGATGGTATCGGTCCCGAAGATCGACACGTTGGACGAGAAGCCCATGACCGCCAGGTTGATGGTATAGAGGCCGGTATTGACAATGATGCCGGCCAGGATGCTCTGGACCCCGAACCGGGTCTGCAGAGTGGCCGTAACAAAGCCCGAGCAGACCCCGGCGCCCATGGCCAGGGGAATGGCCAGGAGGGGGTGGCCCGCAATGGTGACCACCGCTCCTACGGCGCAGCCCAGGGTATAGCATCCGTCGGTGGACAGATCACAGACATTCAGAATACTGAAGCTCATAAACAGTGACAGTGCCACCAGTGAATAGATCAGGCCCACCTCCAGGGCGGTCCTTACGATTCCCGCTGTAAGAAAACCCATGACATCCTCCGGACAATTGAATGATTACTGTTCAAAATTCTGCTGTGTGGCAGTTTCGACGATCTGTGTGACATAGGGGGCAAAGGCCTCTTTGACCGCTTCCATGTCCAGACCCAGAGCGGCACAGGTATCGGTGTTGATGGTGGCGATGCCGTTCTCAAAGGTACGTACGGACAGGGAAGCTGTGTCGGCGCCGCCCTTCAGGATCTCATCGATCATCTTTGCGGTCTCTCTGCCCAGCTGTGCATAGTCCACGCCGAAGCCGCAGAAGGCTCCGTTGAGAGCAAAGGAATCGGCCCCTGCGTAGTGGGGGATGCCGGCGTCGGAGAGCTTTTCGAAGAAGGCCAGCTCCGCGTTCATGATGGTATTGTCAGTGGGGGTAAAGACAGCGTCCACTTCTTCCGCGATCAGAGCGTCCACAGCCTGGGATACCTCATCGGTGGTGGTGCCGGTCTTTTCGATGTATTTTACGCCCTTTTCGTCCAGATAGGCCTTGGCGTCCTGGATGGGGACCCTGGAGGCGTCTTCACTGTTGGAATACAGAAGGCCGACATAATCCGCTTCGGGATCCAGGGAGAAGATCAGGTCCATGATGGCGTTGGTATTCAGGTAGTCGGAGGTGCCTGTGATATTGGCGCCGGGAGCCTCGACGGAAGCTGTAAGGCCTGCGCTGACGGGATCGGACACGGCGGAAAAGACGATGGGCAGGTCCTCTCCTTCGGTCACGGACTGGGCGATCTGGGCCGCAGGGGTGGCGATGGGGACAATCACGTCCACTTCGCTGGCCATCAGATCGGCGACGATCTGGTTGATGGTGGTGGGATCGCCCTGGCCGTTCTTGGTATAGGAAGCGTAGTCATAGGTTACGCCGCCGTCTGAGAGGGCGTCCAGCTCCGACTGGATGTTGGATTCGATCTGGTTGAGGGAGGCATGGTCCATGAACTTTACAATGCCGACCTTATAGACCGTGCCTTCGCTTTCCTGGTCTGCGGGAGCCTCCGGCGTTTGGGCCGCTTCCTCCCCCGCGGGAGCCTCCTGAGCGGATTCCTGGGAAGGGGCTCCGGAGCCGCCGCAGGCGGCCAGGGACAGGGCCATGAGACCTGCCGTAAGTGCTGCGATCACTTTCTTTTCGAATTCTTTCCTTTTCATCTGTTTTCCTCCTTTGTTTTTGCACTTTGTGAGTAAAAGATGATCCTCAGGACATAAAAAAACGCCCCATGGCTTCCAAAGCCCATGAGACGAATTACTCCGCGGTACCACTCATATTACCTTCCGGTCACTTTACTCACATACCAGCATATGTGCTGCCTGATAACGGTGCAGGACCCGTCATGCCCTACTGCCCTTCAGGGGTTCGGGTATGCCCTCCGGAGACCATTCCTGTATTCCTTCCGTACTGCGCTCACACCATCGGCAGCTCTCTGAAACTTCGAAAATACAGTACTCTTCTCCGTCAACGGTTTAATGTATTGAATCAACAATAGCACCGGGAGATACCGGCTGTCAAGATTCTGAAAAAGTCTTTGTGTATTTCTTTTTCACCTCGCATTCCTGATAGAAAGCTTCTCTGCAGTATTGCAGGTTTGTTAATTATATTGCCGGGGGAGTGTACGTTGAGAAACCGTTTTTTGCAGGCTGCCTTTACTGGATGGAATATATGCCCGAGAACTTCCCCGGGTCTCTGGCAGCGGTATATCCCATCGTTTACAACTTCTCCTTCATTCCGGCAGAGGGCATCATTACCATTACCATGATCATCATCAACATTCCTGCCGTGAAGACGGCTCTGAGCAGAATCAGGACCGTGGCGGTGATCTGATCGGTTCTTCCTGCAGCTGACCTGCCCTTCCCGGAGGGGACATCTGCAGCAGTATTTAGGGGGAGATCACAAAACAGAGTTTTTGAATCCCTTTTCCGCCTGCTTCATTCCTGATGCGGAACATGGCGGAAGAGGGATTTTTGTTTTGCAGTAAGTGAAAATGCCGCCTCAAACGAGACGGCATTTTCTGATCTGATTGATCAGTTCACGGGTTTCTGTTTTCAGAATTGTGTTTTTATGGTATCCAATCACAATATAAAATCGGGCAGGCGGATTAAACGAAAAAGCTCTGTAGTCACCGCCTTGGTGCATAGAAGAAGGCAGGAAGGCAATGCCTCTTCCATTCATAACCATATTGCGGGCGGTTTTAAGATCTTCAATATCGCAGTAAGATACCGGATGAAAGTGGTATTCACGGAAGATCTGCTCACTGTGATGTGTGATGTAGCTTTCGGGAAGGTTCAGAATGAAAAAATCTTCTGACAGGTCATCAAAGCAGACTCCTTCCTGCATGAATTTGGCGGCACAGTGATGATTCATAGGTACAGCCAGCTGAAGTTCATCTTCCCAAAGTGGAATATATTCCAGCATAGCATGGTAAAGATTCTGTGTCGGAAGAACAGCAATGTCAGCCATACCATTCATCAGATATTCTTTGGCAATTTCAGCCGGACCTGAAAGAGTTGATACAAAAATATTCTTATGGGTACTGATATAGTCAGTCAGAACTTTCCTCATCTGTGGAATGAGCGATGGATTGTACATGATTACGATCTGCTTTCGCCTGGCCACATTGCTTGTTCGGAGATCATCCAATGCTTTTTCATAAAGAGCAAGTGCAGATTCTGCACCGCTTAAATATATTTTTCCGGAATCGGTCAGAACCAGCTGATTGCCGTTTCTTTCAAATAATTTAACACCAAGTTCCTTTTCTACTTTTCTAATATACTGGCTGATCGTGGATTGGGAGACTAAAAGCTGATCTGCCGCACGGGACTGGCTGTGTTCTTTGGCCACTGTTATGATGTACTCAATGTTGTCAAAACTCATTTTTCTGCTTGGATTTTAAATACCTTTCATATATTTTCAGGGAGTATTCACTGTCAGGAGGGAGGTACAGGGGATTTTTCCTGTCATGTTCCATGGCAAGGCAGGCAAAATATTCTTCTTCCACGCTGAAAGGTATTCCTTTACGGTGGATGAGGCCCAGATGCATATAAAATGAAGGCTCCAGTTTAAAGCATACTATATCACTGTTTTTTGCTGCGACAGTCCGGGGAAGAAAACCTATTCCAAAGCCCTCGCTTACCATATTCAGAACAACCTGATTATTGGCAGTCTCATATAGAATCAGAGGGTTAAGATTCAGAGATTTAAGAATACTGTCTGTGATGGAGCGGACAGTGGTTCCGGGGCTCATCATAATAAAAGGAGAATCCATAAGCTGTTCAATCTGGATAGCAGGCAGCTCATCGTTTCCCTGCCTGGCCCAGGATGCAGCTCTGTGCAGTTTTGACAAGACTACTACGATTTCTTCTCTGCTGGTCTGAATATAATCGAATTTTCCGTTTTCCGGATCCTTAAAAGTCCCCAGACCAAAATCGACATCACCGTTTTCAACAGCATGGATCAGGTTCGTAGAGTAAAGTTCATGAATATTGATTCTTACATCTGGATAGTTTTTTGCAAATCTGGGATAGATTCTGGAAAACAGATAGGCACCGCGAAAAGGCGTGGCGGCAACCCTCAAAGTGATCGACTCCTTGTTTTGCTGTCTTTTGATTTCCATATATATCCGATCATGGATTATCATGACCCCCTGTGCCATTTCAATCCATATTTTTCCAGCCTGTGTCGGATACAGTTTCTTCTTTTCTCTGTAAAACAAATCAGTACCCAGCTGTTTTTCCAGATTTGACAGAAAAACACTCAATGTAGGCTCTGAAACACCCAGGCTTCCGGCTGCAGATTTCAGAGACTGTTCCCTGGCGATCGTCGTGATATAAATGAATTCTTTAATATCCATATCAGTGTAAATATCAAAGGCAGGCCCATTTTCCTCAGGATGCTGAATTGTCCTATGAAAATGAGCCTGTCAGTAAAAAACATCATGAATGTTTCAGCGAAGGTGCCTGTTCCAGAAACGGAGCATAAGCTCCTTGGTCGAATCCTGGAAGAATTCACGGGTCCCATGTCCGGCATGATGGATCATGTAATAATCGCACCTGTCTTCCAGACCTGCCTTCTGAACTGCTTCATAAAACAGATCGGAGGAAGCAGAAGGGGGAACCAGAGGATCGTTATCACCGTGCAGGATCAGGATCGGAGCCATTTTTTCGCTGATATAATTAGAAGGCGTTGCAAGTGCGGCACGCTCGTAGATCGTTGAGGGATCGCCTCCGATCAGGGCTCCGCCGTGGGTATCCTCAATACGGTGCCAGCGGAATCTGGGATCCGAAAAGCGGGGAATCTCTATATCCATGTTAGCCTGCAGGTCAACCGGTCCGAACATGTCTATGACAGCCTGAATGTCAGAAGAATAATCTTTCCATTCTTCTGAAATATAATCTGATGTATTCATACCGGCCATGACAGAGAGATGGGCGCCGGCGCTTCTGCCGAAAATCCCTATATGATCTGGATCGATATCGTATTTTGCAGCATTGGCTCTGAGAAAGCGTATGGCGGTTTTTACGTCTGTGATCTGAGCCGGCCATTTTCCCTGTGAGCTGCTTCGATAGTAAATGGAAGCTACCACATATCCGGCTTTTACGAATTCGGGCATTTCACCCAGCATAAGATTCTTGTCTGTTCCTCTCCAGCCGCCTCCGGGGACAAAAATCAGAAGCGGCTTAGGGGTATGATCTTCCCTTGGATCATCCTCGCCGGCCGCCAGCCGCATTTCGGAATTCCCGTTCTGTACCATGATCGACAGCTTCAGATCCAGAGGATTTCCTTCAAGATCCGTAACATGAGAGTAGACGATATTGTCAAAAAGGTTGATGGTTTTTTTTTCAAATCCGGGGTCAAAAGTTCCTCTCATCGATTTACCTCAATATATTTTATGAATATGGTTTATTACATATCTCCGGAGACAACTCTCAGCCTGATAACCAGTCATGGAAACCTGGGATGAGAGCTGTCTCCGATGCATGAATTACTGTGTTGTCCGGCAGATCAGGCGTATACCGGGAATAAGAGAGTAGTACTGATTATAAGAGATACGAGCTCAAGGATAAAGAGCGGAACCGTAAATTTAAAGGTTTCGGCCACTTCATAATTGCCGTTGCCGAAGGCGATCATGGAGCCGGCACAGCCTGTAGGCATTACAAAGGCCATCCATGCAGAGCAGGCAGTGACAAGTACGACGGTCTGAACATTAAAGCCGCCTGCAAGAGCTGTGGATGCAGCAATGGGGATCATGAGAGCCATGGTACCCATGTTTGAAAGGAAGTTTGTCATAACGGCTGTGACAAGTGTGAATACGGTGATGACAAAGATCGGAGCAGGATGTCCGCCCAGGATCTTAAGCACGGTATTGCCAATCAGCTCTCCTACACCGGTAGCACCGAGAATTGTGGAGATGGAGGACATGGACGCAATCAGGAATACGATGTCACTGGTAATGGTCTTTGTGACTTCGGGAATGCTGCAGACTCCTGTGATCAGGAATACACATACGCCAAGAAGCGGGAGAACATTCTGGACATCAGAGGGAATCTTTCCGGAAAGGAAGAAGGAAATCATTATCACAAAGAATACTGCAAAAACAATGATTTCGTGTTTCTGAGACATCTGAACGGTTTCTTTTACCTCTTTGACATTTTCCTTACTGATCTTATGAGTCGGCAGATTCTTCATGAACAGTATGCAGTATATTATTCCAACAAGACCGGGGATCAGTGCGGCTTTTGCATAGTCTGTGATGCCTATAGAATAGTCTGCAGCCACGCCTTCAAAGAATGCGTTGATTGTTCCGGGCATTGTAGCGCCCATACCGATAGGGATTTTAGAAGTCCAGATGGTATTCAGTACGCAGACTGAAAACAGCATTCTGGAAGGTGTCAGACGGCTGTCTTCATCCAGAGTCTCACAGAACAGGAGCATAATGGAAAGGCAGGCTACCTGTCCCATAAGCTGGGAAAGCAGGATTGTGGCTCCGAAGAAAGCAAGAATAACAATGATCTCACTCTTACCGGACAGTTTTGACATTGCAGCACGGACTCTGTTGATAATGCTTGTTTTGGAAAGCTGTGATGCGACGACGATCATGCTGGCAACCATAACTGTCGTGCTGCTGGAAAAACCGCTCATTGCTGTTTTCAGATCGGTGACCCTGAAAAGGACCAGCAGGCCGACGCAGAACATTCCGGTAAGCCCGTAGGGCAGCCTGTGGGCCAGCAGCATGATTACCAGAAAAGCAAGTACGCATAGTGTAATAATAATCTGTGGTGTCAAGTTTAGCCTCCTTTTTGTGTAGTTGATATGAAAGGCATCTCCGGTGCCTTTCGGTTTCCTGTTAAGAAGATTTTATAGGGGGCAAAGTCAGAGCTGAATGAGTGCTGACTATATATGTTATAAGCAAAAACTACAGTTTTACGTTCATGATCTCACTGACAGTTTCTTTTTTGTGATTATTCGTCTGATGATATCGATTGCTGCCGGAAATACCTGTGTTATAATGCTGTCATTGCAATGTAATTATGGAAAAGAATGTCAGACCATCAGATGACAGCAGCGTATTGGGACAGTGCAAGGAGGTTAATTATGGCATTTTCAAGCGGTAAACCGATTCCTCATCCTGTGGAGACCTTGTGCCACAGGCCATGGGAACTGGCAGTGAAACCTTTTCAGGTGTCTCCAAGGACCTGGTATGTGTCGGGACAGAAATGGGTAGGAGCATATCTGATCGACACAGGGGAAGGCCTGATTCTGATCGATACAGGTATTGCAGAAAGCCTGTATCTGATGCTGGATTCTATATACCGTCTGGGCTACCGGATGGAGAATATCAAAAAGATCCTTCTTTCTCATGCCCATCTGGATCATTTTGGCGGTGCGGCGTCCTTGCATGCACTGACAGGCGCTCCTCTGTATATGTCCAGGGAAGATGCCGAATTCATGAAGAACTGCCCTGCAGAGACGGAACTGCCCCACGATCTGTGGCATGTGCAGCATATTCATGTGGATCGGTATTATGACGAATTTAATCCTGTCTGCCTGGGCGATATAGCCGTCCGAACCATACTGACACCCGGCCATACTCCTGGATGCACCAGCTTTTTCTGGGAGGAGAAGAATCCCGAGACAGGAGACATTTATACGGTAGCCATGCACGGAGGCGTTGGTGCTAATACCATGAACGATGACTATTATAAAAAAAGTGCCTTCCTAACGCCTGATCTCCGTGACCGCTTCATTGCAGATGCAGAGAAGATGAAGGCCATACATGTGGATATAGCTTTGCCAAGCCACCCCAACCAGATTGAGATCCTTGACAGGGCAGGCACATATACACATCTGACCCAGCCTTATCTGGACAATTCGGTGTGGCCTGATTTTATAGATGAACGGGTTCGTCAGGTAAAAGCCCTAATGAAGTAATTACACTCAGAGCATGTATAGATTTCGAAGTAAGGATGTAAATGCCAAAGATTTTGACAAGGGAAAGATAATCTGCCGGATTTTCAAGACTGTCTTATGAAGGCCTGCTTTAAATTTGAAGATTTCATCTTCCGGCAGGCATCTGAATCTGTTTTTTCTCCGAAGATTTCTGTCCGGAGGAATTGGCTGTTCTGCTATGCTTAATATAAAAAGGTAAAAAAGTCTTTCTGGAAAAAGCCTTTCTTATTTTCTGCGAATTAGGTATGATAGGAAGAGTTTGAGATTTGAGATCAGAAAGGTTCTGAAAGCAGCACTCCCGGGCGGCGGTCAAAGGCGCGGGAGTATTTTCAACTGAGGAATTTATGGCAAACAACGAAATCACAATTATCTTCGACGATTACCTGCGTTACCGCAGGGACCTGCTTCGTGACAGGCATAAGGAAGCGGTCATGGAAAGCTTCCGGAAGGCCAACCCTTCCGCCGGCCCCAAGGCGGCAAAACGCTACAAAAAGAAACAGGCCTTTCAGGATGCGGTGGAGGCTTCCCTGAAGGCCGATCCCGAATACCAGGCCCTGGCGGATCCGGCCCTTATGCCGGAGCTGGAGGCCCGGATGCAGGCCTCTCTGGAGGAACTGACGCCCACTCTGCTAAAATACGCGGAAGCCCGTGAAAAAAGAGAGACGGAAAAACGGCTGAAGGAGCTGACGGGAAGCGAGTCTCTGGCCGCTTACCTTGAGGACCACAAGGAAGAATACCTGCAGGATATCATTGATACCATCGAAAAGTATCTGAAGAACCGGAGGCAGATCCTGGACCGGGTCCAGAATACCCACTTCGGCAAAAAGGTATGGCAGGAGGATCTGGACGAGAACAATATCGGTGAGTTTACCTCCGAATATCTTCTGGACGACGAGGCCGTGGGCTATATTCTGAGCCGCGGCAGGACCATTGACGATTACCTGATCCGGCGGGCGGCCGAATCTTCCGAAGAGCTTCGGGCCTACGCAAAGAGGGGCAGCCGTCAGTGGCAGTTCATCCGGGAAAGACTGCGTTTCGTCATCAACGATCTGGAACTGAATTTTGAGATCCTGGAGGATCTGCAGGATTACTTTACGCCGAAAAAGGTGGAAAGCCTTCTGCGGGAGAACAAAAGGTACACGGAGATCTTCCGCCGCATGGACGAGAGAGCGGAAAGAGAACGCCGCATGAAGGAGAGCATCCTGAGCCAGATGCCGGACTGCTATGCGGACCTCTACCCTGCCGCCAGAGAGATCGAAAGACACTTTATTCTCCATATCGGTCCCACCAACTGCGGCAAGACCCATGATTCCATCGAGGCCTTCAAGCAGGCCAGGAAAGGCATCTATCTGGGGCCTCTTCGTCTTCTGGCCTTCGAGGTCTATGAGAATTCCAACGCGGCCGGGGTCCCCTGCAACCTGATCACCGGAGAAGAGGAGCATATCGTGGAGGGAGCCCTCCACCAGGCCTCCACCGTGGAAATGATGGATCCGGTGGAAGAGTATGACGTGGCCGTCATCGACGAAGCCCAGATGATGGACGAAGAGGAAAGAGGCGGCAGCTGGACGGCCGCCGTCATGGGCGTGCTGGCCAGAGAAGTGCATGTATGCGCGGCGCCCTATGCAGAGGAGCTTCTGATCCGCATGATCGAATACTGCGGAGATACCTGGGAGGTGGTCCGCCATGAGCGCATGACCCCTCTGATCGTGGAGAACCGCAAATTCAGCTTCCCCAAAGACGTAAAGGAGCACGACGCCCTGATCGTCTTTTCCAAAAAGAACGTCCTGGCGGTGGCCTCCGAGCTTCAGCAGCAGGGGATCCGCTGCAGTATCATTTACGGAGCCCTGCCCTACGAGGTGCGCCAGCAGGAGGTCAGACGCTTCATTTCCGGAGAGACCACTGTGGTGGTGGCTACCGATGCCATCGGCATGGGCATGAACCTGCCGGTCAGACGGATCGTTTTCCTGGAAATGATGAAATACGACGGTCACAAAAAGAGAGACCTTCTGCCTTCCGAGGTCCTGCAGATCGCCGGCAGAGCCGGCCGCTTCGGGATCTATGACACCGGCTATACCAACGCCGAGTACGGCAAGGCCATTCTCTGGAGGGCCTTCCGCAGCACCATTCCCGATCTCAAAAAGGCAAGACTGGCCTTCCCGGAATCGCTGATCGGTCTGGAGGGACGGCTGTCCGAGATCATGGAACGGTGGAACAGCATCGAGGACAGGGATTTCTTCCAGAAGGCCTATACGGTCCGTGAGATCGCCCTCTGCAGGGAACTGGAAGAATATACGGACGACAAGGAGCTGATCTACCGCTTCGTTATGATCCCCTTTGATGAAAGGGACAGCACCCTCAAGGAGCTCTGGGAGCAGATGTTCGCGGCTGAGCTCCAGGGACAGGTGCGGGAATTCCGCCCTGTCTATACCCTCTACGGCAGAAATCCCGACCTGCAGGAGCTGGAAGAGCTCTACAGCATCTGCGACCTGGTCTATTACTACTGCCGGGTATTCAATCACCCCGCTGAGCTGGACGACGTGGGAGAGACCCGAAACAAGATCTGCAGCAAGATCATGGAGATCCTGAAAAAGCAGTCCCTGCCCGGACGCCGGTGCAGGCGCTGCGGCAAGATCCTGCCCTGGAACTATCCCTACGCCGTCTGCGACGACTGCTTCGGCAAGGCAAGATAATGGCCGCAGGCCGGAAAAAGACAGACAGCGCATCACTTTTTATATCAGAATAAAAGACCGGGAGGATCCCCTGCAGAAGGGATCCTCACGGTTTTTCAGCTTCTGTACTGTCTGCGGAAGACGCCGGGCGTACAGC
>DETN01000075.1:6941-16688 GCA_002362155.1 Lachnospiraceae bacterium UBA3287 | reverse complement strand
TAGCAGAGGACGCCGGCCGCCACGGAAGCGTTGAGGCTGTTCACCTCTCCCTTCATGGGGATGGACGCCACCATGTCGCACTTATCCCGGACCAGTCTGGAGACGCCGTCTCCCTCCGCTCCGATGACCAGGCCGATGGAGCCCGTCATGTTCAGCTTTGTCATGGGGGTCCCGTCCATATCCGCGCAGACGAACCACATGCCCCTCTCCTTGAGCTCTTCGATGGTCCTGCCGATGTTGGTGACCTTGACCACAGGGGTAAAGTTCAGGGCCCCCGCGGAGGCCTTGGCCACCGTGGCGGTCAGGCCGACGGCTCTGTCTTTGGGAATGATGACGCCGTGGGCGCCGCAGACGTTGGCAGTCCGGATGATGGCCCCCAGGTTGTGGGGATCCTCGATATTGTCCAGCAGGATAAAGAAGGGATCCTCTCCCTTTTCCCTGGCCTTTTCAAACAGATCGTCGATCTCTCCGTAATGATAAGCGGCCAGGATGGCCACCACGCCCTGGTGGGCGCCTGTTTCGGAGATCTGGTCCAGCCTCTGTCTGGTCACATATTTGACCGCTGTCCCGTGCTTTTTGGCTTCCCGGCGGATGGTCATCATGGCCCCCTCCTGGGATCCGTCCAGCATGTAGAGCCTGTCCACGGTCCTGCCGGAACGGAAGGCCTCGATGACGGCATTTCTGCCCTCGATCCTTGTCTCGTTTTCGGAAGGAGTCACCTCGGCGTCCGACGCTTTGTCTGCCGCGGCCCTTCTGACCTTTTCATCGGGCTCCTGCTTTCTGTCTCTTTTGCCCCCATAGGCTTCCTGGCCCTCATGGCGCTTTGCATAGCGCTCTGCCTTATAGGCCATTCTTTCTTCTTCCCTGCGGCCTCTCACGCCCTTTTTTACATATCCGTTATTCTGTTCCTGTTTGCTCATGTTCTTCCTTTTTCCTGTTTTCTGATGACGCCGGCCCGGGATGTGCCTTCCCGGAGCAGGTCCAGCATGCGGTCTGTCCTGTCCTGCAGGTAGAGATAGCCGCACAGGCATTCCAGCCCCGTCGCCTTCTGATAGTCCTCATAGGAGGCGCTCCTGGCATGATGGGCGGTATTGGCGTTTTTTCCTCTTTTATAAATGGATCTTTCTTCCTCTGTCAAAAGGTCCTGGATGGACTCTCCTATGGCCGCCTGGGTGGAAGCACGAACAAGCAGAGAAGTTTCATTATGAAGCTTCTCTGCCTGTCTGTTTCCTTTTGAGATCACCATGGTCCGTATGACCAGGGAATAGACCGCATCCCCCAGGAAGGCAAAAGCCATGGGGGAATAGGTCCTGATATCTACGGGGCTGTGTGGGAAGACTGCAAGGATCTGCTGTCTCAGGCTTTCTTCCATTTTACTCCTTCTCTGGTGTCTTCCAGAATGATGCCCTTCTCCTTCAGTTCGGCGCGGATGGCGTCCGCTCTGGCAAAGTCCTTTGCCTTCTTGGCGGCCTTTCTCTCCGCGATCTTGGCTTCGATGTAAGCCACTTCGTCCTCTGCCAGGTCGTTCTTTCTCTCCAGGGTCAGGCCGCAGATATCGGTCAGAGCGGCCAGTTCCTTATGGAAGGCAAGAAGAAGGTCTCTGGAAGCGTTTCCGTCCGCATGGGAGTTGATGAAGGTCACCAGCTCAAAGATGGCGGAAAGGGCGTTGGCCGTATTGAAGTCGTCGTCCATGGCCTCTTCGAACTGGACCCGGTATGCATCCGCCTGAGCGATAAGAGCCTTCTCTTCTTCTGTAAGGCTGCCGGCGGCCTTTCCTTCCAGGAAGGTCAGGTTCTCTGCGCAGTTGACGATCCTCTCATAGGAGGTCTTTGCGGATTCCATCAGGTCCCTGCTGAAGTTCAGAGGGCTTCTGTAATGGACGGTCTGCATGAAATAGCGGATGACCTGGCCGTCGTACTGGTCCAGAATGTCTCTGACGGTAAAGAAGTTGCCCAGAGACTTGCTCATCTTGCGGTTGTCGATATTGAGGAAGGCGTTGTGCATCCAGTAGTTGGCAAAGGGCTTGCCGCTGGAGGCTTCGGACTGGGCGATCTCATTCTCGTGGTGGGGGAAGACCAGGTCTTCGCCGCCTGCGTGGATATCGATGGTCTCACCCAGATACTTCCTGCTCATGACGGAGCATTCGATGTGCCAGCCGGGACGTCCCTTGCACCAGGGGCAGTTCCAGTAGGGCTCGCCTTCCTTTTTGGGCTTCCAGAGGACGAAATCCAGGGGATCTTCCTTCTGTTCCTCGCCGGTGACCTTCAGCTCGCGGTTGCCGCCCCGCAGGTCGTCGATGTTCTTGTGGGAGAGCTTGCCGTAACCGGGGAACATGCGGGTCCTGTAATAGACCGTGCCGTCGTCTGCCACATAGCCGAAGTTCTTGTCGATCAGGGTCTGGATCATCTCGATCATGCCGTCGATCTCTTTGGTGGCCTGGGGATGGGTGGTGGCAGGTCTCACGTTGAGAGAAGCCATATCCTTTTTGCACTCCTCGATATAGCGCTCGGAGATCACTTCGGCGTCCACACCCTCTTCGTTGGCCTTTTTGATGATCTTGTCGTCCACGTCGGTAAAGTTGGAGACGTAGTTGACCTTATAGCCCTTATATTCAAAATAGCGGCGGACTGTATCGAAAACGATCATAGGGCGGGCGTTGCCGATATGGATCAGGTTGTAGACAGTGGGGCCGCATACATACATTCTGACCTCGCCGGGAACGATGGGCTTAAATTCCTCTTTGGATCTGCTGAGTGTGTTGAAGATCTGAATACTCATAACTGGTGTTTCTCCCTTATATAAACTGACTTTTCCTCTGCATCATATATCCGGTGCCGGATTTATCCTCTTCCCGGACAGCCGGCGCATCCCATGGGATTTACTGCTTCCAGATCCATGGGGGAGGCGATCAGGGCCACTGCCTGCACGGCAATGCCTTCTCCGCTTCCGGTAAAGCCCAGCCTCTCCTCCGTGGTGGCCTTGACGCTGACCTGGCCGGTCTCCACTCCCAGAGCCCGGGCGATGTTCTCTCTCATGGCATCGATATGGGGACGCATTTTGGGAGCCTGGGCCACAATGGTGGCGTCCACGTTCCCCACCAGGTAGTGGTGGTCTGCCAGGATCTCCCGGACCTCTTCCATCAGCTTCATGGAATCGGCCCCCTTATAGCGGGGATCCGTATCCGGAAAGAACTTGCCTATATCTCCCAGGGCAGCGGCTCCCAGGAGGGCGTCCATAATGGCATGGGAGAGCACGTCCGCGTCTGAATGGCCAAGAAGCCCCTTTTCATAAGGGATCTCCACGCCTCCCATGATCAGCTTTCTTCCTTCCACCAGGCGGTGGACATCATATCCTGTACCAATGCGCATTCCTTTTTTACCTCACGTTCCGACAGCTTTAAACATACGGAATTGTATCACGTTGCCGCCTGCAGGTCAAACAGTGACGGCAAAAACGGCCTTTCGGAAAAGGGGCGGAAAAAGCCCGGTGAAAAGGAAAAGGCAGCAAAAAGCCTCATGCCCCGGAGCCTGCAGGGCAGGCCCCGGAGTATGAGGCTTCATTCACCGCAGCAGATGCGGATTCAGTATTTCACAAGCTTTCCTCTGGGATTCCTGTAATAAAAGGATCTGATATTCCTGGGGACCCAGATGACCCGTATGGTCTTGTCCGCATAGGCTCTCGAATCGGTGATCTCGTTGACCCAGGTACGGAAGATGGCCCTCCTTTTGTCTGAATGGTAGCGTTTGGAAACATCTTCTTCCCAGGCCAGAACCTTGTCGACTTTATTGGGATCCGAATGGACGCCTCCGTGTCCCGTGTCGAAGAACCTTTCCACGCCCTTCCTGTCGGGTCCCATGTAGATCCAGGTATGGGTCCCGGCGGCATCATAGAAGCATGTGCCCGGAACAAGGTCGATCCTGACCTTTTCTCCGTCCTTTTTGACCGTAAAATAGCCTTTTTCGTAAAGCTTCTCGAACGTCATGCCTTTTATGGTGTACTTGGTCCATACGGTATGCATTCCCTCGGAGGTGGTGCCTGTGGTATTCAGCATGTCCTGGACCACCCACCACTTGCAGGAGTCGCAGTTGCAGTAGCGCACCGTCTTTTTTCCCTTTTTGAATGCGCCGCTGTTCATCCTGTCGAAAGGAGCGAAGAAGGCATTCAGGGGAGACCTGGCATTGTTGGAATACTGCCATACATGCTTTGTATAGTCTCCCTTTTTGTTATAGGTCTCTTCGAAACGGTTTTCCCTGTTCAGCTTCTGCAGCTGGTCCTCATAATAGTTGAGGCAGCTGAGAATAGCTTTCTGGGCAGGCGTCCGGCCTGCGGTGACGTCTCCGTAAAAGATGCCGTCGGATGTGGGAGTCCGGCTGCCACCGGATGCTTCTGCACTCTTTTTTTCGGCTCCGTATCTGTTCAGATCTTTTCCGCCATGGGTCTTTTCAGGGATGCCGTCGCTGTCCAGATAGTGGGGGACGCCGTCAATGACCACAGTGCCTTTGGCCATCTCGAAACGGGCATGGCCGCTGCCCGCCTGGGGATAGAAGTAGCGAAGGCTCCCGCCCGCCTTATGCCAGCCGGACTTTACAAGGCCCTTACTGTCCGCATAGTAGACAGAGCCGCCCACTTTCTGCAGGCCGGAGAGGAGGACGCCTTTTTTGCTGAACAGGTAGTATTTGCCGCCGACAGACTTAAGGCCCGTGGCCGCTTCAAACTTAGTATGGCCGCCCCGGGTCTTTGTCCAGAAATAGTATTTCTTCCCCTTAACGGTCTTCCAGCCTGTCTGCAGGACGCCTTTTCCGTCCGCATAGTAACAGGTCCCGCTCTTCCCGGTATCCTCAATGAGGCCGGTCTTCATTTCAGGCCCGAAATAGTACCATTTCTTTCCCACTCTGACCTTTCCGGTCTTTCTTTTTCCTTTTAGGTAGTAGTATTTCTTTCCCTTCGAAGTGACGATCCCGCTTCCTGCCGCCCCGGATCTGACCTGGGATACGGCCGGCAGGCCTTTGGAAAGTCCGGCGGCCCCGGCCGGAAGAACGAAACCGGGTGCCATCATGACAATGATGAGCAGTACCATGAGCGTCCGAAGTTTTGCCTTGATATCCATTGTACCTCTCCTTTATTTACCTGGCTTCCGGGTCCTTCAGCACAGGTTTTTTGCGACCTGCTAAGAATATCAGATAATCTTCAGGTTGGCAAATAAAAGTCCCCTCCGCAGGCCCGGTTTCAGCCTGAAAAAGCCATTTTTCTGCCAAAAACACAGGAAAAGGGCGGGGATTTATGAAGATTTCTCCATAAATCCCCGCTCCGTATGTCTGCTCCTCAGGCTCCTTACAGGCCTGCAGGGGCCTGGGGGCAGACCTTATGTCAGCTTCAGAACTTTACCAGCCTGCCCCCGGCATTTCTGTAATAGAAGGTCTTAAGGTTGTTGGGGACCCAGATGGTGCCGATGGTCTTGTCGGCATAGTCCCTGGTGTCGGTCATCTCATTGACCCAGGTGCGGAAGATGGCCCTGCTGCCGTCCGTGTGATACCTGCCGGAGAGGTCCTTTTCCCAGGCCCGGACCCTGTCCTTCTTTTTCGGATCCGAGTGGACGCCGCCGTGGCCGGTGTCGAAGATCCTTTCCGTGCCGTCTTTGTCAGGCCCCATATAGATCCAGGTATGATTGCACCTGCCGTCAGGGAGAATGTTATAGAAGCAGGTCCCGGGAAGGAGCCTGACCGTGACGTTCTTCCCGTTTTCCCTGACGGTAAAGGAGCCCTTCTGATAGAGATCCTTAAGCTTTATGCCCTTTACCGTGTACTTTTTCCATACTGTATGGATGTCCCGGGAGGTGGTCTTATTTGTGTGCATAAGGTCCTCCACCACCCACCACTTGCAGCTGTCGCAGTTGCAGTAGCGGACGGTTCTGCCGTTGTAGGAATAGGCTCCGCCGTTCATCTTGTCGAAGGGGGCAAAAAAGCTGCCCAGGGGACTCTTGTTGGAGTACTGCCAGACAGATCTGGGAGCCTGTCCCTTTTTCCTGCAGAGTTCTTCGAACCGGTTGTCCCTGTTCAGCTTCTGCAGCTGGGCTTCGTAATAGTTGAGGCAGCTCAGGATGGCCTTCTGGGCTGGGGTCTCTCCTGCGGATACGTCCCCGTAAAACTTCGCGTCCAGGGCAGAGGCGGCGGCGGAGGATGCTGTCTTCACGGCCCCGTACCGGTCCAGCTGCTTCCCCTCGTGGACCTTCAGAGGATTTCCGTCCCCGTCAAGATAGTGGGGGACGCCGTCTATGACCACGGTGCCGGATGCCATCTGGAAGCGGCCGTGTCCCTCTCCCTGAGCGGGCCAGAAGTAATGCAGCTTTCCGTCTGCCGTCTGCCATCCGGACTGAAGGCGTCCCAGGGCATTTGTGTAGTAGGTCCTTCCGTCCACCTTATGAAGGCCGCACAGAAGGACGCCGTCCCTTGTGAACAGGTGCCAGATCCCTCTGATGGTCCTCATTCCGAAGGCGGCTTCGTACTTCTGGTGCCCCGGATAAGTGCTGGCCCAGAAATAGTACCTCTTTCCACCGATGGTCTTCCAGCCTGTCTGCAGGATCCCGTCCTTTCCGGCATAGTACATCAGGCCGGTGCCGGCGTCCCGGATCAGGCCGTACTTCATTTCGGGGCCGAAATAATACCAGTTCTGTCCTGCCTGGATCTTACCGGTCTTTCTGACTCCGTTCACGTAAAAATATTTTTTTCCGCTTTCGGTCACGATCCCGTTCTTTGCGGCCATGGAGATCCCCAAAGGCCTTTCCCGGGCAGAAAGCCCCTCAGCCCTGACGGACATCCCGAAAAGGGGCAGGACCATGACCAGGGCCATAAGGGCGGTCAGAAGGCGGATCTTTGCTTTGTTTTTCATATGTTTCTCCTTTCCTGAAAATGTTTTCCTACGATCTTTTCCTGTCCCGGTGTCCTGCCCTTCCTGCCGGTGGCAGAAAAGGCGCGCAAAAACAGGAGGCAGGATTTCCCGTTTCAGGTTTTCCCGAAGGGGGGAGGGGCTGGGTACGATTCGCATAAGGAAGACTGGAAACAGAGGGGAAAGCATTGCCGGGCAAAGCTCTGCAGAGCCTGGCAGAGCCCGCAGGGGCCGGGCAGGCGCCGGAGGACCGGATCAGTAAAAAGCAAAAACATAAAGGGAAATCATCAGAAAAAGAAACAATAGAAATGGTTTGAAAGACCGGCCGGAATCTGACAGGCCGTAAGATCAGGCGCAGGGGCCCGAAGGGCGGGCAGAGAATTCATTCTGTTTTCAGCTGTGGCGATAGGAAATGCGGTAAAGACCTGCCTGGGCGGCAGGAAGAAGGCCCCGGCGAGGGATGGGAGGGGTCAGAAACGGGAAAAAAAACAATAAAAAAAGGGAAGGCCGCGCAGGTATACAGGACTTGCATATCCGCATTGACTTCCACTTGTAAAGAAAGCATATCAGAAACGGCCCGGGGCCGCAAGAAGCCCTGACCCTTTTGTAACAGCGAACCTTTTTGACAGGGCCGGGGAGGCGCAGAGGAGGAAAGGGGATGTACAGAGCAGAAAAGGGAAGGCACAGAGTTAAAAAAAATACCTGCAGAAGCTGCCGGGGCAGCTTCTGCAGATATTTGGAAATGCGGTCCGATCGATCCGGGGAAAGATCCGCCGGTTTTTCCATCAGTGATGGAAAAGACGGATGCCTGTGAAGCACATGACCATGTCGTGGCTGTTGCAGGCTTCGATGACATTGTCGTCTCTGACGGAGCCGCCGGGCTGTGCCACATACTTGACGCCGCTCTTGAAGGCGCGCTCGATGTTGTCGCCGAAGGGGAAGAAGGCGTCGGAGCCCAGGGTCACATCCTTATTGCCGTCCAGCCATGCTCTCTTCTCTTCTCTGGTAAATACGGAAGGCTTCTCGGTAAAGAGGTTCTCCCACTTGCCGTCTGCAAGAACATCCATGTAGTCCTCGCCGATGTAAAGGTCAATGGCGTTGTCCCTGTCTGCCCTGCGGATGCCGGCCTTGAAGGGAAGGTTCAGTACCTTGGGGCACTGACGCAGATACCAGTTGTCGGCCTTGGAGCCTGCCAGCCTGGTGCAGTGGATCCTGGACTGCTGGCCTGCGCCGATACCGATGGCCTGGCCGCCCTTGACGAAGCAGACGGAGTTGGACTGGGTATATTTCAGAGTGATCAGGGCGATGGCCATGTCGTCTCTGGCTGCCTTGGGAAGCTCTTTGTTCTCGGTGACGATGTTGGCAAAAAGAGCGTCGTCGATGACCAGCTCGTTGCGGCCCTGCTCGAAGGTCACGCCGAAGACCTGCTTCTTTTCGATGGGAGCGGGAACATAGGAGGGATCGATCTGCAGAACGCAGTAGTTGCCCTTCTTCTTGCCCTTCAGGATCTCCAGGGCCTCATCGGTATAGGCGGGAGCGATCACGCCGTCAGAGACCTCTCTGGCAATGAGCTTTGCGGTGCAGGCATCGCAGGTATCGGAGAGGGAAATGAAATCGCCGAAGGAAGACATTCTGTCAGCGCCTCTGGCTCTGGCATAGGCTGCTGCCATGGGAGTCAGCTCGCCCAGATCGTCCACCCAGTAGATCTTTGCCTCAACTTCGGAAAGAGGAAGGCCGATGGCGGCGCCTGCGGGGGATACATGCTTAAAGGAAGTGGCTGCTGCCTGGCCGGTGGCTGCCTTCAGTTCTTTGACCAGCTGCCAGCCGTTTAAGGCATCCAGAAGGTTGATATAGCCGGGCCTGCCGTTAAGGACTGTGATGGGAAGGTCAGAGCCGTCTTCCATGTAGACTCTGGAAGGCTTCTGGTTGGGGTTGCATCCGTACTTCAGCATTAATTCGTTCATGTTCTGTCTTGGTCCCTTTCTTGTATTTCTTCTCAGATGTTTTTGTTTACGATCCTGGTCTCATAGGTCCCGTCCGCGATATTGATGAAGCGGACAAAGAGGGAGACCTTGTTGTCTTCGTTGAGAGCATCCCAAACCCTGGATGTAAAGGTATCGATGTCAGCGGTAAAGCCGCCGTCCAGATCCACGGGAGTGGGTTCGCCGGTGAAGGAAGGCAGGGGGCTGCCGTCGCCGTCATAGGTATGGATGAAGCGGCCCTGGCCGGCCTTGGGATTCTCAAAGGCAAAGGTAAAGCGCAGGCAGGAGGACGGATCGCCCATGTCGCTCTTTAAGATGGACATGGCGTAGTTGTACTTTCCGTTCTCGATGTGCATGACGCCGCTGATGCGGGGGGTGTAGTTGGGGCCGTCGGGCTCGAACTCTCTGGTGCGCAGGGACTGCTCGAAAGTCATCTGTCTATCCAGACCCTCATAGATGGTATCGGTCTGGTCGCCGTTGGTCACGATGGTCTTGTTGCCCAGTACGCGGACAGGGGCATAGATGATCAGGCTGGGATCTTCCATCTTGGAAGGATCGAATGCCTGGGTGCGGATGCCTTCTCCGTCTTCCACGAAGACACGGTTGCGGCTGTTGGAGCTTCTGCCCATGATGAAGTATGCTGTAACGGCTTTGGATCCGTCAGCGCTGCGGCCGATGACGATGCCTCTGCCGGGATATGTGTTCTCGCGAAGTTCTCTCTCAAGATTGCTCATAAAATCTCCTTTCAGCGACGAATGAGGTTTGCCTGCAGTGTATACAATGGTTCCTGTCAGCCCCATTTTAACATGAATCAAAAAGGCAGACTATTGTAGAATATTCCAACATTCCGCTAAGAAGCGTCCGCCTCTTGGTCAATTTTTAG
>DETN01000075.1:278-6873 GCA_002362155.1 Lachnospiraceae bacterium UBA3287 | reverse complement strand
GGCCCTGCTTCCCCAAAAAGCGATGTATATTACCGACTGAAAAACCGGTCAGATGGCTGTTTTTTTCTTTCCTCCCAGCCAGGTGGGCAGATCGTCTGCTCTGCCTTCCTTGATCCACTGGTGGTATTCGGCCACGGCTGCGAACATGACGTCGCCGGAGGAGTTGATCATGGTCTCCACGGAATCCTGGACCACGCCGATAATAAAGCCTACGCCGACGACCTGCATGGCAACGTCATTGGAGATGCCGAAAAGGGAGCAGGCCATGGGGATCAGCAGGAGGGAACCGCCCGCTACGCCCGATGCACCGCAGGCGGCCAGGGTCGCCATAACGGACAGGATGATGGCGGAGGGGATGTCCACGGAGATGCCCAGGGTATAGGCAGCGCAGAGGGTCATGACCGTAATGGTGATGGCCGCGCCGTCCATGTTGATGGTGGCGCCCAGAGGAATGGATACGGAATACATATCCTCGTCCAGACCCAGCTTTTCGCACAGGGCCATGTTGACGGGGATGTTGGCCGCGGAACTTCTGGTGAAGAAGGCGGTGATGCCGGATTCACGAAGGCACCTGAATACCAGAGGATAGGGATTGCGGCGCAGGTAGATCCAGGCGATCAGAGGATCCACCACCAGGGCTACCAGGAGCATGCAGATGACCAGAAGGGCCAGGAGCTTGCCGTAATCGGTAAAGATGGCCAGGCCATTGGTGGAAACAGTGGTATAGACCAGACCGAAGATACCGAAGGGGGCCAGATTGATGATCCAGCGGACAGCCTGGGAAACAGAAGCCGCGGCGTCGCTGAGCATGCGCTTTGTCTCCTGAGAGGCAACGCCCTTCAGAGCCAGACCGAAGATCACGGCCCAGAGCAGGATGCCGATGTAGTTGGCGTCCATAATGCCCTTGAGCGGGTTGGTCACCATGTTTTTGACCACGTTTAAAAGGACCTCGCTGACCGTCTGGGGAACGGAATCGGCCACGGCCTGCTCGGCGAAGACCATCTTCTGGGGGAAGAGGAAGCTTCCCGTTACGGCTACGACGGCCGCCATCAGGGTGGAGAGCATGTAGAGGGCAATGACCGTGGTAAAACGGCTGTCCATCTTTTCACTTCCCTGGGCCAGGGCGCTCATGACCAGAACGAAGACCAGAAGGGGTGCGACGGCCTTGAGGGCGCCGACAAAGAGGGTGCCCAGAAGATCGACGATCACCAGGTCCTTAACGATCAGTCCCAGGATGGCGCCCAGGACCATGCCGATCACGATCCGGACGATCAGACTGGTGTCATTGTAGAGTTTCAGCAGTGCTTTCATTAGAAAAATCTCCCTTGCATATATTGGTACCGGTATCCGCCGGAAAAGGACAGATGTCCGGGACACATGGATTATTGTACCATTTCCTGTCCGGAAAAACCACAATAACAGCAAAAACACTGTCTCTCGATACAGGCGGGGATATCACCTGTGTCCGGTCCCTGCGGCAGATCTGTGCTTCTTCTCCGTGACTAAGATGATGACGGCCGTTCCCAGAAAGCCGATCAGGGAAAGCGCAAGGCCTGCCCTGCCGTAGGGCATGGCGTACGCAAGGCGGATATGATGATCTCCCGGCTCCAGGGCGAGGCCGGGATAATGCCTGTTAAGGCACAGGAGAGGCTGCTCCTTTCCGTCCACCCAGGCCTTCCAGCCTGTGGAATAGGGCGTGGCAATGCAGAGGATCTTATTCCGGTCCACCGAAATGTCTCCCTCCAGGCAGTCTGTCCCGAACTCTGTATTTTCCAGAACATTCTCCCGCAGCCTTAAGGTCTTTTCCTCATAGCCCTCCATGGGGATGCTGTAGACGGATATGCTGTCAAAGTGATAAATGCCTCTTCCCGGAAATGTGATGGTGAGCGAGGTGACAGGCTCGTCGCTGTAACCCAGATTTACAATGAAATCATCTCTTCCCGAAGAAAAAGTGGCATCCGGCTGCTTGTAGCTGAGGGTCTTGGATATGCCTGTGGAGGAGGTGACGGTAAAGTCTGCATTCTGGACCGGATCCCAGAAAAGCTTTTCCCTTCTGATCCGGATCTGATCGTCTCCGCTCTTCATCCTGAAATTTACCCTGTTATAGAGCTGCAGGGGGTCTGCCGGATCGCTTCCGAAATAAAGATCATATGCAGGGACCGGCGTATAGGAGATGCCTTCCAGTCCCAGATATACCTCCGAAGCTTTTACTTCCTCCCTGAAAGTAAGAACTGCCTTCACATTTTCCGAAGTGGCGGTGAAGGTGCCGCCCTCCCTTGTCAGCTCATGCCCCCGGCATTCCACGTCAAAGGGAATCTGATAGTCCGGCACCGCCTCCTTATAGGTATCAATGCCCGGGACCTCCCTGTCTGTCAGGGCAGCGCCCAGGAGGATCTCCTGCTTCTGAACAGGATCCAGTTCTTTCCAGGTCTCCTCTGTGATATAAGAATCATAGCAGTAGCCTATGGGAAGAGCATACATGTTTTTGTAAACATCATAGGCGCTTTCTGCATTTTCCCGGATCTTTCTTTCCTGCTCCGGTGTCAGTTCATCCGTTCCCAGTTCTTTCTTCAGTTCCCGGACATATTTCTCCTGAACATGGTATTTTGAATCTCTGCTTCCAAGGAATTCATATCCGTAGGGAAGTCCCTTGTCTTCACCGTGCCTTGTCACATAATATTCCACACCGGCCAGAGTCAGCGGCACGGTACGGTCATCATAGCCTTTATACAGGAAGTCCTGATCTTCCCTCATCTGCAGATCCCGCCTGTAGTCATTGACCCCGGGATTGCTGATGGAATAATAATATCCCGTATTGGAGATGCGCTTCACCATGCTCACATTGTGGGTAAGGGCCCTGTTATTGCCGGAATATCTGATGTATGTGTTCCCGGGGTCGTCCTCCTCTGCAAAAAACCTGACTGTGCCTGTCTCGTCATCAGCCCAGTCCTCGCTCCAGATCCTGCTGTTTTCCCTGAACTCCGAGATATAATTATCGGCATCCGGAGCAAACAGCCAGAAAGCGCTGCTGACAGGATGCAGGACAACGATCAGAATCAGACAGAGTTCCCTGATTACGGCTCTTCTATCCTTCATGATGCCCCGGTGCAGGACCATCATGGTAATAAAGAAGACCGGCATCACCGAAAGCGCCTTTCTGGTCCGCGACTGGTCCAGAAGGAGGACGGCTGCATAAAAGGCAAGGCTGACTCCGGTAAGATATGTCCAGTCCTTCCCGGAAAGGGAAAGCAGCTCCTCCCACTCCCTGACCATGACGTAACAAGCCAGCAGCACGAAAGCCCAGCACCATCTGTTGGTCATATAGGACATGCCGTTTAAAAGGCGGCCTCCCAGCGGGAACAGAATGACTGCAATGCCGGACACGCACAGTACTTTCAGAAGCAGATCCTGCTTTCTCCGGCGGAAAAGGAGAAAAAGAGACAGAAGGGCCGGAACGGCCAGGCCCAGACAGAGCCAGTAAGATCCGGGGCCTGTAAATAAGATTGCCGGCAGCCTGCTGTAATAGGACAGGGGATAAAGCCAGTGCATTCTCTGGGGCACGCCCAGCCTGGAATCGGCCAGGAAGATCATCGCCACCGGCAGGAAGAGAAGTCCCGCGGCGGCAAGGCCCGTCAGTGCCATGACTCCCATATAAAGGAGGGTCAGGATCCCCTGCTTTAAGTCCTTTCCGTACAGGATCATAAGCCTTACCAGGGCATAAAAGACCGCCAGGAGGGCGATGATATAGAAGAAGTAAAAATTGCTGGCGGCGGAAACGGCCGCCGCTGCAATAAAGAGATAAGGCCTCTCCTTTCTGATGATTTTTTCGATCCCCAGGATCATCAGAGGGAAATTGATCATGGGATTCAGAAAATAGGGATGCCTGGCAGCGTTAAACAGCCCCCAGCAGCAGAGACTGTAGGCAAGGGCCCCGGAAAGGACGGCCTTTTTATTCCTCCTGTCCGTGCCGAAGCATAAGGCGGAAAAAGCAATTCCCGCCGTATACAGTCTGAGGATGCAGGCAAAACCAAAGTAAATATGGGTGTACCGCATGGGTACAAAAACGGCAGGCAGGGCAAAAGGGTCTCCGAACACATAGTAGTGCATGGCGTTGATGATGTCGGCCCCTTCTCCGATATAAAAATCCCATCGGGGAATGACCAGCCTGTGCTCACGGATCAGGTTCCCCAGGATCTGCCGAAGATACTCCCCGTAATAGACCAGGCATCTGTAATGCTGCTCCCATCCGTCTCTTAACCAGATCATCGATTTTCCCGTAAAAATAAACCAGGAAAAACAGAAAAAAGCCAGGACCGCAAAGGCCAGGCTGTAGATCATATAATAACTTCTTCGACTTCCCTCTTCGGACATGGATGACCGGATCCATCTTCTGATCTTCATGATTCTCTGAACTCCGCTTAAGACTTAAGATACTTTCACATTATCGCAAAACCGCATCGCTGATTCAACAATCGGATGATTCATCTCCCAATATAAGCCATATCGTTCTCAAAATATACCTTTTGCCACCGAAAAAACGCCTTCCGGCATGGTCTGCTGACACGCAGACCATACGCGGAAGGCGTCTGTGATTCATATGATAGCAGCAGAGGCTGCAGGCAAAGGCTGCGGCAGAGACCGCGGCAGAAAGCGCTCTTTCAGCTTTCCTTTTCCCGGAAGGCAAAGAAGCGCTGGCCCAGATAGTTGAGGCCTACAAAGAGGCACATGCCCACCAGCATGGCGCCGTTCTCCTGGATACTGACGCTGCTCCCCGAAAGGATCCGCCGTACCAGAGGCTTGGCGATCCCGTAGGCCAGCAGGTAGCATACCGTGATGTTGACCACGAACCGCACCAGGACCATAGGGTCTTTGGACTTATTCCTGAAGGTAAAGTTCTTGTTCAGAAAGTAGCTGACCACAGAACCCACCACATAGTTGGCCGCCGAGGATACCCAGTAGCTCAGGTGCAGCAGGTTGTAGCAGCCGAACATGACGGCCGTTCCCACCAGGGTGTTGACGATCCCCACCAGTATGAATTTCCAGAATGTTATGTCAAACAGTTTTCTGATCATCAGGCTTTGTCCTTAATGGATGCATGCAGCTCCTGCAGGGACCTGGGCTCGTTCTCCTTATGGGTCAGGATGTAATGGATGCCTTCTGCCGTGGCCTTGGCCGCTGCGGTAGTGGTCATGTAAGGGATCTTGGCCTTGATGGCCGCCTTGCGGATGTAGGAGTCGTCGTGACGGCTCTCGCTGCCGGACGGTGAGTTGACGATAATGTCGAACCTGCCGTTGGTGATCATATCCAGGATGTTGGGACGTCCTTCCCAGACCTTGAGGACATGCTCCGCCGGGATGCCCAGGGAGTTGAGCAGCTCTGCCGTGTGGTTGGTGGCGAAGATCTTAAATCCGTCTTCGTAGAAGGTCCTGGCTGCCTGGATCACGTCCTCCTTGTCCTTGCGGTTGACGGTGATCAGGACGGAACCGGAGGTGGGAAGCTTGGAGCCGGCCGCCTCCTGGGCCTTGAAGAAGGCTTCGCCTGTGGTGGTGGCCAGACCCAGTACCTCGCCGGTGGACCGCATCTCGGGTCCCAGCAGAGGGTCGACCTCCTGGAACATCTTGAAGGGGAAGACCGCCTCCTTGACGCCGTAATAAGGGATATCCTGCTCCCTGAGAGCCGGGACAGGGGACTTTCGGCCTGTCAGCTCGGAGGTAATGATATCGGTGGCGATGGGCACCATGCGGATGTTGCAGACCTTGGATACCAGCGGAACGGTACGGGAGGCTCTGGGGTTGGCTTCCAAAACGAAGACCACGCCGTCCTCGATGGCGTACTGCATGTTCATAAGGCCTACCACGTGCATCTCTTCCGCGATCTTTCTGGTGTACTCCTTGATGGTCTCCAGATTCTCGGCGGAAATGTGCCTGGAAGGAATGATGCAGGCAGAATCGCCGGAATGGATGCCTGCCAGTTCGATATGCTCCATGACCGCGGGAACGAAGGCATGGGTGCCGTCGGAGATGGCGTCTGCCTCGCATTCCAGAGCGTTGTGGAGGAAACGGTCGATCAGGATGGGACGGTCGGGGGTCACGCCCACGGCCGCATTCATGTAATCCACCATGTGCTCGTTGTCAAAGACCACTTCCATGCCGCGGCCGCCCAGAACGTAGGAAGGACGGACCATGACAGGATAGGTGATGCGGTTTGCGATCTCGATGGCTTCTTCCACTGTGGTGGCCATGCCGGATTCGGGCATGGGGATGCCCAGCTTGTCCATCATCATGCGGAACTGGTCACGGTCTTCTGCCAGGTCGATGACGGCAGGGGAGGTGCCCAGAATACGGACTCCGTTCTTCTCCAGCTCGGAAGCCAGATTCAGAGGGGTCTGACCGCCGAACTGGGCGATGACGCCCACGGGCTTTTCCTTCTTATAGATAGACAGGACGTCCTCCAGGGTCAGAGGCTCGAAATAGAGCTTGTCGGAGGTATCGTAGTCTGTGGATACGGTCTCGGGGTTGCAGTTGACAATGATGGTCTCGAAGCCCAGCTTCTTGAGGGACAGGGCCGCATGAACGCAGCAGTAGTCGAACTCGAT
>DETN01000075.1:0-168 GCA_002362155.1 Lachnospiraceae bacterium UBA3287 | reverse complement strand
CTTCGCTGACCGCGTTGTTGTCTTTTCCGTTGTAGGTGGAATAATAGTAGGCGCTGTTCTTCGTTCCGGATACATGGACTCTGTCCCATGCTTCCTCAACGCCAAGGGATATCCTGTGATTGCGGATCTCTTCTTCGCTGACCTCCAGGATCTGGCCCAGGTACTTGT
>DETN01000162.1 GCA_002362155.1 Lachnospiraceae bacterium UBA3287 | reverse complement strand
GAAGGCTTGCCGATGTGCATGTTCAGAGGATAGACCATTTCACCCTTGGGAAGCAGGGTTACAAAGGGCTTATCCTTGGACAGCTCCTTGTTTGGATTGGGATGTACACCACCCCTGAATTTGTAGCTCATATAAGTTCCCCTTTTTTCATCAGATGAAACTCATCTGGTTTTAGCAATGCTGTGCTGACTGCATTTCTGCCGCAGCCTGCGGCAGATGAACAACGGCGTCCTCCCCCGGGACCTGCCCTCAGGCCCTGCCGGCGGCGGACTTGGTAAAACGCGGTAGATAGAAGTGTTCTTTATCCTCCCCCTCACGGGAAAAGACCGCTCTCTCTCCTTATGTCTCCTCCCCGTCCTTCTTCTTTTCGAAGAGGGCACAGAGGGCGATGCTGATCTGGTAAAGTCCGATCATCGGAATCGCCACCATGACCTGGGAGACAACGTCCGGAGGCGTGATCACTGCCGCGATGAAGAAGATCACAACGATCATGACCTTGCGGGCAGCTTTCAGCCACCTTGCTTTCAGGAGACCGAGTCTGGTCAGAAGAACCGTAACAACAGGCATTTCGAATACAATGCCGAAAATAATGAAAACAGTGATCAGGAAGTTCAGATACTCCCCGATGCTGATGGAATCCGTTACATTGACCTCCGACGTGAACTGGATCAGAAAGCGGAGCATGAACGGGACCGTGATGAAATATGCGAACAGGACACCGATCAGAAAACAGACCGCGCCGAAGATCATGGCAAAAAGGAAAGCGTTTTTTTCCCTCCTGCTCAGGCCCGGGCCGGCAAAGGCATAGGCCTCGTAGGCCAGAACAGGCACTGTGCATACAATGCCTCCGATCAGGGCTATGTTCAGATAGGACATGAGCAGTTCCTGGGGCGCCAGGTATACAAAGCTGTACTGATAAGACGCGCCCATATCCGTCATAAGAGTGATCAGGCGGGCGGCAAAGTTGAGGCAGATCAGAAAGGCTGCCGCAAAGACCGCCAGACAGACTGCCACGCGGTTGCGCATTTCCCTCAGATGCCCTGTCAGAGGCATGCTCCCGTTATCGGCTTTTTCCTGCTCTTTTTTTCCGCCCTTTTTTGTACTGTCCGCTTCTTTTTTATTCTTCATCGGAAGGCTTTACGGAAGTATCTTCGTCTTCTTCCATGCCTTCCTTGAATGCTTTGGCGCTCTTTCCGAACATCTTTGTCAGCTTCGGGATCTGTGTGGGGCCGAAGATGATCACGACGATGGCCAGTATGATCAGAAGTTCCTGCATTCCAATTCTCATATCCTGTAATTCCTCTTTTCTTTTTATAGCTTTCCCGATACGGCCGCTTCCGCTGCCGGTTCTGTCAGCTGCAGCTCATCAGCTTCGTGTACATCTTCGGAAAGGACCGGAGCGCTTTCCTTTTCGGCCGCCTTCTGGTCTCCCGGTTTTTCATCGGCCGGCTTTTTCTTCATCTTTCCCAGATCCTTAAAGGATCTGTCCACGTCGCTGACACTGGAGCGGATCTCCCTGTCCATTTCTTCCAGGGGTTCCATGGCCTCCCGCAGAGGCTCCTGGGCCTTTTCGAGGGGTTCTACTACATTTTCCTTCAGTTCCTTTGTCATATCCTGGGTGGCATTGCGGAATTCACGGAGCGCCTTTCCCAGCATCTGGGCGTATCTGGGGAGCTTGTCCGGCCCGATCACCAGAAGCGCAACCACAAAGACCACAATCAGTTCCCACAAACCTATCTTCATGCCTTACTCCGATCAAAACAGGAAAGAGTTAAATGCCCTTTATATCTGAAAGAAACCTGTTCTGCCTGCCGGGCCGCTCATCGAAAGCATCCAAAAACCCCCGCAAGGTTTTTGTACAGATATCCGTTTCCCTCCCGAGCGTTTTGTGCATATTGTACAGCAGACAGCCAAGGGCATACCTCTCCTATATACTTTACAAATAGAATAGCACTATTAATCTAGTTAGTCACGACTTACCTTTGTCCATAATCAGGACCAATCCGCCGTCATTCCCTCCTGCATTCTGGCGATCAGCTCCGGACCGTTTTTCTTAAGCCAGAGGAGCCTCTGGCGGTAGTCCGGAAGGACCTTTTCCACTTCTTTCCAGAAACGGGGCGAATGGTTCATTTCCTTCAGGTGGGCCAGTTCGTGGACCACCACATAGTCCCGGACTTCCGGCGGGGCAAGCATAAGCAGGCAGTTGAAGTTCAGGTTGCCGCCCGAGGAGCAGGACCCCCACCTGGTCTTCTGATTGCGGATGGTGATCCGCCCGTAGCGGACCCCCATGATCCCCGCAAAGTATCTGCAGCGTTCGGGAAGGACCCTCAGGGCCACGTCCGCCAGCTCCCTGATCTGATCAGGGGTCAGAGGATCGGCCTGGGCCTCCGTCTGCCTCTCCATTCTCTGCCTGCGGTGGATCCGGATCCATTCTTCCTTTTCCCGGATAAAAGCCCATATTTCCCGCTCCGGCATTCTCTGGGGCGCCCTGGCCAGGAGGTTTCCGTCGGGCATGATCTCCAGGGAAAGGCTCCTTCTGGCGCTCCTCTTGATAAAGACCCGGAAGTCACTTTTACTGCGGCTCATAAAAGCCCCAGAAGCCTGTCGAACTTCTGCTCTGTTTCCTTAAAAGCCTCCTCCAGCTCCAGAACACTCTTCATGGCTTCCCGGATGGCAGCGGCGTCTTCTTTTCCTTCCCCTTCAAAACCGGCTCTGAGAGCCGCCTCTTCAGCCATGTCGTCTCCCGCCCTTTCGGCGGCCTTCTGCAGGGCGGAAAGGATCAGGCGGATGGTCAGGGTGTCCGCTTCCGGCCCATTTCTTCTCTGGTTCACAAAATCCAGAAGCTGCCAGAGGATCATGAGCGCTGAAAGCCTGCCTTCGGGGCTGTCCGTGTCATAGGCTTCGATCATCTGGAAAAGATTGCCCAGCAGAGCGTCCCTTCCGGGATCCGTGCAGTAAATGGCGATCCTCTCCGGAAGCCTTTCTCTGATTCCGCAGGCCTCAAGGGCCCTGTCCGTCCATTCTCTCAGTTCTTCTGTTCCGATCATGTCCGGCATCCGCATGGACAGGGCCGTAAAGGTCATATGCCGGGGGATGTCCAGAGAAAGAAGGCCGGCGTTGTCTCCGACAGACTTCAGGAACAGGATCAGGGCCGCCGCGGCCGCAAGGTCGCTGACATCGGTATTCTTTTCAGCGAACTCATGCAGGTAGGAAACGATCTCCACCCCGGGTATCCCGGAGGCAGCTTCGCCCCCTCCCCGTTCCTGGTCCAGCAGATCCGAGACCGTATCCGTCACTGCCTGCTGGGCACGGGAGATCTTCCGTGCCAGTTCCTCTTTTTTCGCGGACAGCACGTAGAGCTCCGAAAGCAGTTCTCCTCTGTCCATTTCCATTTCTCTTGCGTCGATGATCATGTTTCCTCCAGCTGCCCTCCGCAGTCTATCCATTCTCCAGTCTGTGTTTCTTAGTCCAGTCCCTGCCGCAGCAGCGTATATAGGTCCTGCCGCTTCCGCAGGGGCAGGGATCCGCCGGGTACAGGGTCCGTCCCAGGTCCCTTACATACTCCGCCCGGATACTGTAATCGGGGATAAAGCCCTTGTCCCGCAGATTCTTTTCCAGCCTTCCGGCCCGTTTTGCCGCCAGAGAGGATCCGGGCAGGATCAGGACCTGGCAGGCCAGGGACGAGGCGTCTTCCTTCTCTGCGATCTCGTTCCATGAAAATCCCCTGTTAAAAAGCATGCGGGTCTCCCCCGAAGCTTCTCTGAGGAGCTTCATCATGGTCTGTATTTTTTCATCATCCGTAAGGGAAAGCTGTCCTGCCAGCCAAAGGGCCGCATCGTCAAAGGGCGTGCCCCCGGCCAGACGGTTCCACAGCTCGCAGGTCACATCCCCGGACAGTTTTTCTCCCATTCCTTCCGAAGTCCCAAGCCACTCCTCCAGGGCCTTCCAGGCATCTCCTCCGGCCAGGCAGTTCTCCCGCCAGAGTTCGTCCACCTCTTCCCAGGAAGGAGAATAATAGTCCCGCCCCGCCTGGGCTGTCAGAAGGCGCCTGCAGTCCTCGATCTCGTGCCAGGCCCCCGATACCAGGTACTGGTCGGAGATAAAACAGTCTCTCAGATCCGAAGGGATCTGTACCAGATAGTACATAAAGCGCTCCCTGCTGACCTTGAAGCAGGGATGATCCAGATACATTGCGTAGAGATGGTCTATGGGGGTCACCCCGAAGAGAGTCTCTGCAAAATAAAGGCATTTCATCAGCCAGGCGACCCGCCTGCGGTAGTGGTGAAAGGCCCTGCAGGAAAGCTTCTGATAGCAAAGGGCCACATCCCCGGGGATCCGAAGGAGCCCGTCCCTTTCGGAGTAGACCCCGTAGTCCAGGTCGTGAAGACGCAGGGCGTCTCCCATCTCCGTCTCTTCCGGCCGGCAGGGCTCTGCCATGGCCCTCTCGAAGAGGCGGATCTGTTCGTCCGTCAGGATCCCCATCCGCCGGCGCAGGGTATCCTCCCGGAGGAGCTCTCCTGCTATGGCCAGGGCCAGGTCGGCCTTTTTAAGAGTCCGGGACAGAGAAAGCCCCAGGCTCCTGGCATAATGCCGCAGTTCTTCTTTGCTGTATGCTTCCAGATGAGCCTGCAGAGATGTCATCCCGTCCTCCTTTCCCGTTTTTTACTTGTTCCTTGTCAGCCAGTGCCTGATAAAGATATAGAGACAGATGGCCAGGGCCAGCATGAAGCCGAAGGCCCCCAGGGCCGGTATGCCCAGGATCCTGGGCTGCATGTCCGTGGTGCAGATAATACTGGAGCCGATCAGGATAGCCATGACCCAGAGGCCCATGACCACGTTTCTGACCAGATGCCGCAGAAGACGGGAAAACTCCCTGTCCGCCTCCAGCTTCATTTTCACCCTGGCGTTGCCCCGCAGGTATTCCTGCATGATATCCACTGCCAGGGAGGGGATCTCCACGGTCTTGTCGGCAGCCCTGTACAGACGTCTTCCGCCCCGCATGAGCTGGGTCTTTAAATCGAAGTGCTCCAGATAGTCCTCCCTGATCCTGGCCGAGGCGATCTGGACCATGTTGATGTCGGGGCTGATCCTGGCAAGGACTCCCTCCATGTGAGACATGCCCCTGGCCAGCATGGTCATGCCGTGGGGGAGGCCTATTTTATTTTCCTTCATGATCTCCAGGACCTCCTGGAGAAACTCCGCCACGTCGATGCCTCCCATGGAAGCGCCGCCGTACCGTTTCAGAAGCTTTCTCAGGTCCTCGTAGAGCCGGCCCTCTTCAGGCTGGCCCCAGAATTCTCCCAGCTTGAGGATGGCGTTCTCCACCCTGCCTATATCGTTGACGGCGATCCCTTCCACGGCCTCCCACATGATCTTCCGGTCCTTTTCCGTCAGCCGTCCCATCATGCCCATGTCGATCCAGACGATCTTTCCGTCCCGGATCTTGACATTGCCGGGATGGGGGTCCGCATGGAAGAAGCCGTCGTCCATGACCTGCTTGATATAGTTGTTGACCAGCTTGGATCCGATCTCGTCCAGATCGTAGCCGTCCGCTTCCAGGGCCTCCTTATCGTCGATGTCATAGCCGTCTATATACTCCATGACCAGGACCCGGGAGGTGGTATATTCCCTGTAGAGCCTGGGGACCTCCACGTAGCGGATGTCCTTGTTGCAGCGGGCGAACTCCTCCAGGTTGGCGGCCTCCTTGAGGAAGTCCATTTCCTCCTGGGCCACTGTCCACATCTCGTCCAGGACCATCTCGAAGTCCACCATGTTCTTGATGCTGCCCACGGAGGGCACCAGCCGCACGGCCCGCTTGAGCAGTCCTATGTCCCTGGCCATCATATCGTAGACGCCCTTGCGCTCCACCTTGACCACCACCTGCTCGCCGCTTTTGAGCGTGGCCCTGTGGACCTGGGCAATGGAGGCCGAGCCAAGAGGCTGCGGCTCGATGGAGGAAAAGATCTCCCTCCAGTCGCTGCGGTAGGACCGGTTGATGACCTCCTCCACCGTCTCGAAGGGCATGGGCGTCACGTTGGAGTTCAGATCCATGAGGGCCTCGCAGTATCTGGCCGGCAGAATATCCGAATGCAGGGACATGATCTGTCCCAGCTTGATATAGGTGGGGCCCAGCTCCTCCAGGATCCCCCGGAGTTTTTCCGGAGTGATGCCCCTGGTCACCCTGTACTTGGCAAGGACAGAGCGCATCTCCGCCAGCCTGGACCTGTTATCCATTTTTGACTTGTCCTGTTTTTTCTCCGCCACCGCTCAGCTCCTGTTTCCAGGTCAGATCAAAAATCCCGGCGCGGATGCACCACTGCGCATCCCGCCGGGATCCTGCCGCCTGCTGTCTTATTCCTCGGCTGTATCTTTTTCTTCTTCCACTTCATCGTCTTCGAACTCTTCCAGGATCTCCGCATCCACGGCGGCTGCCTCCTCGGCTGCCTTTGCCTCGGCTGCTGCGACCTTTTCCCTGAGGGCGGCCAGTTCCTCGACCGTCATCCTGGAGAGCTTATCGTCCACATCCTCGGGTCCGAATTTTTCCTTGACCGTCTTTTTGATGTTATGTTTCAGTTCCTTATTCAGTTCTTTGCCCTGTTCCACGGTGATCTCGCCTTTTTTGACCAGATCGTCCAGGATCTCCTGGGATTTCTCGGCTGTGGTAGCCACCGCTCCGATTCCGGCCAGAAGAAGTTTTTTCAGTGTTCCGCCGATTCTATCATCCATATGGCTCTTCCTTTCTTCCGCGCCTTTCGCGGATCAAAAATGTTAACGGCTCCATGCCATTAAGTATACAACGTAAATCTCTCTGCTTGAAGCAGTTTTTCTCAAAATACAGGCCGCAGACCGCATGCTTTCCGGTATCAGATTCCCGGATCTGTTTCATCAGGAGAGCAGATTCAGAAGGAAGGCAAAGAGCTTGGGGACAAAAATGATGAGGCCGACCACGGCTGCAAAGATGGATGCCGCAAGGACTGCCCCTGCCGCCGTGTCCTTGGCATATCCGGCCAGAGGGTGTTTTTCCTCTGTCACCAGATCCACCACGGCTTCCACGGCGGTATTGACCAGCTCAAGGCTTATGATCAGGCCGAAAAGGACCAGGCAGATGCACCATTCCGTGACGGAGATCTTCAGAATAAATCCGAAGACGGTGACCATAAGGGCCATAAACAGATGGATCTTTATGTTCCTCTCCTTTTTCAGGCAGGTAAAAATCCCTGCGAAAGCATATACGAAGCTTTTATAGAGAGGCGGGTGTCTGTGCCCTGACTGTTTTTTCACGTATTTTCCTCCTCCCGTCTCCGGTCCCTGTCAGCAGATGCGGCTGACAGGCAGCAGGTTCCTGCGGCGCCTGAGTTCATCCTCTCCGATCTCCAGGATATACCAGTCGCAGCCGTTGATGATCCGTGTGCCGGAGGGATGTTCCACTGCCCTTTTGAAATCGTGCTGGTACTGCCTGTGCACGTGGCCGTGGATCATATAGGCCGGTTTCCACCTTTGCAGAAAGCTGTTGAAGCATTCATATCCTCTGTGGGGCATGTCCTCCATGTCCCTGTATCCCCTGCAGGGAGAGTGGGTCAGGAAGATGTCGAAGCCTCCTGACAGAGCCGCCTTTACATCGGCCTTCATCAGACGCATCTGCATCTCTCTTTCCGTATACATGTGGGAGGAAGGTCTGTACTTGAGAGAACCGCCCTCCCCGAGGATCCGCAGACCGTGGAAATCCACGATCCTGTCCTCGATGCAGACACATCCCTCGGGCGGCCTCTGGTCATATTCCGAATCATGATTGCCGTGGATATACAGAAGGGGCTTGTTGATCATGGTCACCAGAAATTCCAGATATCTGGGATTCAGATCTCCCGCCGACAGGATCAGGTCCACCCCCTCCACTCTCTCGGGATCGTAAAAATCCCACAGGGCCTTGGATTCCACGTCGGCAACGATCAGGATTTTCATTTGGCGGTTCCTTTCTCAAGAATCCCGTTGACGGAAACGTTCCTGGCCACATCCTCCCTGAGCTGGTCGAAGCGGGGCATTTCCCCCTCAATGTTGGACAGGAGCCAGTCCATGGTAATGATCTCTTCGGGGGTAAGGGGGGCGCCCCCGTCCCTGCGGACCAGGGCCTTCTGGGCCAGGATCTGGCCCTCGAAGGGCACATAGGCCCCCGTGATGATGCCCTGCTTCAGGATGGAAGCCAGGCGCCTTGTCTCGTAGGGCACGCGGTCCGAAGGCAGGACGTCCACCACGCCGGACTTAAGGCCGTACCAGTAGTTGACGGCTTTGTCTTTGCTGTTTGCGTCCTCTGCGTCCCAGGTCCCGTCCATGATCGACTGACAGATCAGACCGTAGTATCTGCCCCAGTCCCAGACAGGAGCGGCGATGCCCTCCCAGGCGCTGCCGCTCTTTACCCTGTAAAGACCGTATTTGCGGGAAGGATCGTCCAGGCGGACCATGTCGGAGCCGGAAATGATCCTGACGCCTTCATCGATCAGCTCCTTCTCCCAGTCTCCTTCCTTGAGGGAAGCCCATTTCAGATAGACCCTGCAGGAAGGATCCACCAGGGAGGCCCCCAGGGCAAAGGCATTGATCTGGGCGATGTTTCCGAAAAGGGGATAGTCGGACCGGTAGCCGATCTTATGGTTCTCGCACAGAGATGCGGCGATGGCGCCCAGAATGAACTTGGCCTCGTACATCTTTGCGTAATAGGTCCTGACGGCTTTGCGGGACAGATTGACCGAGCAGTTCAGGATCTTCATTTTGGGATGCATGTAGGCCGCCTTGAGGGCTGCCGGCATCATGGAGGGAGCCGTGGTAAAGATCAGGGTATCTTCGTCCACCCTGGCGGATTCAATGGCGGCAAGGACCTTCTCATCGCTGTCGCAGCCGGTGAAAAAGACGGTATCCACCGCCCCGCCGAACTGGTCCATCAGGGCCTGGCGGCCCAGTTCATGGGCGTAGGCCCAGGAGGAATTGCCGGGTTCTTTTTCATAAATGAAAGCCGCCTTGAGCGGGTTGGCCGCAGAGTATCCCTCCGAGAGGGCTCCCAGGGTCAGCACATTGGCCACTACGGCCCCGGCTTCCGCGATGACGGAAGGCTTTTTGGGAGCGGAGGGGCTTTCCACCAGGTCGATGGCCTTTCTGGTCTGGGTCTTTACCTCCTCCCGGATCTGGGTGATCCTTTTGCTGATCAGGTCTTTTCCGTCATAGACCAGGCTCTCCGCCGGAAATACGGTAATGTAGGTCAGATAGGCGTCTCCGTCCGTAATGCCCTCGGGGCGGCCGCCCTTCTGTTCATAGATCTCCGCGAAGCGGCGGAAGCCGTCCCGGAGGATCTCCATCTTTTCTTCGGGCCAGGGTTTCTCCAGGCTCTCTCCCATCTGGTCTGCCAGCTTCTGATAGGAGCCCTTCTGGGAGAACTGGATCTCAAAGAAACGGGTCACCTTGAAAAAGTCCAGGAACTCGTAGTAGACCACGTTCTCCAGATCGTCGGTCCTGGGGGGCATGATCCGGATCACGTCCGCGGATATGGAGTAGGACTTGAAATAGTTCATGACGGAAACTCTTTTGTTTCCCTCCTCCACATAGAAGCGGCCCATGTATTCATACACTTTGATGGGGTCCCGCAGGCCCTCGTTCTTCTGATAGTCATAGAGGCTGGCCCATTTGAGGGCGAACTCGCTGGAAGGATCCAGAAGGGGCATGAAGTTGTAGGCAAAAGCATTCTTCCTCCCGCTGGTCTTGGTGCCGACGATCAGGTGCAGGGGGATCTCGTGAACGCCCAGGGGAATCTCCGATGCCGCGGAAGTCCCTCCGATCATTTCATCCAGCGCGGGCAGATAGGGGTAGCGTCCCGTCAGAAAAGCTCTGGTACGGGCCTTCTCTCCCAGTTTCCTTGCATTGATATAATCTTCTTTCATGTCACGTCCTTTCTGTCGATTTCAGCAGTTTGGCGAATTGATCCAGCACCCTGGCCGTCATGCCCCAGAGAACAGGCCCTTCGGAACTGTTTTCCTGCCCGGCCCGGATGCCTCTGTAAAAGGGGATATCGTAGCTTTTTTCCCTCCAGATGTAATCCCGTCCTCCTGGGATGAGATCATAGGGAAAATCTTCCTCCGGAACGCTTTTAAGCCGGACTCTGTGATGTTCCGGCTCATGCTCCAGGAAATACCGGAGGGGTACTTTCATTATATATGCTACCTCCTCTTCTGAGAAGCTTTCCCTGTAATTCGTAAGAAGGCCGGCAAAAACATAGAGAGGGGCCAGGGAGGGACCCGTGGTCCGGGGGAGCTGTCCCAGGATACGGATCTGGTCCTCTCCTACCAGCAGTTCCTCACGGGTCTCTCTGAGGGCCGCCTCCAGGGGCGTTTCCCCCCTTTCGATCCTGCCCCCGGGAAAACAGATCTCTCCCGGCTGGCTGCGGAGACGAAAAGAGCGGACCTCCAGCAATATCTGCAGAGTATCCGCTTCTTCCAGTATGGGGATCAGGACAGCCGAAGAGCCGGGAGGATACTGTTCCTCCTCCCCAAGGCCCTTTCTGCCCAGAAAATCTCCAAGTTCTATGCTGTTGTTAAAGAAAGGCTCATTCGATCTCATATACCTTGATCTGACGCGCGATATCTCCGCTCATGGCCAGACGCTTTCCTCCGGCACGAAGGAGAAGAGAACTCCCTGCGTTCTGCAGGATAAAGATGGTCTGCTCTTCTGCCAGATCGTAGGACCTGATGATGTGTTCAAAGCTTCCGATGATCCATGCGACCCTGCAGAAATGTCCGGCTGCCACCTGGGTAAGATTCTTCATATATGCCTCCCTGCTGTGATACTGCATTCCGTAAATACGGGGAAGATATCCTTCAGGATCATTATAGCAGGGCGCAGGCTGAAGACAGCGCTAATTTTTGTTAGATTCCTCTAATTTATGTTAGATACTTCTAATAATTTTTATCCATTATTCACAGGTGCATCCGCCGCCCTTCAGGAAGGCAAAGGGGTCCTCATCGTGCAGGAAATGCATGAGCTGGTAGGCGCACATGATGGCCACCCGCTCCTCCTTCAGGATCCTTCTGACCTCGTCCCGGTCTGCCAGGACCACTTCGATCTCCTCCAGCTCCTCCTGGTATTTTCTGCTCATGGTTCCGGAGGCATAGCCGTAGACCGTGGCGCAGGATTCGTCCGTCAGGCCAACGGTGGTAAAGCGGGGCTCCTCGAACATGCCCTCCACAGTAAGAGGGGAAAAGTCAAGTCCCGTCTCCTCGTGCATCTCCCGGACCGCTGCCTGGCCGTAGGTCTCGCCTTCATCCACCAGGCCGGCGGGGAATTCATATACAAAGCCGTCGATGGGATAGCGGTACTGACGGATCAGGACCACTCTGTCATGCTTTTCGCCGTAAAGGGAATAGATGACCACTCCGTCCGGCTTATTCTGACCGGTGGAGATCTTCAGGTCTTCGATCCTTTCGGCTCTGGACGCGACAAAATACCGGGTGGGATGTCCCACCTTATTGGTCCCCTCGATCTCATACATGTTGAGGAAACGGTTTTCGGTCTGCTTGCTGATCTTATTGATCTGTGCCATGGCTTCTCCTTCCCGTCAGGAGGAATAGACAACGACTACCATATCTTCGTCCACGTTCTGATAGAACCTTCCCGCGATGGAGGGCGGCAGGTTGATGCAGCCCCTGGATCCGTGGGACTTATACCAGTCCCCGCCGAACTTGGCCTGCCAGGATGCGTCGTGGAAGCCGCAGCCGTCATAGAAGGGCATCCAGTAATCCACATGGGATACATAGGCGTAGTTGCCGTCCGGCAGCATCCTGCCCCTGAGGTCGGTATCGGTATCCTTGTACATGATCATGTAGACGCCGGTGGGGGTATGTCTTTCGGGGGTAGGCAGACCGGAAACGCAGTCGGTATCCAGGACCATCTTTCCGTCCCTGTAGATCCAGACATGCTGTCTGGTCAGGTCCGCTTCGATGTAGGTGTCTCCGATGCCCCCGTTCTCCGTGCTGTACTCCCTGGTATAGTATTTGGGCTCTCTGGTCACTTCCTCGTGGGCTGCCAGTTCCTCGGCCAGAAGGGCCTTTTCCGCCTCCTTGTTGACGGACCAGCCGTATTCTCCGCCGGGCACGGTGATGGTGCCGATGCCCGTGGCCTTGAACTTCCTGCTGTCCCATACGGTGTTGACGTTGATGGCGATCTGGTCCACGAAGCGCATGATCTTGTCGGCCCATACGGCGTCGTCCTTATAATATCTGCCGTTCTCGTCCATGGAGAGCCAGGTCTTTAAGGTCTCGGCCCCAAGGCTCATGGGCTCGTCCCCCTCGGGGAGGATGTAGGTGATATTGGCGGAGATCAGATCGTTGACCCTCTTCTTTTCCGCCAGCAGCTCTTCGTTGTCCGAACGGACCGCAGGCACCTTGTAGGATTTTTCGATATCCTTCTCCACATTGATCTCTGTCCTGCGCTCGTCTATGGCCGCCCTGATCCCCTTGACCACAGTCTTGGGACGGATGGCATTGCCCTCCTCTTCGGGCACCACCCGGAGGCCTTTTTCCCGCATGACAAGATAGGCGTCCGTGGGCTGGGCCTGGTTTTCCTCCTGGAACTCCGGCAGGGCCCGGATGGCCTCGCCGGCCTTCTTCTTATCGTACTCCGTGACCTTGTCCACCTGGTATTCCGTATCCCGGAAAAAGGCCAGGGGCCATTCCTTATAATTCTGATTTGCAGCCAGTTCTTTGATGGAATCACCAGGCACATAGGCATAGCCGATGTCGTCCCCTGTCAGAGTCTCGGTCTGACCGCCCCGGAAGGTGATGGTAATGGAATACTCATCCACCGTCTCCCGGACCATCTCCTCGACTTCCTCAGGAGTCTTTCCGCTGACGTCCATGCCGTTGACCTTTGTTCTGTTCAGGAACCTGCCTTCCCACTGGGAAATGCCGTAGGCATAAAAACCGGCCGCCGCCGCGATCAAAAGGATCAGGAAAAAGTATGCGAAATTAAAATGAATGCGCTGCCTGGGAGGCGCCATGGGACGGCGGTCCACCGGAAGCGTTCCGGCCTGTCCGAAGGGATAGGCCTCTTCCACCTGTTCCGGATCATTCTGAATGAGAAAATAGTTGTCCATGTATACCCTTTCTTATTTACTTCTGATCCAGGATCCCCCTCGGAGAGAAGATCGCCGTCTGGTTTTCCTGGCTGATCGTCACTTCTATATCCAGCATTCTGATCAGGTCTTCGATGCTGTACCACCTGCCCGAAACGGTCCCGTTGTCGGTACCGGGGGGAGGGGTGCTCAGCTTCTGCCACATGCCGTTGCATCTGACATTGATGGAGGAATAGGTATAGGGAGACCGGTCGGTCTTTTCCAGCTCCAGCTTCGCGTCCCAGGTCATGCCGTTCATCTTCCACTGGGCCGTCAGGTCGTCGCAGCTGTAGATGCCGCCCAGATAAGCGATCAGGGAAGCGAACCGCCCCTGCCTTTCATACTCGTAGGGGAAGCCTTCATAGTCCTGGCACAGGTCCAGATCCGTCATCCAGTAGCCCTGGCTCCTGCGGTCATAGAGAAGGTAAAATTTTTCTTCGGCCCCTGTCATGTCATGGGTCCCGATCCTTGTTACCTCCAGGCAGGGAGAGGGATATTTTTCCGCCATCTTTCCTGACAGGGTATAGATCTCCTGATGGGTCCATTTGGCGGTATCCGAATAGTCGTGGCGCATCTGCTCCAGCACGTCCTCTTCGTCCAGGCGCTGCCTGGTAGCCGTGGACAGCGCGACGGATGAGATCTCATAGAGATACAGATTGGCGCTTTTTCTCCAGTTCTTTTTGGTATCTCCCGCCAGAAATCTGTCGGGACGCAGATAGATATGTACTTTCTTGGTATCGGTCTTCTGGGTGCCGATCTTGGCTCCCGTTCTGTCACAGACCAGCTTTACGATCCTGTCCAGCTTGGCGATCAACTGGGAGGCTTCCTTCATCTGATCGGGCTTGTTCAGGTAAAGGGAGAGCATATGGATGGTCCCGGGGACCGTCTCATTATCTCCCGTCGTGGTCAGCGAGGCGCGTATATCGGACTCTTCGAAGAGTTTACTGATATCCTCGCTGCAGAAAGCGATCCTGGATTCTATGTAGCTGTCCATCAGGGTCGGCGTCCACTCGGAAAGAAGACCTCTCCATACAGGATGCTTTTCCGATCCTGTGGAGACGGAAAAGGAAAATCCGTCCTCATCGGAAAAAATATATTCCCGGATCTGTTCTCCGTAGGTCATTTCATGGCGGACCGAATCTGTCATACGGTAGTTTTTTCCATAGCAGTCCTGTACGTACTGCATGATCTCCTCTTCCGTATAATAGACAGGCTCCCTGCTGCAGGCAGTCAGCCCCAGGCATATGAGTATTGTAAATAAGAGAAGTAAGAACCGTTTTTGCATTTATAACCTTTCCCGGCCGGGTCACTCTTTGCAGACGTCCACCCAGCCTATGGCACGGGAAGCCTTTTCCAGTTCCTCCAGGGTCAGTCTGACAGCGCTGTGGTCATTGCCTGCCGCCGGATATACGATATCGTATACGCGCAGGGATTCGTCCATATATACATCGATGCCGTCCCGGACGGCAAAGGGACATACACCGCCGGGGGCATGTCCGATCACTTCCTCCACCCTGTCAAAAGGGATCATCCTGGCCTTGGTCTGAAATACGGCCTTGTACTTTTTGTTGTCTACCCGGGCATCCCCCTTGGCCAGGACGATGACAGGCTTCTCTCCTGCCATAAAAGCCAGGCTCTTGGCGATCCTGCCGGGCTCGCAGCCCAGGGCCGCGGCGGCCGCTTCCACGGTCTCGCTGGATCTTTCGGTCTCGATGATCCTGTCGGCCAGGCCGTAGGAAGCCAGGTATTCTCTGACTTGTTCGATGGTATTCATCTGAAACAGCTTCCTTGATAAATCAATAGTTTCTTATAAGCAGATGCTTACAGCAGTTTCTGAAATTATAAGTTTCTTTATAAATTTCCCTGCCTGCGGATATGGTCCAGAAGACAGGTGCAGCCCTCCAGGACATCGTCCCATGTGGTATCGAAATCATCCGTATACCAGGGATCGGAAACGCTGCGGGGATGGTCTGTATAGTCCAGCAGCATGGAGATCTTCTTTTCAGGGTCGGACCCGTAGATCCGCATCATGTTCCGGATGTTGTAGGTATCCATGCCGATGATATAGTCAAATTTCTGATAGTCGCTCCTGGTGGTCTGCCTGGCTCTTTTGCCCTCGCAGGAGATGCCGTGCTCCTTAAGTTTGGCCCTGGCCGGAGGATAAACAGGATTCCCCACAGAACCCCATATCTCCTCGGTACTGGTGGCCGCGGACTCGATATAGAATGCATCCTCCATATGGGCTTTTTTCACCAGATCCTTCATAACGAACTCGGCCATGGGGCTTCTGCAGATATTGCCGTGGCAAACAAAAAGTATCTTAACCAATCAGTTTTTCTCCAATCAACTGCCGCGAAATGCCGTGTTCTGGCCGTTTCTGCGCTGTTTTCCAAAAGCACATTTCACATCCGGAAATTCGGCAAAACTACAGAACAGCGCAAATCGGGGCATATCTGTCCCCTCAAACGTAGTCAAATCGTAGTACGTTTCCGCCTTCCGGACTACTGCCATTTTCAGGGCTATCGTTGAAACATGTAACCTGGTTACATGTTTTAACGCTTGTCTGGCAGAGAGGGTTACACATCATTTAACGATTACGTACCCCTAATCATAGCACGAAAACCGATGGATGGAAATAAGAGAAAAATCCGATGATGTTAATGTTGATAACACCATCGGATTATTAGGTGGATGAAGGCAGAGACAGAGGGGATGGTTTAGGTTTTCACGTTCCTCATCACGATTTCCAGGAGATCTCTTGCTTGCTTTGTGTATGGATGGGCATCTCCCAGTACCTTCTCAAATATCGGCAAGGCCTTTCTGATATATCCTACTGCCTTTCCAGGATCTCCCAAGGAACAAAAAAGAACTCCCATATTGAAATATGTCGTTGCCGTATCCGGATGCTCTTCTCCCAAAACTTTTTTTTGGATTTCTAAGGCCTTTCCGTAGTACTTTAGCGAGTCTTCATACTTCCTTTGACGCTGGTAAATTAACGCTAGATTGTTATATGTCGCTGCTATATCCGGGTGCTCTTTTCTAAGCACTTTTTCTCTAATTTTCAGAGCCTTTTCATAATACTTCAGTGCTTCTTCATAATTTCCCTGGGAGCTATACACTCCTGCTAGATTATTATATATCGATGCCGTATCCGGATACTCTTCTCCCAGATATTTTTTTCTGATTTCAAGGGCCTTTGTGTAATACCTCAGTGCTTCATCATACTTCCTCTGGGCCCCGTACACTCCTGCCAGGTTGTTATATGTCGCTGCTGTATCCAGATGCTCTTCTCCCAGCACTTTTTCTTTGATCTCAAGGGCCTTTCCGTAGTTCTTCAGCGCTTCTTCATAATTCCCCTGGCAATAATATACTACCGCCAGATTATTATATATCGCTGCTATATCCGGGTGCTCTTCTTCCAGCACTTTTTTATAGATTTGCAGGGCCTTTCCGTAATACTTTAGTGCTTCTTCATAATTTCCCTGGGAATAGTATACTCCCGACAGATTGTTCAAAAACGCACCATATATATGCATCCGTCTATAGTCTTCAACATCCTCCAGTTTCGCTTCTAAACTGTCTGATAAAAGTCCGCCCAATATACTTACCGTATCCAGCCTTTTTCTTACAGTCACATACCCTGCCTTCACCGGAATATAGTTTTCTGTATAACCAAGCTTATCTATCAGATTCCCGTACTCCCAGATATCGAATTCTATCTCCTGCTTAAGTACTGATCCTCTAACCATGGTATGCAGAAGATACCCTTCCTGGGTCTGTTCGATCCATGCCCTGTCTGTGAGCCATTTCAGATCGTTTATGTCAAATCCGGCCCAGTCCAGAAGAGCATCAAAAACACTCATTTCTGCAGGGAAACGGGCCATAAAGTTCATGATCTTCCTGCATCCCTCTGACAGGCTTGACAAAGCATACAGTCTGCTGATCTGGTTCTGCAGCTTAAGGTCTTCCTTGGATAATCCGTGAGAGGCGCTATGTTCATTTTCTAACTCAACTTTTGATGTCGCAGAAAATATATTATCTTTAAGCTTTTCCCATAAATCACCTAATTTACCACGGAACTCCCATCTGGCCAGCCCTCCAATCAGCTCGATAAGAAGGGCATTATAAGCTGCGGCTTCAATGATATGCCGGACATATTCGGCGTCCTCCCGGGCGCTGAGTTCTACGAATGCATGACCATATTCATCCAGATAGCACCTGTAAAAATATTCCAGGGCCGGTTCCGGATCCAATTTTCCAAGTCCGTATGGTTTCATGTTCCTGAGAGCAATTCTGCTCGTAACAAGTACTTTCGTCTTTCTTTTTATCGTGTTGAGCAGGCTCCTGTCATCCTTTTCAGGTAGGCTGTCCATATTGTCGATCACAATGAAAGTGGGATGCTTCTGCAGGAAACTTACCACAGCATTGAGCTTTTCCTCATCAGTCTGCATGTTTGCAGCTGCCGGAACTTTCAGCAGGGCCAGATCTTTTTTCAAGCTGCCTGAGCTTGTTATCCATGCGAAATCTTCGAAATCGCTGTCTTTTCTAATCTGGTCCATAACAACTGCTGCGACAGCAGTCTTTCCTACACCGCCGTCAGCATGGATACAGACGATATCTGAAGACCTGAGCATCTCACGTATTTCTGACACTGCTTTATTTCGGCCAATCAGCTCTGACGGCGGCGGAATGAATGTCAGAGTCTCAACAGTTTCAGATACAGGGGCACTCTCTTTTCTTTGATGCCTTTTGTCCTTACTTAAATCCACCAGGAGGAATAGCTGCTTCAGCGTAAGGTCATCATCCATCATTTTTGAAAGCTGTTTTACTACACTTTCACTGATTTGCTTAAAGGGAACTTTAACAACATTGATTTTTTTCTTTTTACAAGCAGCAATGATCCTTGCCTGAATTGTAAGCGCATTATCCCAATGGAATGGATCAGACGCAAAATTATAATTCTGCAATTCTGATTTTAAGGATTTGGCGCCGTATTGCTTTAATACAATTTTCCAGGCTTCTTTACAGAAACCAGATACCTTTTTTGAAATGCTGTCTTTCTCCTGGATACTGACTATACCACCTATGGATTCTACCGCACTTTTAGCCGCATCAGCAGCATCTGTTTTCCCTGTAATTAATAAGGTGCCTCCATAGGCAGTCCAGGAAAGAGCAGATATTACAGATTCTTTAGGTTCAAATTTTAACTCATTCATTTTATCCACCTGCGCAGAAGAGTTGATGTACAAATCCAGTATATCATTCATATTCAAGTTCAACGTGGAAGGGCTTCTGAGGGGAGACTACGAGAGCAGGATGAACAGCTACGCTGTAGGGCGCCAGAACGGATGGCTCTCAGCGAATGATATCAGGCAGCTGGAGGACCTGGACCTGATCCCTGAGGAGGAAGGCGGGGACCTCTATCTGATCAACGGCAACATGACGAAACTTAAAGATGCCGGCATTTTCGCTGCGGGTGCCGGAAAAGGTACCAGCGGCGGAGAGGAGGATGATACAAATGAACAGGTTCTGGAAATGGACAGTGGACAAAGCCCCGGATCCGGAAAGCGCAGGAACAAGGACCCTGTTCCTGAACGGAACGATCGCTGAAGAGAGCTGGTTTGACGATGACGTCACGCCGGCTCTTTTTAAGTCTGATCTTGAGTCCGGAGAGGGAGACATCACTGTGTGGATCAACAGCCCCGGGGCGATTGCTTCGCTGCGGCCCAGATCTACAACATGCTCCGGGACTACAAAGGCAGGGTCACTGTCAAGATTACTTATATCTTGGTTTGTACTGCTTCTTATAGACGTTCTCGAACCAGTCCGGAAATCTGGGGTCTTCGGTATTGTAAGTGGGCATGACAAACGAATCTTTTTGTGTGACAATTAAGCCATTATTTGCCATTATAAAAGGGCCGATTGTGCCGTTTGCGATTCCTAATGCATACAGTCTTAAAGCAGAGTCGATATCTTTCGTCCAATAACCGCCGAAATAATCGACAAACCCCTCGTTAAAGGACATAAAATGAACTGAGCGATCGTGAAAACGAATAAGTTGGCCGAACATATAGTCGATGTACTCTGAATAATCGAAGATGACATTAGGATTAATGTGTACTAATTCAGAGGGCCTTTTTACCAGATCCGCGCCTAGAACCTGGATGGGATGATTAACATGCCTTTCATCTGTTAAGGCTTTTTCATAGATTTCATCAATAAATTGTTCATCCAAATCTATCGGATCAAAATCATAACTCATCGTCAATTCCTCCTAATGATTATGACAGTGGCCTTCCAATGTTTTTCCTCAGTTCATATTTTTTCTTGTAAACGTTCTCGAACCACTCCGGGAATCGTGGATCTTCGGTATTTAATGTAGGTATGACAAAAGAATCTTTTGGTGCGACGAGGATGCCGTTTTTCGATCTGTCAAACGGAAGTATAGATCCGTTTGCAATCCCAATGGCGTAAAATTTCAGGATGGTATCAGTATCTTCTGTCCAGTATCCATTCATGTAATCGATATAACCTTCCTGAAAAGCCATATATCTTTTAGAAGTGTCATGGAAAGCCCTTATCTGACCAAACATATAATCGATGTACTCAGAGTATTTCTCTATAACATCCATATTCAAAATGACTTCTCCGGTCCTGTTTTTGACCAGATGAGGGCCAAGCACTTCTACAGGGACATGGACATGCTTTTTATCCGTTAAGGCTTCCTCATAGATTTCATCGATAAAAGCACTATCCAAATTTTCGGGTTCATATTCATAACTCATAACGTAGTCCTCTATTTTGTGAATCAATATGTCGGAGAAAAAGCATCGTACAACAGTCGTGTCTTTTTGCCAAATTGTTTATATACTTCAAAATTGATTATAGCATTTTATCGATCTTCGCAAAATAACTTCAGACTTTTGCAGGCAGTCCATAAAAGTGGATAGTAAAAGTCAGTTCTGTCCACTAGCGAACATCTTGCTATTTTGATATTGTTAGAGTGGAAGAAGTGAAAATGAATTTTACGAGCCTCACGGACATTGAGTCCGCGGGGCTTTTTTCATGCCCTGGAGCAGGAGGCTTATGCCTGCAGTCAGGACTTGTTGGAGCTCGGATAGACAAGAAATAGCTCAAAAAATCGGCATCGCATTTTTTTACCAAAATGCGATGCCGATTTTTGGCTTAAATTCAAGCTAAAAAGCGTTATGCGTAATTACTGAAAATCCGATGATGTTAATGTTGATAACACCATCGGATTCTTTAAGGCAATTGCATATCGTCCATTTTATAATTATTTTTGGGAGATTATCTCATTTGTTGGGAGAAAATCTCTTACTCCCAATTATATTATTCTTTCTCCCAAACTTTAATTAGTTTTGGGAATTATTTAAGTTCTGCATCATCTCTCTTCTCTGCTTTCTTAGCTTCTCCGATACTCTTCTATCATTCCTTGTTGAATATAAAGATCCCAATGGTCATAGTGGCATCTATTATTTTGATCTGGGTCTCATCAAACATGTTTCATATCCCTCAAACGCGCTATGCAAGTATATACTTGCATAGCAACAATCTGCCTGTCCCTTGTCAAGCCCTTGTGCATCAAAAAAGGAGCTGATATGTGTAACAAAGCCGGAGGCACTCTACCGGCCATACTCTTTATCATTTTAGTCAGCACCCCGGAGATTGAATCTCCGGGCTTGCTGTTCCACCGCAGGAGTCTTTCCCTGCTGCCGGCAGGGCAGGTCTTTTCTGCTGAAAGAACACTCCTCAAAACGTTAAACAGCTGGTTGATAGAATTCTGATCATAAATCCCATATTCTTTAAATATCACAGGAAGCCATTGCAGAAGGCAGGCTTCCCGGACAGCCTTTGTCCGCTTCTTACATGATTAAGGCGCATACAGCAGCGAAAACAATCCTTTGGCGAATAAATCAATAGCGGTCTTTTAAACCAGCCATGAAGGAACTGATCATCAGCAGCCTAACCGTTCTGATTGGAGGTGTCCTCCTTTGGGTAACTTAATACAGCGTTAGATATTTATTCTCTGAAACGAATCCAGCGTCTTGGCATCATCGCAGCATGTAAGTTTTCCGCAAAGGTCCGGTGCCCATCTTCATGGCGGCAGGAAGATACCAGTAAAGATGTACAGATACCAGAACCATATATAAAGCCCGGCGGACCGAAACTAACGGAACGGGAGGACTGAAGCCCGCCGGAAAGCATCTTCTGCTTCAAAGGGCTCTCTGTATGGCTGATATCGCAGACAGAAAGTACCTTCCCCTTCTGCATTCTTTATGACAGTTGTTCGATGTCCTGATTTTCAGGACAGTGTTTTTTTCTCAGGAGGTGTCAGATCTCTTACCTGAAAGCTCTTAAAAACGAATCCGCAAAAACACATACCATGAACGGCGCCGTGACATATGAGACCTCCGGAAAAGCCTGCCTTGACCTCTTTGCCCTTGCGGGAGGGATCCGCTACAGGAAAAAGGAGGAACAGGAGCGTCTCTTTGAACGTGCCTATATCGAAGACCCGGAGCTTGCCATGAAGCTACTCTTCTATATCCGTGATGTAAGAGGCGGTCTGGGAGAAAGGGACACCTTCCGCACCATGCTGCGCTTTGCTGCCAGGAACTTCAGAAAGTCCGCAGTAAAGAACGTCCGCCTGATCTCTGAATACGGACGCTTTGACGACCTTCTGTGTCTTCTGAATACCCCTGCCCGGAAAGAAGCTGTCCGCGTCATCAAGGAGCAGATGGATCAGGATCTGAAGGCCCTTGAAGAAAAAAAGGCAGGCAGGGCTGATGTGCATATCTCCCTTCTTGCCAAGTGGCTCCCTTCCATCAACGCTTCCAGCAGAAGTACCAGAAAACAGGCCAGAGTTCTGTCCAGGGCTCTGGGCATGAGTGAACCGGCCTACAGGAAGGCCCTTTCCGGGCTCAGAGAGGCACTTTCTCTTGCCGAGCGCAGACTTACAGAGAGAAAGGCAGAGAGGCTCTGCTATGAAGCTGTTCCTGCAGGTGCTCTCCTCAAATACAGAAACGCTTTCGTAAAGCATGATAGAAACAGGTTCACCTCCTACCTTAAGGATGTGATGGATGGAGAGAAGAAAGTCCACTGCGGCACACTCTTCCCTTACGAAATCATCCGCCCTCTGATGAGCGGCAATGCCTGCTTCTTCCGTTTGAAGAGCGATCCTTCCGGCGTCCTCGACCTTCTGTGGACAGCCCGAAAAGATGAGGTCGGTGGTCAGAACGCCATCGCGGTAGTCGACACCTCCGGGTCCATGTACTGGCACAAAGAAGGAACGATCGTACCTGCCCTGATCGCCCAGTCCCTCGGCCTTTACTTTGCAGAGCACTGCAGAGGCACTTTCCATAACACCTTCATTACCTTTGAGAGCCGTCCCCATCTGATCGAGGTAAAGGGGAATACACTCGGAGAAAAGCTCCGCTTCATGAGCAGAGCATCCTGGGGCGGGTCGACCGACCTGGAGGCAGTCTTTGCTCTCCTCCTTGAAACAGCGCTGAAAACGAATGCTCCTCAGGAGGATATGCCTTCCACTCTCTATATCATCTCCGACATGGAGTTCAACCGCGCAGTGGATTCCCCCGGGGAGACCATATACGAGAGCGCCAAAGACATGTTCGAAAGACACGGCTACAGGATGCCTGCCGTCGTCTTCCACAACGTGAACAGCTGGCAGATGCAGACTCCTGTCCGTTCCGGCACCAAAGGGACTGCCATGACCAGCGGCGCATCCGTAAGTGTCATGAAGGACACTTTTGACGGAAACATCACCCCCATGGCCCACATGCTCCGCGTACTGAAAGGCCCCAGATACAGGGCTGTCCATGCCTGAAACATGCAATGCCCCTCTCCCGGTCCATCAAAACCGGAAGAGGGGCATTTTTCATCTGTCTGTCAGAGACCCGGACCGGGTCACATGGCTTCCGCCAGGCTCTGCCGGCATGGACTCTTACGATGCCGGAAGGAAGTGTATTCTATGCTTTGCGGACTTTCCGGTCATAGGTCAGAAGTCCGTTGGTCTCTTCTTCTATATCCGACACCTGGGTATATACGGCCCCGCACAGTCCCTCAGCTTCCAGAGAGCGGATCTTTTCCATGGAATCGGCAAAGGCCCGGGGAAACTCCTCCCTGGTAACATGATGGTAGCCGTAGACCTCTTCGCTCATTGTGTGCTCCGGAATCTGGCAGTTGGTCCCACCGTATTCGGAGATCACAAAGGCTCTGTCGTCCTTTTCTACCGTCAGGGGACGGAAATAGTTGTGTACGCTGCGCACATCTCCTCCTCCCTGGTCGAACCAGCCGCTGGCATGGTCGATGCACCTGGTAGGATCTTCCCTGCGGACCTTTTCCGTGATCCGGAGGGCGTCGAACTGACCCCATCCCTCGTTGAAGGGGACCCAGAGGCCTATGCTGGAAACGTTATAGAGATGCCGGATCATACCTGACAGGTCTTTCTCGAACCGCCTGCGGGCTCCCCTGTCTTCTCTGGCAAAGAGCCTGTAATGATGATCCCCGAGGTGCCTTCCAATGGCAGGAAAAATCGTAGGCAGGTAGGTCTCCAGCAGAGACTGCACAGGACCTCCTCCGTTTACCATATCCTGCCAGACCACCATCCCGATCCTGTCACAGTGATAATACCATCTGGCAGGTTCGATCTTGATATGCTTGCGGAGCATGTTGAAACCCAGATCCTTCATCTGCTCAATGTCATAGACCATGGCTTCATCCGCCGGCGGCGTCATCAGGCTTTCGGGCCAGTAGCCCTGGTCCAGGATCCCGTTGAAAAAGTAAGGCTTTCCGTTCAGGAGAAGTCTGGTCTTTCCTTCCACGTCCCTGCCCAGGCCAAAGGACCGCATTGCAAAATAGCTCTCTGCCCTGTCCTCACCCGCTTCAATGGAAAAGCTGTAGAGCTCCGGATGCTCCGGACTCCAGAGACGGGGCGCTTCTACAGGGATCCTGACTCTGACAGACGGAGCAAAGGAAACTGTTACCGGCTCCTCTCTGCCTTCCACCGTGATCCTGATCTCTTCCGGCAGACCGGTATGGAGGCCGGATCCTTCGGAAAAGCGAAGTTCCAGATCCACCGCTTCTTCCTCCGGCAGGGGAGTGATCTTCAGATCCTGCAGGTAAATTTCCGGGACGCTTTCCAGCCATACCGTCTGCCAGATCCCGCTCTGAGCCTGGTAGAACATACCCCCGGGAAACAGGGTCTGCTTTCCTCTGCACTCCTGTCCCTGGTCTGTATCATCCCGGACCAGGACTCTGATCTCGTTGGAGCCTTCCTGTACATAGTCTGTTACGTCAAAAGTAAAGGGCAGATAGCCTCCCCTGTGATTCCCTGCCTTGTGACCGTTCCAGTAGACAGCGCAGCGTTCATCCACGGCCCCGAAATGAAGAAGGAGCCGTCTTCCGGGCGCTGCAGACAGATCTCCCACATCTCTTCTGTACCAGAGGATCTCTCCGGGCAGCAGGGTCCTGCAGACACCGGACCTTCTGGTTTCCGGTGAAAAGGGCACCAGGATCTTTCCGTCGGGCGTCCCTTTCGATGCCCTTACGCCCTGTCCGGCAGGGCAGATCCCGTACTCCCACCATCCGTTCAGGCAGGTCCACTCTCCGCGTCTGAGCTGAGGTCTGGGATATTCACCAAGAGGCACCGCACCGGGACCGTCGTCTGCCTGTTCGCTCCAGACCGTGCATAATCCTCTTCTCACCGACTGTTTCTTCTTTCCCAGCTGCAATGATGCGACCGCATCTTTGATTCTCATGACATGACCCTCTGTTTTTTACAAAATTTCCTGCTTCTTATTATTCTAACACTCTCCTGTTTTTCTCTCCAGTCATCCCGCTTTCGGACACGGCTTTCTGCCAGGAAGAAACTTGAACTGACGTTAAATACGGCAAAACACGAACAAACAAAAGACAAGGCAAGACCAGATCAGATCAGATCAGCATATGAAAGCGCTGTGGCAGCTGCAGATGCCGGATACAGGACAGCTGTGGCTAAGGCAGGATCGGACTGTAGAAAGATCTAAAGCAGCGGCAGGGCGCGAGCATGCAGCTGCCCGGAAAGGATAACGCTCCTGACATATGCGATGGCACTGACGGCGGCCGACATTCGATACATCAGGTGCACGCGTAAGTGCCATCGTTGTCAAGTCAGAGTGTGTGGTTTTATTTTATTCGATCTTTGGATGAGGAATAAAAATATCCCACGGAAGCCCCTCAGTCTGCTTTTTCCGTTCTACGGTCAGTCATCTGTTTGGCCTGATTTCGTCCCGTGAAAAGTACAGCATTCACTTTTGCCGCTATTTCTTTATCCGCAAGGAAGCAAATACAGTAGTTCCGACTCTTATCTTCCTGATCCATGTGTCTTTCCTTGACTGTTCCTGCTGACTGCACGGCCGCGCTCATGCGCGCATTTACTTCTGATATTGTATTCACTCCGCCTCACCTGCTACAATGTAGCATATGAAAATCTTTTATCGTTCAGGAGGAAATAATGACCAGAGAAGCTCTTTATGATCTTGCTTTCAGGTATAAGAAAACAAAGCTCTGGAAGCGGCTGCTTGACACGCAGATCTTTGCCGCCCGCACGGAGAAAAACGAGACCATCTTCATCTGCATCATGGGAATACTGGGGCAGCATATTTCTGTCGCCGTATACCCGGAGGATGAATTTTACAGCTACTATAAGTTTCTTGATACCGATCCCTTTTCGGACGACCGCCTGACGCCGGACCATTTCGAGCAGTATATCCTGTCCTCCTGCATCCAGTGTTCTTTCGAGAACAAGGAATATATGGATCCCCCGGAGCTGGAGGAGGTAAGAGCATATGCCAGGTCCCGCGGTATACGCCTTAGAGGAGCCAACGCCTATCCCCAGTTCACCAGATTCATACCTTTTCATGCTCCCTGGCATGTAACAGAGGAAAGCGATCTGGACCTTCTGGCAGAGGGCCTGGAGGCTTCCATGGCGCTCTATGAAAAGCTTGAGGCCGATCCCGGCTTTGCAGAGCAGCTTCGCCGGATCGACTACAGGGACGTGCATGAAGTTCCTGTTTTGGTCCGCACCGGGAAGGGCTACGTTCCTGACGGCACAGTCCCGCTTCCGGGCCGCCGCGAGACTTCTTTCCCCGCAGGACAGTTCGATAACGAAGTACTCCTTCAGAAGATCCGCAAAAAGAAGCAGGACGGGATCATTGACTGCCGCGTCACCTGGATGAACAATCCCATACATGAAGATCCCGACGCCGCACCCTATTATCCTGCCATTCTGATGGCTGTGGAGGAATCGGAAGGCACCGTTATAAGCCTTGCTGTCACTAAAAATTATGAATCCGGTCACGATGAACTTCTCTCTCAGTTTATGGATGCTCTGGCAGAGAGAAAAAAACGTCCGGTGAAGGTTCTGGCCCAGAGCGGACGGACATATACTCTTCTCGCAGATACAATGAAAAAGATCTCTGTCGATCTTGAACAGAATCACGACCTGCCCGATCTGGATGCGGCGCTTTTCTCTCTCTTCGACCATATGTCAGAAGGCGGAGCGGATTATGACGACGCTCCTCTTACGGATTCAGAGTACGCTTCCCAGATCGAAAAGGGTCTCCACATGATGCTGGATGAGATCGAATCGATGGAAGACGAGCTCATGCTTTTCGTCCCTGAAGACATAACGGAGTCGCTGACTGAACTGTCCAGGAATCCCAGAGTCCCTTCTGCCATGAAAGAGCGCATCGGCCGTCTGCTGCAGAGAATAGACAGGGTCCGGCAGGATCTCCCTGCGGAAAGCAGCGGCAAAAGCGGAAAAAGCAGCAGAAAGACCGGAAAATCACAGAAAAAGGCCGGAGGAAGGAAAAGAAAAGCGGAAGAGCCTCTCTCCTATGTGATCAGTGTCTCCCCCTATACCGGCTGCTACCGCCATATCCGGGTCTCTGCCGATATCACTCTGGATGACCTGCATGAAATCATCCAGGAGGTTTTTGCATTCTACAATGATCATCTGTATGCCTTCTTCATGGACAACAGGGCCTGGAGCTACTGGGACGCCTATTTCTGCCCCGGGGACGGGGAAGGACGCCTTACCTCGGACTACCGCCTTCGTGATCTCTCCCTGTTTAAGGGCAAGAAATTCCTCTATCTCTTTGATTACGGAGATGAGTGGCGTTTTGAATGCCGCGTTCTCCGCGAAGAGGCAGGCAGTACAGACGGATACGTGATCCTCCGCTCCAAGGGCGAGGCGCCTGAGCAGTATCCGGATTATGATGAGGAGGATGACGACGAGGATCCTGACTGGTGATGCAGAGCCGGTTCAGGAAAAAGCCTGTTGGAACAGCGCTCAAAATATCCTGCGTTCACTTTCTCCCGAAAGATTTTTTCTTAATATCTGACACCAAAAAGGTCCTGCCGGAAGCAGGACCTTTTTATGTTAAGCCGGAAAGGTATGACTGACTTCTTATCTGCAGGCAGCACTGCCTGTGCCCGTCAGGACTGTATAACCACCTGCCCCGGAGCCGCAGGTCAGGTATAACGCCCAGGGCTTTGCAATCTCACGATTTATCGCGGTTCACTGATCTGTCTCCCAAAGGAATCCAATGGTATCGAACATCTCAGAGAGATCGATCCTGCAGCCGCTGTTCCAGATCAGAACAGGGATCTCTGATTCGCAGTTATAGACCGCCGGCAGTTCCATATGTTCCATGTCGTACTGTACCAGCATCTTTTTCTCCGGATCGACGATCCAGTATTCTCTGACGCCGGCATCATAATACTTGGAAAGTTTTATATGCATGTCCTTCTTTCTGGATGAAGGCGACAGAACTTCCACTATAAGGTCCGGCGCACCGAAAATTCTTCCGTTTCTGAATTTACTCCTGTCGCAGACAATGAGCACGTCCGGCTGGATCACAGTCTTATCGTCCGAATCCAGCTGTACATCCACAGGGGAAATAAAGGGATAACAGGGGCCTCTGTTCTCCAGAACATAATCCAGAAATTTTTTATAGAGAAAGCCCGCAATGCTCTGGTGAATTGTCGTAGGAGCGGCCATATCGTAAAAAAAGCCGTCGATCAGTTCCACCCGCTGGTCGTCCGGAAGTTTCAGATAATCATCCAGCGTATAGGGTCCGATCCCCCCTCCTGCCGCGCTGTGTGACTTTACGATCATCCCTTCATCCCTGATCCGGCCGGCACCTCTTCCATAGACTGACGGTGCTTCCCTGAGTCCCCGCGCCTCATGGCCGGGGTCTCCGTATCTTCCCCCACTCTGCGGTTTCAGAAGCGCTTCGAGGGCCCGGACTGTCTCCTTTCTCGGCGATGCTGTTGCGCCCGCAAATATTTTCTGCACCGTACTGAGGGGGATCCCTGTGCGGTCCGCAATGATCTGATTCGTAAACCCAAGTTCTTTCTTCCTTTCCCGCATCTCTTCGATCGTCATACTTCCGTCTCCTCCTTTCAAATCCTCTTCTTATACCACTTATGTTACCGTAGTTTCCATATTATGGCAATTATTTAATTTCCATTTCCTGCATATTTGGAAATTATGGCTGTGTCATAGTTTACTTTTACTTCTGCACTTTTTCTGCGGTGCAGTGTATCTAAACCGGTTCGTTTGTCAAGTACAAAAATTAGACAGATCGGGATTTATTTCAGACATAGCAGGACATACTTAAGACAGGCAGGGACATGGCTTTGACATAGCGGGACAGGATGCAGACAAGATTCAGAGAAAGCGGGACTCATTAAACACAGAGCGGGACTCACTGAAGACATGTCGGGACATCAGGAAGACATCCCGGAACACCTTATAGACAGGAACAGCTTCTGGCAGAACGCAAAAAGCCCAGCAGGAGGCCCGTCTGCTTTTCAGAGCGCGCCTCCCCCTGGGGGGACGGGAGGGGGGAACTGCCCCCCGCTGTCAGTTTTCAAGTGGATCGGTCCCCGCCGTACAATGCTGCGGGCGACGGGGAAGCTCTGATCTGTGTCTGCTTCCCGTCGCGCGACAGGGAGCGGACGGCGGGGATCCCGGAAAGTCAAGGGCCGCGCCGGGCGCGGTGCATTTCACCCTTGACTTTCCGGGAAGAGGAACGGACCTCAGTCGATCATTTCAGGCAAGATATTTTTTATACTTTCGTCCTGTAAGAAGTTCACCATTCTCTTCATGGAACTTCCTGAGCGGTGAATTCCTGTATAGTCCGTCCATTTCATTACGATAGTTCAACTGCGGGTATTTATCCCAGTTCTTTGAATACCAGAGGTCCAGCCGTTCTTTTTCAGGAAGCCCTTTCACGAAATCCTGCGCTGCCCTGGCTTTCTGAAGCGTCTTTTCCAGGCGGCCTACCGCTTCCTCTGAAGTTGAAATAGACTCCCTGTTCTTTTCGATCCAGGCGGCCGCTTCTTTCTGTATTCCTTTATGCTGGCTGATCAGCCGCCGGAGCACAGTGACATCTTTGGCAGTACGGATCTCCGGCGGGCAGGTCAGCCTGCCGTCATCCTCTTTCTTATCTTCATTGTCTCTGTCATGACATTTCTTTTCCGCATACTTCTTCCGGCGCTTCTCTTCCTTCACGGCAGCCTCTTCCATACGCTTTTTCACAAGATCGCCCACTGTCATCATCTCATCAGGCTTCACTCCGTAGTAATCCTCACAGGGATAGACTCCTGTTGTGACATAGATGTAGTATTCCGCAGGGGTAAGGCCGGCCAGGCCGTTCTGATAGATCTCGTGATTATAGGAGTGGACGTAGTTCATGACAAGTTTCCCGGCCGCTTCGTATGTACTGCAGAGGGCCACAAGGTCCAGGATGGCGCATTTCATCCTGCCGAAGAAGGACTCCATGGGCGCATTATCCCGGGAGTTGCCCCGGCGGGAAGCTGACTGGATGAGCCCGTCATTGCTGAGCAGTTCCTTAAAAGTCGTGGACATATATTGAGATCCCTGATCGCTGTGGAGCAGGACACCGGGACCGTGCAGTTCGCTGCCATGGTCTCTCATCATCCGTTCATAGGCTTCCTTTACCAGGGAGACATCCATCGTCCTGCTGACCGCGGCGCTCAGGATCTCCATCGTATAGGCGTCCTTAAAAGCGCAGAGATAGAAAAGACTGCGGTCAATGCCGTAATAAAGGTATGTGATATCAGTCAGGATGACCTGACGGGGCGCTGTCCTGAAGTTCTGGCCCACCAGATTCGAAGGCGCTTTCGTCTCATGATCGTTGGTGGCCCGGTTCTTATAGGCATCCTTCTTCGGACGGTTCGGTATCAGATGCATCTCATCCATGATCCGTCGGCATTTCTTCACGGAAATGGAGATCCCGTAGTCCCTCCACAGAAAAGTCCGGAAGGTCCTCTTGCCCGGCACATAGCAGAGCTTTTTTACGATCTCCCGGAACATATCTTTCAGCTTTTCCTTTTCCATGCCTTTCGCGGCCCTCGCCTCTTCCAGCTTTATGCGCCTTGCCTTCCATGCGCAGTAGCCGGAGCGGGAGACGCCGAACATACGGCAGCACTGCTCCTGTGAGTATCCAAAACCGAGTTCCTTCTGTCTATAGATAAAGGAATCCACCATCAGGAAAACATCGAACTTCACCGCCTGGGCTTCGACGATGAAAGTATGTCCTCCAATACAGATCTCGTTTTTTTTTGGGCTTCCACCAGCGCCTCCATGTAGTAGTTGCGGGCCTTCAGATAAGCGATCAGTTCATCCTTTGAAAGATCTGCCATCTTCAGCATATCCTCCGGAGAAACGGACCCGTCATAACTGCCCGGATCCACTGTATAGAGCCTGTTGGACGCCGCTTTCTCCCTGGCACGCTTCGCTGCCTGGTAAGCCCGCTCCCTGCCGGTCACTTTCGTGTCGAACCCCAGGGATTCGTATGCGGCGACAGAGTCCATCCCGGATTCCAGCTTCTTGTACAGGAGGACATAAAAATCGTGGGTATATACGATCCTGCCGTTACTGGTAAGGTCACGTACCATACCGTTGTCCAGCACCTTTTCATAGCCAGGCCCCAGGACTTCTACCCCGTCCACCATCTTTGGGCTGTCAGTAACGAAATCCAGGTCATCCCCGCGGTCGTATCCGTTCTTTATCTTCTTATCATCTGTCATGGTCCTGATCCTCCATTTATCTCATACGCCGAGCGTTCCTGCACGCTCCTTCGCTTTCTTCTGCGCGTTTTCCTTCATCTTATCATACTTGTCCCGTTCTGTTCGCATGTACTCTTCAAATCCTTCCTCGTCCAGGGACAGCAGATGCTCCTCGTACTGGATGGGCGTCATCCTTTTCCGGTCCCACTGCCGGCGTTCATTGTTATAGTACCATGCGTATCCTTCGATCATCTGACACAGTTCTTCAAAGCTCCCGCAGTCTCCGTAGGGGCATTCATCCTTGAAGTGGCCGAAAAAACTCTCCTGGGGCGCATTGTCCCAGCAGTTCCCCCGCTTGGACATGGACTGCGTCATCCCCAGTTCCTTCACCCTGTCCTGGAAGTCATCTGTGAAATACAGGATCCCCTGGTCGGAGTGGAACAGGGCGCCCTCCACAGCAGGATGATCCGACAGCTTCTCCAGTGTATCCAGGGCCAGCTCCAGATCATTCTTCTCAGATATATGGAAGACCAGGAGCCTCCCTGTCACAGGATCGATACAGGAGGAACCGTAGGCCACTTTCTTTTCTTCTCCCTTCCCGTAATAGAGGTACGTCACGTCTGTAAGCCGCACCTCACCTGGCCGGTGCAGCCGGAACTCCCTTTTAAGGAGGTTGGGCCTCCGGTTCTTCTCCAGGAACTTGTCCATCCTCTGCCTTGCCGGATTCCTCCCCCGTATCTTCGTTTTGATCCCGTTCTGTCTGAGCAGGCGGCGGATCTTGCTCAAAGCGAAGGTCTCCCCGGTAAGGTCAGGCATCATCATGTAGATCTGCCGTACGCCCTTACCGAACCCTTTGTATTCCATTACCCTGATGATCTTAGCAAAGTCTTCCCGGTCCCTGTCCGCGCGGCGCTCTTCCGAAAGGCCATAGCTTTTATCATTGATGGCCCTGTAATACACCGTTTTTGATATGCCTGCTTTTTCGAGGATCTGCCGTATGCTCATGCCACAGGGATACTCTTCCCTGGTCGGGTAACCCGACAGGTCAAGGCACAGCTGCTTTTTCTGAAGCGGGCGGAGCGATGCGGCCGCCGAACGGATCTGTTCAAAGGCCTTTTCCGTCTGTGCCTGCAGCATCCGGTATCTTTTCATCTGGATCCTCAGTACCTGTTCGTTCCATTGTTCCTGTCTTTCATCAGTCCGCTTCCAGGTGAGGAGCCTCCGATGTATTTCGGAAACACATTTCTTTCCCAGGATCTCCGGATCCATCTCATACAGTTCGAGTATTTTCGGGACCGGCACTTCCTCCAGGACAGCAGCTTCATTATAGAAAGAATCTCTCAGGGAAAGGGTCCTGTTCCCATACACTTTCGATATATAGGGATGTCTGACATACCGCCAGACATCTTCTTTTTCTTCATAATCATCATCCGGGCTGTTTTCAGGACCGGTCCAGTCCAGGGCTCTTTCAGTTTTTTCTGCCCTTACTTTACAGATATGGCGGAGTGCTGTTATTCTCTGAGTCCCGACCATCTCTATAGCCAGTCCTGCCTGTATTATACCCTCCTCAATGGATACTCCCGGAAAGCCTTCCAGAAGAGATCTCTTGAACTTCGGATCCCAGACGACCTTCTGTTTTTGTGCAGTGAACAGCCCGCTTGCAACAAGTGCAATATCACAGGCCCTGTTAGACAGACTGACGCCATACAACATCGAAAGATCCCGCTGAAATCCCCATTCCACTGCAGATACATAGCGCTCACTGATCAGGTCATTGGGAATACCGTGCCGGCACAATTCTTCTCTGATCTCCCTGCAGTTCCCTTCCGCTTTCCACTTCCTGAAAAGTTCTTTACAGAGTTCATTTTTCATCACAAAAGTCAGTGGTGAGGCCATCCGAATATACGGGTTATCCTCAAGGATCCTGATTTCATCCGTACTATAGCTCATTTCAGATCACCTCCCTGCCGGTAAGAAGATCCTCAAGCCAGATCTTATCTGATTCCAGTTCTGAAATCCTTTTCATAGCTTCATCGTATCGTCTGGCCATGTCCTGTAATTCCCACCGCATGTCCCGGAACAGGGCCTCCACCTGTTCTGCCATCGCTGAGACCTTCTCCAGTTTTGTTGTTTCTGTTTCCATTACGTACATCTGCAGCCTCCTTTCGCTCATAAAAAAAGCACCCGAAGAGGGGTGCCGCCTGTCATGGCGTTGTCCTCTCTACGGGTACCAGTTTAATCCGGGAGAAATGCGAAGTATGGACATAAATATGCGGGACTGCCTGGTCAGACGGAAAAATGACCTCCGGGGTTCGGTGCTTCTCCCCGGAGGTCATTTTTAACGGCCGGATTCCGGGCCGGTGCCCTGCAAAAAATTCTCTGGACAAAGCATGCTTCCGGCCTGTTATGTCAGTTTACCTGAAAAGCATTCCCTCACTTCATCGGCATAATATATCCTTCGTCTTCGTCACTTAACAGCCCGGATTCCTCGGCCCACTTCTGGTCGGTAAAAATATACCTGTCTTCCCTGGGATCCCCGATCCGATGAAGATATTTATTCTTATATTTGGTATAGATGCTGGCCTCTGTCCTGACCTCAACATTCTCAAAAGGCGGACGCATCCCCAGGACCGCAGCAAAGGTCAGCATATTTCCGGAAGCCTGATCCAGAAAGATCCTGTAAACATGCTGCCCACTGTCCTTCTGCAGGAGCCTGGACAGAGCAAGCTTTACCAGCTCCATGATCCGGTCGTCATAGCTGCAGTCCGAAAGCAGGATCTTCTCCCTGAAGGCATCCACGTCGCGGACGATCCTCCGCCTGAAGAGACTTCCGATAAAAGGCGGGATATCTTCCGGGGAACGAACATCCTCCGGAAGTATATCTCCGGTCTTCACCATTTCTTCTATCTTTTTATCGCTTGCATCCGTCACTATGAACATCTCCGCTTTTCTGGCGTCGAAATAGACGCAGTTGGGCTTTACTTTGAACTGTTCTCTGCAGTAAGGACAGGTCGGGAAATACAGATCCTTGTTCAGCAGCTGCTTTTTCAGCCTGTTGTCTCCCGGAATCTTTATCACGGGATACATTGTGTAATCAAATTCTCTGCCGCAGAAGGGACAGATGACCGGAAGGTCCACACTTTCAGGTACAGTACGTTCTTTCGCCATGAATTTCACCTCGCTTTGTCATTGAAGGCAGGCCCCCGTCCGGGTCCTGCATTTTTATCATTTCTTTTTTCACTCATCACTGTACCACGACCGGGAGAAAACTGCACTGTCCCGGTCCGGAAGATTCCTTTCCGTTGACCCCGGGGGCCATGTTCTATAAAGCGAAGCAGCAGAGTACCACGTCCATAGGAGCTGCTGTACCGCATGGACGTGGGTGAATGCCAAAGCAAACTTTACTGGTTCCGGATGTAATCCTGAACCACTGCGAGAGAATTCTCGCTGACCGTTGCGACGAAATAGCTGTCGGACCAGAAATACGGTTTCCAGTAGTATTTTCTGAGTACCGTTTCCCCGTACTGTTTTCTTGCGAACCGGGAAGTCTTCGTCTTCACTATGTTGGCGAGGCTCCCCGGGGCGGTAAAAGGATCGGCCTCGAACAGGATGTGGACATGGTCCGCCTCTCCGTTCATCTCCATGATCACGAGCCCCTTTTCTTCGAAAATACTGCGGATCGTATCGTATACGATATCTTTTACGCCGCCCGTCAGGACCGGGTGCCGGTACTTTGTCACCAGCACCATGTGGTACTGCAGGAGAAAGCAGCTGTGGCGGTTCGTGTAGTAGAGACGGTCTTTTTTTGCTTCGCACATTTGTTTGGTTAACTCCTTTACATCCATTGTAAACTATGGTAAAATAATATCATAAATCAGATGGTTTATCAAAGGAGCAGCCATTTATGTATTTCGCGGATACGACAGTATTGTCAAAGAGCAAACACCCTCTTCATTTTGAACATATGGACAATGCCTCGAAGCTCTCGAAGTGCCTCTACAATGCCGCGCTGTTCCGGATCCGCCAGGTATTCACCGGCTGGGACAAGAAGGAACGGACGGATAACGAGAAGGATATCTTTGAGGAGATCCGCGTCATGCAGGCGGCATACCCGCACATAAAGGTGCGCAGGGTCTTATCATACCGTGCGCTGGACGCCATCATGCGCGCAGACAAAAACCCGGACTTCTTCGCAGGGCTCCCCATGCAGACGTCACAGAGGACCCTGAAGGAGGCAGTGGGTGTCTTCAAGGCATGGCTTTCCGCCCTGAAGGAATATAAACGTGATCCGGGGAAGTTCACGGGCAGGCCCCGCATGCCGGGCTATCTGAAGAACGACCGCCACACGTTTTACATCTCGAACCAGGACGCCGTGCTGTACCCCGTGTACAGGGACATCGACGCCGGCGGCACCGGTGCTGCCGGAAGGAAATATGACGGCGCAAAGCTGAAGCTCCCGCTCATGAAGGAAAGGCTTTACCTCCCCCACATCCCGGAGGGGTGCAGGCTGAAGGAGGTCCAGGTAAAGCCTTACTACGGAAAGATCATGCTCGTACTGGTGCTGGAGACGGAGAACCTCACCGTTTCCGTCTCCCGCCCGAACATGGCGGGACTGGATCTGGGAACCGACAACATCGCAGCCATCGTATCGACGGACCACGCGTCCAGGATATACAAAGGCGGTGCCGTCCTTTCCGAGAGCAGGTCCTTCCATAAGAGGAGGGCTGAGGCAGTAAGCATCATCACGAAGGGGACGAAGCATAAGCATGCCGACAGCGCGCACTTAAAGAGACTGTCCCTGCACCATGACGGATTCATGCGCGACGTGATGCACAAGGTGTCCACGGATATCATACGCTGGTGCGTGGAGCACGGCGTCGGAACGCTGGTCATCGGGACGAACAGGGGCTGGAAGCAGGCCATGGACATTGGAAAGGCGAACAATCAGAGCTTCGGGAGCGTTCCCCATGACATGCTGCGGAAGCTGATCGCGTACAAGGCGGCGAAGGAGGGCATCGTCATCGTGGAGCAGGAGGAGTCCTACACTTCGAAGGCAGACATCAGCGCCATGGACCGGATGCCGGTATACGGGAAAGAGGAAGACAGACCGGTCTTTTCCGGGAAGCGCACCGCCCGTGGGCTGTATATGTGCCGGAAGGGATACACCATAAACGCCGACTGCAACGGTGCGGCGAACATCCTGCAGGGGGCGTTTCCTGATGCATGGGAGGGAACGGAGGATTTCCGTTTCCCTGCATATCCTGAAACAATAGGTTTCAGAGATCTGCATCGCGCGCGGACCGCGTAAAGATCCGCAGCAGGTATTCCGGAGGGAGAGCTGTGAAAGATCCCGACGGATAGGGGGCTCATGGACAGTCCCGTACTCGTACGGCCGGCCGGAAACGGTCCGAAAGGGGAAAGCGGCACAACGGTCAAAAAATTGGAAAACCGGAGGGTTTCTAAAGCCCGAAGGGGCTTTGATACCACCTCCATAGGACGCGGCTCAGCACCGCATGGGGGTGGAGGTTCATATACTGATTCTGTTTGCTTTAAATCCTGCTTTTCGCGCTCCCTGCCGAAAAAGAAAGAGTGTATTTCTATGTGGTATGAAAGAAAATTTCATTATGGTCTGGACAAAGAACACGGTCTCGGAATCCTGACCGGCTTTGGCAAGTCCTCCGATACCTGCTCCTGCTTCTTCGAAGACGGCAGTCAGAAGACCGTAAAGAAAAATGACGTGGACAGAGATTCCTCGATCAGCGATCTGATAAATTACTATACCAATTCGGGCTATTACGGCCAGCAGAACCGCAGCAAGGCAGATACTGTCGTCAATCACCCCACCCATTCCTTTTGAATGGATGGGGCTTGCAGAGGAGATGACAATATCCTCTCTGTAAGCCTGGTTGATCAGCCTCAGTCCTTTCAGGACTACGTTACCGGCGAGAACATCCGGGAGGCAGCAGGCGCTGCCGTCTGTACCGGATATACAGGCACGGCGGGATACTTCACCCGTCCCGCCCTCTGCGTCCATGCATTAAACATCCCATAGGGGAAGGGAAGTGTGCATGGGATATAAGACCGCCGGATAACCCTGGCGAGGTGAGAACGCCCTTCGGGCGGGATCCGCAGGTGCGTAAGGGCCCA
>DETN01000065.1 GCA_002362155.1 Lachnospiraceae bacterium UBA3287 | reverse complement strand
GGCATGTACGAGCCCTGGATCCGTCAGATCCCCGACAGGAAAGATGCCACTTCGGAGTGGACAGTCTGCGGATCTTTATGTACAGTAAATGATATACTCGTTCAGTCCTGCCGGCTGAACGGTATTGAGGAAGGAGATGTGCTCTCCTTCGATCAGGCCGGCGCATACTGCGCCATGGAAGGCATGTCCCTGTTTCTGAGCCACGAGCTGCCACAGGTAGTTTTGTGCAGCCGGGAGGAAGGCTTCAGAAGCGTACGGGAGAGGATGGAGACTTTTGAACTGAACAGCCCTGAGAGGGCGGAAAGGAAGTAGGAAAGACTATGGAAAAACTGCTGGAGATCCTGGAAGAGATCGATGATTCCATCGATTATGAAAACGAGACGGCACTGATCGACGATCATCTGCTGAATTCCTTTGCCATTATCTCTCTGATTTCCGAGATCGAGGAAGAATTCGACGTGGAGATCAGCGCCTCCGAAATGACCGTAGAAAACTTCAACAGCGCAGAGGCGATCTGGAACCTGATTCAGTCTAAACTGGAGGATTAAACTTGGCCTATCATGAGAACCTGTATCTTCTGGTATTTCTGCCGCTGGTACTGATCTTTTACCAGCTGGTCCCCGCCAGAGTCAGGCCCTATATCCTTCTTGCTTTCAGCTGCCTCTTTTTCCTGGCCAACAGCAAATGGATCCTTATTCCCATAGCGCTGACGGTCCTGATCTGGCAGTGCGGCGTCCTTATGGAGCGGGTAAGGAAGGAGACGGAGGAAAAGCTCCCTTCCCTGGATAAAGCCGGGAAAAAGGAGCTGAAGGAGAAGACGGAGAAGACAGCGAAGAGGATCCTTGTTTTCGGCATCCTGGCCATTCTGGCGGTCCTTTTCGTGTCCCAGTATCTGCACTTTACCCTGGAAAACATAGCAGGCCTCCTGTCCCTGGGGGGGATCCGTCTGAAGATCCCTTCATGGTCCTTCTTCCCCATCGGCATTTCCTTCTATTCCCTGGAGGCCATCGGCTATCTGGTGGATGTGTACTGGAAAAAGATCCAGGCGGACCATAATCCCTTCCGCCTGGGACTCTTCATCCTCTTCTTTCCCCAGGTCATGGAAGGCCCCATTGCCTCCTACAAGGATACGGCCATGCAGCTGTGGCAGGGAGAATCCCTTTACATTGACCGGATTTCCTCCGGCCTCTTCAGGATCCTGCTGGGCCTCTTTAAAAAGATGATGGTGGCGGACCGGCTGGCCCGCGTGGTCACCTGCGTCTATGACAACTACAATCACATGTACGGCATCATGGTCATTCTGGGCGCCGTAGCCTACACCATTCAGCTGTACATGGAATTTTCCGGCAGTATCGACGTGGTCATCGGCAGCGCCGAGATGCTGGGCATCCGGCTTCCGGAGAACTTCCGCCAGCCCTTTATGGCCCAGAACGCCGCGGATTTCTGGAGGCGCTGGCATATCTCCCTGGGCACCTGGTTCAGGACCTACCTGTTCTACGCGGTATCCATGTCGAAGAGCGTCAAGAATGTCAACAAGAAGCTGCGTAAAAAATACGGCAAGTATGCTTCCATGGTAGGGACCTCCGCCATGGCCCTTCTGCCCGTATGGCTGGCCACGGGCCTCTGGCACGGTCCCAGCTGGACCTACATCTTTTACGGCTTCTATTACTTTGCCATCCTTCTGGCGGAGACGGCCCTCATGCCTTACATTGACAAACTGGAGGAGAGGCTGCATATATCCGCAAAGACCCCCTGGTACGCCGCTCTCAACATGATGCGGACCTGGGTGGTGATCTTTACCGGCGAGCTGTTCTTCCGGGCCAAGTCCATGCATCAGGGCCTGACCCTGTTCTCCCATCTCTTTACGGGGAGCTTCTTCCCCAAAAGAGGGGTATGGGACATCCTGACCGACCAGAGGGCCATCCTGCTGGAAAAGGCGGACTATCTGGCCATTCTTTTCGGCATCGTCGTGATCCTGATCATCGATATCTGCCGGGAGAAGGAGCTGGGACTGAAGGAGAAGATCCTGCAGGGCCCCGTCCTCATTCGCTGGTCTGTCTTTTACCTGCTGATCGCTGCCATCCTGATCTTCGGCGCCTACGGGGCCGGTTTCCAGGCCGTGGAGCTGATCTACGCGGGCTTCTGATTTCTGTAAACCTGAAACGCAAAGCACGGAGGTACATCGCGTGCGCTATAAGAACACCGTACTCAGAATTGCCGGCTTTCTGGCGGGCCTTCTGGTCCTTCTGCTGGTGCTGAATACAGTCTTTTCCCCGAAACGATGGTATCCGGAGGGCTATATTCAGGACAGGAACGCCAGAACGGCCATGCTCAGCTGCGAAGAGCCTGAGACCATCGATATCATCAACGTGGGCGACAGCGAGAGCGGCATGGACTTCAATCCCATGACCATCTGGGAGGATAAGGGATATACCGCTCTGAACATCGGCTGCGACGGCCTGACTCTTCCAGAATGTTACACGGTGGTGAAAAAGATGTTCCGGACCCAGTCCCCCAAGGTGGTCCTGGTGGAAAGCAACCTGCTCTACCGGTCGGAAAAAAAGCGGCTTGCCAAGAGCATGACGGCAGAATTTTTCTACGACGCCTTTGAAGGGCTGCGCTTCCACAACGTCTGGAAGTATGTCTGGAAGGAGAGAGGCTACAGGCTCTATTTCAAGGGCTATATCCTCAACGGATTCTCGAATCCCTACGAGGGCGAGACAGATTACATGAAGCCCACGGAGAAGGCGGAGGACATCCAGATGATGCCCGCCTTCTGGATGGAGAGAATCTGCTCCCTGTGCAGGAAGAACGGGGCAGAGCCCGTTCTCTGGTCCGCCCCCTCCCCCATCAACTATCACATGGCCAAGCACAACGGCCTGCAGAAGCTGGCGGATAAAAATGAGATCCGCTACCTGGACTGCAACCTGTCCGTGGATGAGATCGGTCTGGACTGGTCCAGTGATACTCTGGACAAGGGAGACCATCTGAACTGCTTCGGCGCGGAGAAGACGACCGCCTGGCTCGCCGGCAGGATCGAGGAAAGCATAGAGCTTTCCGACCACAGGGGAGAGGCTTCCTATGCCGGGGCCTGGGACCCGGTCCTGGAAAGATATCTGGAAATGAAGGATATGATGAAGGGCTATCATGCCGAGAACCTTCCCCAGGAAGTGATGGACTATATCTATAACGGAGGAGATTTCCGCGAGCCCGGCTTTTAAACAGGGCTTCCGGCATCCTGAGAGAAAAGACAAAAGGCAGCAGGGCTGCCGCACTTTTTTAAAAATGTGCGGCCCCTGCTGCCTTTTTCTGCATATGTCTTATTCATTCCCCGGAGGGTCTGTTCCTTCCAGCTCCTCCGTCCTCTCCCGCAGGGCCTTAAAGAACATGTCCCTGTCGGTGGGGATGTGGTTTTTGTAGTCCTCCTCGCTGTCGTAGATCTCTTCGATCCCGATGGGGTTTTTGTAGCCGCAGACCCTGCATTTCCAGAAGTGATGGTGGTCGTCGAAGCCCTCCTGGTCGTTGAGGTAGGCGCCGCACCGGTCGCAGTACCATTCGATGCCGGGAAAGCGCCTGTCCAGGTCGTCTCCTTCGTAGTAGTAGTCATGGTCCGCATGGATGGGATGCTCCCTGCGGGGCACGAACTGGGGATCGTAGACGTAGATGACCCGGTAGATCTCGTCCCTGAGAAGGGCGCCCAGGGTCAGCCAGGTGAAGGCGTTGGCGTAGCCGTCGATGTAGCCGGCGGTCCATTCGGCGGCGATGTTGTACCAGAGATCGTGGAAGACCTCCTCCCGGATGGGAAAGAGCTCGTTCTCCCTGTCGGCGGGGGACATTTCCGTGCGCTCCCTGGCCATGGCGTTGAGGTAGTCCGTGAACTGGTCGATGAAGAGGTCCAGCTGCTCCTGGTCCATGGAGGCAAAGCGCACTGCCCAGAGGTCCCTTAAGGCTTCCGCCTTCTGTATGTCGTTGGCCAGGTCTCCTGCGATCCTTGTCTGGATCATGCCTGCCGTGCGGCGTTCCTTTTCCACGCTCCCCCTGGCCGTGCCGGTGAGCCGGCCCAGGATCTGGATGACCCGGGGGGAGCTGCCCGTGTAGAAGCCTTTTCCGCAGCGGACGGCGTGGATGTAGCCGTCCAGGTCGTTGAACTCCGCGGGGACCTTGGTGTGCCGGTCCGAAGGGACCTCCCTGACCAGCAGGTCCGGGAAAAAGGCGTCCAGAAGGCGGAGCTGCTTGGGCGTGCTCTGGTTCAGTACAGTGTCATAATATATTTTTGCGATGTTTCCGATGCGCAGATCATTGCCGGCCATCTGATTTCCTCCATGGCGTTGTTTCTCATACTGATTATATACTACCTTTCCCGCTACAGAAAACTTGGAAAGATTTTGGGCATATTTTCACAGGAGGGCCGCTCCAAAGGCCCGGTTTCTGCTATGATGGGAGGGCAGAGAAAAAGGCAGGAGGAGATCAATGAGAGAACTGATCGAGATCACGGATTTTAACGACGAAAGACTGGACGTCTTTGCAAGGCTGAGCGAGGTCCAGCTGCGCCATTTCTATGAACCGGAGGGAGGACTTTTTATCGCTGAGTCTCCCAAAGTGGCGGAGAGGGCCCTTGCGGCGGGCATAAGGCCCGTATCGGCCCTGGCGGAAAGAAAGCAGGCAAAGGGAGAGGCCGCCCAGGTCCTGGAAAAGCTGGGGGACATACCGGTCTTTACGGGAGAGAGCGATACCATACGGGCCCTCACCAATATCCCCATGACCAGGGGGCTCCTTTGCTGCATGGAAAGGCCGGCCCTTGCCCCGGTGGAGGACCTTGTCGCCCCCCTTAAAAGGATCGCCGTTCTGGAGAACGTGACCAATCCCACCAATGTGGGGGCCATCTTCCGGTCCGCGGCGGCCCTGGGGATGGAGGCGGTCCTTTTAAACTCCGCCTGCGCGGATCCTTACTACCGCAGGGCCTCCCGGGTGTCCATGGGCACGGTCTTCCAGATCCCCTGGACCTATCTGGAAAACAGAAGGGATTATGTAAGGCTCCTGCAGTCACTGGGCTTTAAATGCGCCGCCATGGCCCTGAGGAAAGATACGGTCTCCATCCGGGACGGACGCCTTCGCTCTGAGGAGAAGCTGGCGGTCATCCTGGGAGCAGAGGGAGAAGGCCTTAAGGAAGAGACCATAGACGCGTGCGACTATACCATAAAGATCCCCATGGCCCACGGGGTGGATTCCCTGAACGTGGCCGCATGCTCGGCGGTGGCCTTCTGGGAGCTTTCGAAACAGGAATAACAGCGCTGCCCCCGGGGACCATGTTCCCTGCGGGGCGGTTTTTTTTGCGCGTTTTCCCGTGTTTTATCGCTCTATATCTGAATCTTCCCTTCTTTGCGTGCATTTGTCTGTATTTTTCTGTTTTTCCCCCTGTTTTTGCCTGCGGAAAAAGTCATTTTTTAATTGACAAAAAGTTTAATAAGACTATAATCGAAAAGGATGCCACGGTTTAGCAAAAAATGATTAAAAGTTTAATGACACTGTAACGGACGCCGGGGCCCGGAAAAAAGGAAAAATATATGGAAGCGGAACAGATCCACAGGAACATAGGAAAAAAGATCAAGGAGCTCAGGAGCCTCAACGGTCTGACCCAGCAGGAGCTGGCGGACAGGACGGAGCTGACCAAGGGCTATATATCCCAGCTGGAGCACGGCCTGGTGGCCCCCTCCGTGGTCACCCTCCTGGACCTGATCGAGTGTCTGGGGACCACCCCCTCGGAATTTTTCAGGGAGACCCGGCCCGACCAGGTGGTCTTTTCGGAGGAGGACTTCTTTGAGAAAATCGACGAGGGAGGCAGTTCCATCCAGTGGATCGTGCCCTCGGCCCAGAAGAACCGGATGGAGCCTCTGCTGGTGACCCTTGAACCCCATCAGGAGCTTTTCCGCCACGAGGCCCATGAGGGAGAGGAGTTCGGATACGTGCTTTCGGGCAAGATCCGCCTCCATCTGGGAGACAGAAAGTACACGGTCAGGGGAGGAGAGAGCTTTTACTTCCCTTCCGTCACCGGCCACTATATCGAAAATACCACGGCCAGGCCGGCCCGCTTCATCTGGGTCAGCACGCCGCCCACATTTTAAAAAGATCCTGCAGGACAGGCTGTAAATAAAGAGGGGAGATCTATCATGCAGAATGAGAACATCATCGAACTGAAGCACATCACCAAGGTCTTTGAAGACGGCTTTACCGCCGTCTCCGACTTCAACCTGGAAGTCAGAAAGGGCGAATTCGTCACCTTCCTGGGCCCTTCCGGCTGCGGCAAGACCACAACGCTCCGCATGATCGCGGGCTTTGACATTCCCACGGAGGGACAGATCCTCTTAAACGGAAAGGACATCACCTCCCTGCCCCCCTATGAAAGGCCCATCAATACGGTCTTCCAGAGGTACGCCCTTTTCCCCCACATGAACATCTACGACAACATCGCCTTCGGCCTGCGCCAGAAGAAGATGAAGGACGAGGCGATCGCCCGCAAGGTCACGAAGGTCCTGGACCTGGTAGACCTGGAGGGCTTCGAGAACCGG
>DETN01000133.1 GCA_002362155.1 Lachnospiraceae bacterium UBA3287 | reverse complement strand
ACAGCGACCAGTTCCATATCATCGGCAAGCTCTTCTTCCTCTGCAGCAGGGGCTGCAGGAGCAGGTGCAGGGGCCGGTGCGGCATTCCTTGCCATTTCGGCTTCTGCCTTCTTTCTCCTGTTCTCTTCCATCCTGGCCTGAATGACGGGGATGAATTTAAAAAGGGAGATGAGCAGGATCAGCAGGCCCAGGACTGCGAAGGTAATGCCCATGCCCATAAGGGTATTGAGGCCTGCCTGGATCATCAGTTCCTTTAAGCTGTAAATGGTATTGGTTGTGATGCCGGAAATATTGTACTCGCCTTTTTCTTCCGAAACGGTAATAATGACTTCGCCGTCATGGTCCGTGCCGTCGATATTGACGGTGATCACGACGTCTTTCTCATCCTCTGTGACAGATACAGCCTCAAAACCGTTGATCTGGCCCATTTCTTCTTTGGAAGAAGCATAGGCTTCCAGAGCGGGTCCGAGCAGCTCGTCCTCAGCATAGGCATCGATGCCCTGGGTCTCAAGCGCCTGATCCATGGACTGGACAAAGGCAAGACCGGAATCAAGCCAGTTCTGCTCTTCTTCGGGGGTAAAGGAAGAAACTGCTGTCTCTTGGGAGGAACCACAGGCGGTAAAACTAAGGACACATACGATCAGTGCCATAGATACTAACCATTTTTTCATACTTCTGTGTCTCCTTTATTATTTTGTTCCGTGTTTCTTGGAAGGTCTGTCCTCTCTCTTGGTATAAAGAACTTCCATGGCACCGATCAGATATCTGCGGAGATCAGCAGGTTCCACGATCTGGTCGATATAGCCTCTGGCTGCAGCGCTCTCAATGCTGTTCTGCAGTTCATCATACTTCTTTGCGGTCTCGGCGACTTCGTCAGCGCCCTTGCCTGCTGCCAGGATCTTGGCTGCCATGCCGGCATCCATCATGCCGATCTTGGCATCGGGGAATGCGAAGGTAAGATCGGCGCCAAGGCCCTTTGCGTTCATAACAGCGTAGGCGGAGCCCATGGCAGAGCCGGTCACGACGCCAACCTTGACGGTGGTGGCATGTGCGAAAGCGAAGGTAAGCTTGCCGGCAGCGTCGGCGATCTTTCTTTCTTCGGATTCGGTAGCGGCAAAGCCTGCTGCATTGGTCAGGGAGATGACGGGAATGCTGAAAGCGTCGCAGAACTTCACGAAGTCTGCAGCCTTGTAGCAGCCGCCGGTGGTCAGAGCGGCGTCGAACTTCTCGACAGCCTCTGCCTCGTCGTTGTAAAGGACGGTACGGTTGGCAACGATGCCTACGGTAATGCCGTTGAGCTTTGTGAAGGCTGTGACCATCTCTTTTGCATAGTCCTTCTTTGTCTCCACGAACTCGCCGTAGTCGCCGATCATGGACAGGACAAGTGCGGGATCGCCGGCGGATGCGGCCAGATCGTCGCAGCTGCGGTTCAGCTCGTCGTCGCATTCGTCAGCGGCTTCGTCTTCGTTATTGGAAGGAAGAAGGGCTGCCAGAGCGCGGACCTTTTCAAGGACTTCCTCTTCGGAGCCGATGCCGTCGATCATGCCGGATGCAGCCTTGGCTGCGGCGGATGCGGTGTCGTTCTTGTCTTCTCTGTTGTCTGCCAGAGCGTTGGGTGCGTTAACAAAAAGCTTCGCATTCTCAGCCATGAATGTGAAATCCGTCAGGCCGGGGATCAGGGCCAGACCGCCGCCGCAGTTGCCGAATACAGCTGTGATCTGAGGAATGACACCGGAAGCCTTGGCCATCTGGGCATAAACAGTCGCAAATGCATTGAGCGCATCGGATGCCTCCTGAAGACGGAGACCGGTGGAATCGATCAGACCGATCACGGGAGCGCCGGTCTTGATGGCCAGGTCATAGAGACCTGCGATCTTTCTGGCGTGCATCTCGCCTACGCTGCCGCCAAGAACTTCTGCATTCTGGCTGTATACGAAGACAAGACTTCCGTTGATCACTCCGTAGCCGGTGATAACACCATCCGAGGGAGTCTGTGCCGGTTTCAGATTGAAATCGGTAGCGCGGGCCGTGACCTTGGCGCCGATCTCAACGAAACTGTTGTCGTCGAGCAGAGCAAGGATTCTCTGCATCGCTTTTGAAGTACTGCTCATATTGGACCTCCATATTTGTACTTATAATTTAGCATCCGGAAAGTCTGCAGCGGACTGCATTCCCGCCCGATACTGAATCTGCCAAATCAGCAAATTTTCGATTTTAGTATATCATACAGGATTTTAAAACCATACTGTGAATTCTGTTCATTTTTATTTAATAATTGTTTTCGATTTTGTTCACATAGACAGGGATTGCAAAAACTTGACATACTTTTAAAACAATATAATAAACAGAACAATATTACAAACAAATATTTTTTAATATTCCCACCGCAGGCCATGATGCACGGATATGCCGATTTCCTTTCCGTGCGCATAAAGAGCGGAGACCGTGCCGTCTCCGCTCTTTTTAACATGTTTATTAATTTTCATTAATATACGCTCTCAGATGTCCAGATCGGCCCCGGCCTCTTCTTCCGCTTCCTGCCGGAACTCGGCCATCCTGACCGCGTCCGTCTGGGGCAGGTCTGCCAGGGAGGAAATGCCGAAGGTGCGGAGGAACTGTTCCGTGGTACCGAAAAGAATAGGTCTTCCGGGAGCTTCCTTTCTGCCCACTTCCTCCACCAGGTCATAACTGAGCAGCCTGTTGACGGAGTGGTCGCTGTTGACGCCCCGGATATGCTCGATCTCGGCTCTGGTCACAGGCTGTCTGTAGGCGATGATGGACAGGGTCTCCAGCATGGCGCTGGTCAGGGTCTGCTTTTTGGGAACCGAAGCGATCCTGATCAGGTATTCGTAGTATTCTGCTCTGGTGGAGAGCTGCACGGCGCCGTCATAGCGATTGATCTGAAGGCCGCTGCCCTCATGGCCAAGCTTCTCTCTGATCGCTTCCACTGCCTCCCAGGCATCCTGCTCCGTGATTTCGAGGGCCTGAGCGATCTCGGAGACTTCCACCGACCCGCCCATGGCGAAAAGTACAGCCTCGATGGCTGCAGGTATCTGACTTTTTTCCATTCTTCCTCCACAGGTCCTTCAGACAGATCTTCTGCCCGGCTCTCCGGTCTTTCGGCCGGCAGGGCGGCTTCCTGTATTTCTTCCTTTTCTCTGCCTGCCTCTTCCTCTTCCCCTGCTGTCTCCTCCGGGGCTCCGGGAGCCTGGGAAACGGGTCCGGCGGATTCTTCTTCACAGGCAGATGTCTTCACTGCCGTATCTTGCTCTTCAGAAGTCTCCCTGTCAAGTATTTCTTCTCTTTCCGGGGGCTCTTCTTCTGCTGCTTCAGGCCTCATATCCCGTGCCGGATCGCAAATTTCCTCTGCGGCAGATATAACTTCAGAGACTTCCTCCTCCGGGGAGACAGACGCTTCTTCTCCGGAAGGCTCAGCCGCAGATGCATCCTCCCTGAGCCTGGGGCCTGCCATTTCTTCATCCGCCTCGGAAACCGGAAAGTCTTCCTCTTCCTCCCCGGCCTCTTCGGAATCAGTCAGAGGTGAATCCTCTGTGTCCCCGGTCCGGTCCTGCATGGGGCCTTCCGCTTCCTCCAAAGAAGCATCCGGGAGCTCCTTTGCATCGGCATCTTCCGCTTTCTCTTCTTCAAGAAGATCCGCCAGGCCTTCGTCCTCCATATATTCGTCCAGGACTCTTTCCCAGTCCTTTGACCGGATCAGTCGATACACGTCGGATTCTTCAGATTCCATGGATTCTTCCGGATCATACTCAGCCGGCTCTTCTTCCGGATCGTCCTCATATTCTTCTTCGGATTCCTCTTCTTCGGGACACTCTGTCTCCGGCAGGACTTCGCCCTCCTTTGCGGGAACCGCCTCCTCATTCTCCGCTTCCTCTGCTTCTGCAGGGGCTGCGGGGCCGGCATCCGGACTTTCTTCCTCCGGGATTTCAATCCTGTCTTCAGCCTTTTCCGATGGACTTTCTTCTATATTAAGACTGCTGTCCGTCTCTTCTTCCCTTTTCTTTCCGGATACCCGGGTCACGATATATTCTTCCGCGTCCTTCAGCTGATCCTGTCTTACGCCCTGTCCAGGCTGGGAGAGGACCACTCTGGGCTGAAGGGAAGATACAGCCTCCGGGACTGTCCTTCCTTCAGTAAGGGAAAGCTGCTCCGTCTGAGGGATCTGCGCCTCCGCTTCCTGGTCATTTGCGGCTTTTTCTGCTTTCGCAGCTGCCTGCTTCTCCTTCTGCTTCTGGGCCTTTCTGAGCGCTCTGGCTTCCGCTCTGGTACCGGGCATGGTCTCCTGGGGGCCCATGCCGCCTGCGGGAAGGGCTCCCGCAAAGATCTCGATCTCGCCGAAGATCTGGCTCTGTCTGACATGGATGATGCCGGACTTGATGAAGTCCAGCAGGATCAGAAAGGTGACGATCAGAGTCTGTCTGGTCTTCTGTCCCTCCAGAAGCGCCCGGAAGCTGGTCCTGGAATGACTCCTGAAGAATTCCTGCAGTTCTTCCGTTCTCTCTTCGATGCTGACTTCTTCCTTCCGGATCCTTCCGAAGGTACTCCTGACCGGATCCACACGGTTCTTCTGCCGTTTCAGCACATCCTCAAAGATCTTCGTCAGGTTCTTCAGAGTGGTATCTCCCAGAAGTTCGTCGTAGTCTATGGGCGGCTGATAGTCCCTGACCTCTCTGGGCAGGTCCTGACCGCGGAATACATTTCTGGAGGCTTCCAGACTTTTGTCCTTCAGCTCTTCCGACTGATATTTCGTCAGCTTGTAATCCAGAAGACGCTGGACCAGTTCTTCCCTGGGATCTCCTTCTTCCTCCTCGTCCTCCTTTTCCTCTCTGGGCAGGAGCATACGGCTTTTTATGTCCAGAAGGGTGGCTGCCATGACCAGGAACTCACTGGCCACCTCCAGCTTTTCTTCCTTCATCTGCTGAACATAGTCCAGGTACTGGTCTGTGATCTCGGAGACCGGGATATCATATATATTGATTTTGTTCTTGTCGATCAGATGAAGGAGCAGGTCCAGGGGGCCTTCGAAGGCCTCCAGTCTGACCGGTATGGGTGTCACATTATTCATAGATCATGATTCCGGAACAATATCGATGACGGAAAGCTCCGCCGGATTGAATGCTCTGACGGGCAGTGTATGCATGCCCAGGCCGCAGCTGAGGATCATGGAGGCGCTGTGCTTCCCTTTCCCCTCTCCTGTTTCCGTTTCGTATCTGCCACCGGAATACCGGGGGAAAAGACGGAAGCAGGGATTGATGACCCCCTGTCTGGTAAAGGGGATCCGTACGATGCCGCCGTGTACGTGTCCCGAAAGGACCGCGTCGGCCCCCCAGAGGGCATAGACCCTGAAATAGTCCGGGTTATGGGTCAGAAGAAGGGTAAAGCGGTCCGGATCCGCCCTGCCGATCTTCTTTTCTATATCGGAAGGAGAAAGGTCCTTCCGACGAAAGCGGAGGTAGCAGTCCTTGTCCAGCTCCAGCCCGCAGAGGCTGACCCCGTATTCCTCCAGGAGGGTCCTGCAGTTATGCAGGGGAAGGGCTCCCGCTTCCTTCAGGATCTTTTCCAGTTCTCCGTAGCAGTCTTCCAGACCGTATTCGGGGTCCCGGAGCCGCATTTCATGGTTGCCGTCCACATAGTACATGGGGCAGATCCCTCTGATGCCCTGCATCAGCGCTGCCGTATGGCGGATCCAGTTTCTGCTTTTCCCGGCTGTGGAGGATATGATCAGGTCGCCCCCGATCAGGATCAGGTCGGGCTTTGTCCTGCGGATCGCGTCCGAAAGCCTGCTGTTGCCTGCGCCGTAGGCGTTCTCGTGCAGATCCGTCAGGAAAGTGATCCTGAGAGGCTTTTTCACCCCGGATCCCCTGATCTTATATTTTCTTATGACAAACCGGTTGTTGTCAGTCACAAGGACCGCCAGACCCAGCAGGATCAGCGCTCCCAGAAGATACAGAAAAAGCTTCATAGTTTTCCTCTGCAGAAAGTTCAGACTTTGAAAGGCACCGTCCGGAAGCCGGACATTTACATATATACCATAAATCCCTTCAAATGAATACCGCACTTAACAGTGCCTGTATGTAAAAAGGATCCCCTGCCAGGCAGGGGACCCTCATACAACTCATCAGCATTTAGTTATACTTACGCTTTCTAGCAGCTTCAGACTTTTTCTTACGCTTTACGCTAGGCTTCTCGTAATGCTCTCTCTTACGAATTTCCTGCTGGATGCCGGCCTTGGCGCAGCTTCTCTTGAAGCGGCGAAGAGCGCTGTCCAGAGTTTCGTTCTCTTTTACAATTACGCTAGACACTTACACTACCCTCCCTTCAGTCCCTTCAGGTTTTGAACTGACTGGGTTAATAATATTTTTTATATATGTTTTAAACACACACATATTGAATTATATCATACTTCGGACATTCGTCAACAACAAAATTTCTTCGAAATTATGTCGGACAAATCACTTAAAGTATGACCTCCATGCAGGTCTTGTATGGGATCATTCCCATCTTTTCGTAGAAAAGGCGGGCGCCCGGATTGCATGACCAGACATTGAGGGTAACGTTGTAGAAGCCGTTTTCCTTTGCAAAGGCAAGTACGTGATGATAGAGGTCTTCTCCCACATGCTGTCTGCGGCAGGCCTCGTCCACACAGATGTCGTCGATGTAGAGGGTCTTCCTGTCCACCATGTTGTGGTCGCCTTCGTAGATCTCGAAGAGACAGAAGGCATAGCCCTTCACGGCCTCATCGTCCTCCGTCAGGACGAAGACGGCCTTTCCCTGGTCCTCCAGGATCAGGGAAAGATCTTCATCGTTGTATTTTCTTTGGTCCATCCGGAAGAGGTCCGGACGGCCCTCTGCGTGGACGTTGTTGACCTGGTACAGAAGCCTTGCAAGTTCGGGGATATCCCGCTTTTGGGCTCTTCTGATCATTTGATCATACCTGCCAGAGCTTCTTTTGCCTTTTCGAGGGCTGCGGGGATGCCTGCAGGGTTCTTGCCGCCGGCCTGGGCCATATTGGGACGGCCGCCGCCGCCTCCGCCGACTTCCTTGGCGATGGCCTTGATCAGGTTGCCCGCGTGGGCGCCCTTCTTCACTGCATCGTCGGTAGCCATGGTCATCATGGATACCTTGCCGTCCTTGTCGGAGATCAGAAGGATCACGCCGCTGCCAATCTTCTCTTTCAGCTGGTCGCCCAGGTTGCGGAGCTCGTTCATGTCTACGTCCTTGACGGCTGCTGCCAGGAACTTGACGCCGGAGACTTCCACCACCTTGTTCATGACATCGCCCAGAGCGCCCTGGGCTTCCTTGTTCTTCAGGGATTCGTTCTCGCTTCTGACAGCCTTCAGCTCTTCCTGGAGCTTTCTGATATGGTCTGCCAGGGTGGCGGGTGTAGCTTTCAGGAGGGCTGCCGCCGCGTTCACTTCCTCTTCCAGGTTCTGGTAGTAGGCAGTGACGTTGGTGCCGGTGATGGCTTCGATACGTCTTACGCCTGCCGCTATGCCGCTCTCGGAAAGGATCTTGAACTGGCCGATCTGGCTGGTGTTCTTTACATGGGTGCCGCCGCAGAGCTCAACGGAATCCGTCATGGAGACCACGCGGACTTCTTCGCCGTACTTCTCGCCGAACAGAGCCATGGCGCCGGACTTTCTGGCATCCTCGATGCCCATGACCTTTGTTTCCACGGGAGCCGCTGCCGCGATCCTGTCATTGACAGCCTTCTCAACGGCTTTGATCTCTTCGGAGGTCATGGCCTGGAAATGGCTGAAATCGAACCTGGTCCTGTCAGCGTCCTGATAGGAGCCCTTCTGCTCTACATGGTCGCCCAGGATATCCCTGAGGGCCTTCTGCAGCAGGTGGGTTGCGGAATGGTTGCGGCAGGTCTTCATGCGGTTCTCGGCGTCCACCTTCATGGTAACGCTGTCACCGGTCCTGAACATGCCCTTTGTAACGGTTCCGATATGGGCGATCTTGGAGCCGGCCACATGCTGGGTCTCCTTAACAGCAAACTCGCCTTCGGGAGATACAATGGTTCCGATATCGCCGCACTGTCCGCCCATGGTGCCGTAGAAAGGCGTCACGTCGGTAATGATGGAGCCTTCCATGCCGTCGGTCAGAGCGTCCTGGATCTCGCCGTCAGAAGTCATATATGTGATCTTTGCTTCTTCTTCCAGCCTGTCGTAGCCCTCGAAGCAGGAGTTGACGGAAGCGTCCATCTCGTCGTAGACGGTGGCTTCTGCGCCGGACATGCTGGTCTTGTGCCAGGAGCCCTTTGCCTTTTCGCGGTGTTCCTTCTGGGCCTTGTAGAAACCGTCCAGATCTACGGAAAGACCCTTCTCTTCCAGCTCTTCCTGGGTGGATTCGATGGGGAAGCCGTAGGTGTCATAGAGACGGAAAGCGTTGGTGCCGTCCAGGACAGTCCTGCCCTCTTCCTTCATCTGGTCGATCAGGCCTGCCAGGATGGAAAGGCCCTGGTCGATGGTCTTGTCGAATTTCTCTTCTTCGCCGGCGATGTTCTTGAGGATAAAGGTCCTCTTGGTCTCCAGCTCGGGATAGCCTCCCTTGGAGCCTTCGATGACAGCCTTGGCCAGTTCTTCCATGAAGGAGCCCTGGATGCCCAGCTTTCTGCCGTGGCGGATGGCCCGGCGGATGATGCGGCGAAGGACATAGCCCCTGCCTTCATTGGTGGGCATGATGCCGTCGGAGATCATGAAGGTGGCGGAACGGATATGGTCGGTCACGATACGGATGGATACGTCGGTATCGTAGTCCACACCGTATTCTTTGCCTGCCATGCGGCAGATCTCGTCGCGGAGGGCACGGATGGTATCTACGTCAAAGATGGAGTCCACGTCCTGGACAGCCACTGCCAGACGCTCCAGTCCCATGCCGGTATCGATGTTCTTCTGGACCAGATCGGTATAGTTGCCGTGGCCGTCGTTGTTGAACTGGGAGAATACGACGTTCCATACTTCCATGTATCTGT
>DETN01000212.1 GCA_002362155.1 Lachnospiraceae bacterium UBA3287 | reverse complement strand
AGCTTTAAGGCCACCTGGAGATTCAGTTCATATTCTGCAAGGCCGCTGGCGGATCCGCTGGTGCCGGAGGATACCTTGGCCTTATAGGTGGAAGAGCCGGGCCCTATGGGCTCCTGCTCGGAATTGCCCCGGGACTGGTGGCCGGCGTCGATGACGACGATATAGCCGTTCTTCTCTTCGGGATCGTCACTCTCTCCGCCTTCTTCGGCTTCTTCCTCCTCATGTTCGGTATCGGAGGGCTCCTTTGTTCCTTCTTCTTCCCCTTCTTCCGTCTCTTCCTTTTCGGCCTTTTCCGCTTCCGCCTGGGCCCTGGCTTTTTCTTCCGCTTCCCTCTGGGCCTTTTCCTCAGCTTCTTCCTTTTCCGAAAGGTCCTCTTCTCCGGCTTCCTCTCCTGTTTCCGTGCTTTCTGTCTCCTGAGAGACTGCCGGCTCCCCCGCGTCTCCCTTAAAGGGGCCGCAGCCCGCAAGGGAAAGGCCGATGATCAGGGCCAGGACCGTGTTTCTTACTGCTTTTCTTTTCATTTATTACTGCTTCTTTCTGACGTAGGATATCTTTTCCGGGAGCCTCTGCCACTTCCCTTCGGGCGGCAAAGCGGGGACAGATACCCGCCCTCAAGGGCTGGCATCTGTCCCCGGCTGCCTGTTGCTGCTTTTTTCCGGTCAGATCCTGTCACGGATCCGGCCGTTTCCGCCGCATGATCCCGGTATCATTTCCAATCCTGCCGGGTTACTTTCCGGCCTGATAGGTACTTAAATAGCTGTCGTAGCAGTCGTTGATCTTTTCATAGGTCTCGTCGTCAATGACATGCTCGATGCGGCAGGCCTCGTCGGAAGCCTTCTCCTCGTCGATGCCGATGGCCATCAGGCACTTTGTCAGCAGCTTATGCCTTGCATAGATCCTCTCGGCGATCTTTCGTCCTTCCGGCTTTAAGCTGATGTAGCCGTTCTGGTCCATTTCGATATAGTCCTGCTCCCTGAGCTTTTTCATGGCGATGGAAATGCTGGGCTTGGAGAAATTCATCTCGTTGACGATGTCGATCGAACGCACCAGACCGTTCCTGCTCTGAAGGATCAGAATGGTCTCCAGATAATCTTCCGCCGACTCATGTACGGTTAAATTAGGCATACAGTCTACCTCCTGCCATTGCCTGATCAGGCGTTGAATTCAAATACAAGGGCCCCGTAAGCGGGCAGATGGAATTCCAGATACTGTCCTCTGTAATCGCAGAGGCCCTTCTGGGGTTTGAGCTTCTCGGGGATATCGGTGTCGCCGTGTCCGCCGTATTCCTTGAGGGCGCTGTTGAGAAGGAGCTTGAACTGCTTCTTTGAGGGAACGCCGACCCGGAAGTTGTCATACTTCATGGGGGTCATGTTCAGCACAAAGAGCAGCCATTTCTTTCCGTCCGTGCTCTTGCGGAAGAAGCTGTAGATGGACCGGCTGGCGTCGTTGGCGTTGATCCATTCGAAGCCGCCCCAGTCGTTGTCGATCTCATACAGGCACTTGTGGGTCCTGTAGATCTTAAGGAGTTCTCCCACATACTTCTGCATGCCGGCGTTGAGCTCGTTCTGAAGCAGGAACCAGTCAAGCTCCCTGGCCTCGCTCCACTCACGCTCCTGGCCGAATTCCTGGCCCATGAAGAGGAGCTTCTTGCCGCAGTGGCCCATCATGAAGGTGTAGCCCACGCGGAGGTTTGCATATTTGTCTACCTTGTAGCCGGGCATCTTCTCTACCATGGAACACTTGAGGTGGACCACCTCGTCGTGGGACAGAGGAAGGATGTAGTTCTCGGCGTTGTTGTAGCTCATGGCGAAGGTCAGGGCGTTGTGGTTGCCGCTGCGCATGATGGGATCCAGCTTCATATATTCGCAGAAGTCATGCATCCAGCCCATGTTCCACTTGAAGGAGAAGCCAAGGCCGTCGTCCTCCACCTTGCCTGTGATCCTGGGCCATGCGGTGGATTCCTCGGCGATGGTCATGAAGCCGGGATAGGCTCCGTGGACCACGGAGTTCATGTGCTTGAAGAACTCGATGGCGTCCAGGTTCTCCTTGCCGCCGTAGATGTTGGGCACCCACTGGCCGTCCTGCTTGCCGTAGTTGAGATAGAGCATGGAGGCCACGGCGTCCACGCGGATGCCGTCGATGTGATACTCGCGGATCCAGTACAGGACGTTGGCGATCAGGAAGTTGGAGACTTCGTGCTTGCCCAGGTTGAAGATCTTGGTGCCCCAGTCGGGGTGCTCTCCTCTTCTGGGATCGGGATCTTCAAAGATGCACTCGCCGTCGAATCTGGCCAGGCCGTGGGCATCGGGGCAGAAATGGGCGGGTACCCAGTCCAGGATGACGCCGATGCCTGCCTTATGCAGGGTGTCTACCAGATACATGAAGTCCTTGGGATCGCCGTAGCGGGAGGTGGGGCTGTAGTAGCCGGTCACCTGATAGCCCCAGGAGCCGTCGAAGGGGTGCTCGGAAATGCCCATCAGTTCTACATGGGTGAAGGGCACCTTCTTTAAGTATTCCACCAGACGGTCCGCAAACTCGCGGTAGTTGTAGAAGCCGTCCTCGGAATCGGGATGCTTCATCCAGGAGCCGATATGGCACTCATAGATGGCGATCTTTTCCTTGTTGAGGTCCTGCTTGTCCCTGGCCTTCATCCAGCGGCCGTCTCCCCAGGCGTAGCCGGAAAGATCCGCCACCCTGGAGGCCGTACCGGGACGGAGCTCCGATGAGAAGGCGAAGGGATCTGCCTTGTAGATCTTCTCGCCCTTTTTGGTGGTGATGCAGTACTTATAGAGCTCGCCTGCGCTGATGCCGGGAATAAAGATGGTGTGGATGCCGCCGTCGTTGACCTCGGTCATCACATACTCGTCTTCCTTCCAGCCGTTGAAGTTGCCCACCACACAGACGCTGACCGCATTGGGCGCCCAGACTGCGAAGAAGACGCCTTCCTTGCCGTTCTCTACGGAAGGATGGGCTCCCAGCTTCTTGTAGATATCATAGTGGGTGCCTTTGCCGAACAGGTAACAGTCCTGTGCGGATATGAAGACCTGCTCCGGTGCTGCGGCGGCGTTTACAGCTTCTTTTTTTGTTTTTGCTCTAGCCATTTTGTATCCCCCTGTTTATAAGTTTTATAAACCACTGCCCTGCACGTTCCCACCGTGCAGAGGCTGCTACTCATGAAGAAAATCG
>DETN01000013.1:685-10948 GCA_002362155.1 Lachnospiraceae bacterium UBA3287 | reverse complement strand
GAGCCAGGATCAAACTCTCATGTTAAAAAAGAACATCCCGTTAACAACGGAATGCTTAAGTCAAGTTCAATACTGGTCAGATGACCTGGCATTAATTTCCTAAGAAATCTGCTTCGTTCATCTTTCCGTAATTTGCTTGGTTTGGTTCGTTCAAACTTTTTCTCTGAAGTTTATTTTAAACTTTTTCTTTTCAGATGCGGTGTTTGAAACCGCTTCTTCATTAGATCTAAAAGAAATCTTCAGGGTTGCATTTCTGTTAAGTTGTCATATATTCGATTTTAAAGGTGCTTTCCGGGGTGCTGCCTGGCAGTGCCCCGTGCCTCCGTTTGCTCTCGCTCCCGAAGACAGCCTATATAAGATAGCAAATCATGTTATCTTTGTCAAGCACTTTTTTTGAAAGTTTTTCAGGTCTGCGGTAAGCCGCCGTCCTGTCCTTCACTTGTGCCTGGCCGCCTCACGGAAGGTTTTTACCTCTCTCGCGGCGACAAGTGGTATCCTAACACTCCCCGGGAAGGAATGCAAGGGGGAATTTGCCTTTTTCATGTCTGCCATTTTTCTCAAAATTCAGATATTTTTATACAATTCAGAAGTCTTCTGAAAATGCCATCTTTTTTCTAAAAACAGATCCCCCGGCAGGGCATTTTTATTGACTTCTTTCCATATATATAAAGGTCCGGCGTCTCCTATGCACGGATCACATGCCTTTCCCAGACTTTATATACATCACGGAGATTATTGTCTTCGCCGTAACAGTCTTCTCCGGCAGCACATGTCTCGATGATCTGCCATGGAAGAAGAAAAAAGTCCGAATCATCAAAGCCTTTGACAACAGGCTGATGGTAGGCATACAGTTTTGGCCGTTTCTTTACATAATCCCAATGCAGCTGAGGATGGTTGTGGATCAGAGTCTTTGCAAAATAAATGGCAATGTCCATTTCAATCATGTCAAGGATTCCATACAGTTCCTCCAGAGACGCATCCCCCTGTTGGCTCCCGGAAGTTTCCTCCTTCGCCTGCTTTTCTTCATTTTCCTTTCCTCTTACAAATTCCATGCAGGTCCGGAACCAGATCCACAGGTCGGACAGGGATTCTTCCGAATAGTCGAGAGTGCAGTTCACTTTTTCTTCAGCCAGGTACCAGTGTAGATACTCTATCCTTTTATCAGTCTGCGTTTTGAACCACAGAAAGTATGCTCTGGCCTCCCGTCCTGTCTGGTCGGCCAGCTCTGTAAAGCTCCAGTTTTCCCCTTTGTATGTTCTGATGTCTCTCATCTTTATCTCTTTTCCCTCCCTTGGGATATATTCGGATTTTTACGCCTTCGGATAAACATAACACATGCCGGAAGCAGGAACCACAGAGACGAAAAGAGATATCTCCGGCAGATCATGCCTCCAGCGCCCCGGGCGGTCCATATCAGTTTTTCTTGCACGAGGGCTTTTTTTCCATTATTCTAGAATCAGGAATTAACAATGGCACAATCCAATTGCAAGTAATTTTTGGAGGTCATATATGAGCAGAAAAATCGCAGTTCCCGGTAAAGACGGAAACCTTTATGTCCCCTATGAGAACAGAAGGGGAGAAAAGTCCGTAGTCTACTTCACCAGGGATCTTTCTCCCGAAGGTCTTCTGAAGATCTATGACAGGGTCAGTGCCGGTCTTACGGGAAAGATTGCCATCAAGCTTCATACCGGCGAGCCGGAAGGTCCCAACATTATTCCCCGTCCCTGGGTCAGAGAGCTTTATGAGAAGAGACTTCCCGACGCCACCATCATCGAGACCAATACCTATTATGAAAGCCCCCGCGACAACACCGAAGGCCACAGGAAGACCCTGGAGATCAACGGCTGGACCTTCTGCCCCATGGATATCACGGACGAAGAGGGCGTGACCACCCTTCCCGTGGAAGGCGGCAAGTGGTTCACCGAGATGCATGTGGGTAGCCATCTTCCTTCCTACGACTCCATGCTCACCCTTACCCACTTCAAGGGCCATGTCATGGGAGGCTTCGGCGGCTCCAACAAGAACATCGGCATCGGCTGCGCGGACGGCAAAGTCGGCAAGGCAGAGATCCATACCCACACCACCATCTGGGATATCGACAAGGAAGAACTGATGGAGCGCATCAGCGAATCCACCAAGGCCACCATCACCCATTTCAAAGATCACGTATCCTATATCAATGTCATGCGAAACATGTCCGTCTCCTGTGACTGCGAAGGCAAGGAAGCCGAGCCCGTCGTTACTCCCGACATCGGCATCCTGGCTTCCTATGACATCCTCTCCGTGGACCAGGCCTGCATAGACCTGATCTACAGCCTGCCGGGCGGCGGCGGAAAGACCCTGATCGAACGTATCGAGACCAGACACGGCCTGCGTCAGCTTTCTTATATGAAGGAACTGGGCATGGGCAACGACCTCTATACTCTGATCGACATCGACAACGATGACGCCGAGATCACAGCGGCAGAAGCAGTGAAGGATGTAGCTCCCGGCTGGCGTCCCGACGCATACAACACCTTCCCCGGAAGAAACAAACTGAACTGATCCGGCAGGGGACCTGTACGTAAAAAGGCCCATGGCCCGGGAGTGAACCTCTCCGGCCATGGGCCTTGTCTTTCGTATTTATTCAGAGTCTCCTTCATCGGCTCCGGGCCCCGGGAGAACTTCCCTCTCCTTTCCGGCTTTCTTCCTGGCTCCGGCCGCTTTCAGGAAGATGGTAATGCCGATGGCCGCTGCCAGCAGGTCGTCCACATAGCCCAGAAGTCCCAGAAGATCAGGGACCAGGTCAGCAGGAAAGAGCACATAGCCTGCTGCCGCCAGCAGATCCAGGATCTGCACCATAAGGAGAACTTTCTCCCGGACAGACGCCAGTTTCCGGCGTTCGTTCTTTAATCTCTCATCCATACCAGGACCTCCCTTTCTGCAATTCTCCATATCCGGTATATACTGATTATACCCCGGAAAGGGAAAAGGCACAGGACCTTAATTGTTTACAGGACCGTCACAGGGAGGCCCTGTAAGAAACCTGAAAAAAATATTTTCAGAGGACAGACAGCCATGACAAAGAGACTGATCATGACCCTGACATGGCTTCTGCTTCTTTTTGCCCTGCTCTTTTGTCTGAGGCGGGGTATTCTTTCTCCGGACCCGGCAGAAAGAGAAGAAACAGGCGCAGAAGAAGCCCTGGAAGCACGCAGAGCCCTGATACGCGAAAACGCAAAGGAGGAAAATATGAAGACAATATATCTTGCAGGAGGCTGCTTCTGGGGGACCCAGAAGTTCCTGGACCAGTTCCCGGGAGTCCTGGAGACAGAGACCGGCTATGCCAACGGCTCCACGGAAAGTCCCACTTACCGGGATGTCTGCGGTGGCAGCGGCCACGCAGAGACCGTCCGGGTGGTCTACGACGAATCCGTCCTTTCCCTGGACGAACTTCTGGACTACTATTTTATGTCCATCGATCCTCTGTCCGTCAACCGCCAAGGGGGCGATGTCGGCGTTCAGTACCGGACCGGCATCTATTATGAGGACGAAGCCCTTCTTCCGGGCATAAAGAAAGCCTGGGACAGAAAAGCCGCCCAGGCAGGTCAGGATCTGGCCGTAGAGGTCCTTCCCCTGGATCAGTTTTATCCGGCGGAAGAATACCACCAGAAATATCTGGACAAGAACCCCGGCGGCTACTGCCATATTCCCTTAAAGCTTCTGCATCTGGCAAAGCCCTGATCAGGGATTGTGATCCTCTTTTTCCAGCTTATCCACCGCAGCTGCAAAAACATGCCGGAAGACCCGGAGGATCAGAGCCATGAAGAAGGCGGCCACAGAGATAGCCAGGAAGGAAAGAAGACATGTAAAGCCCATCAGGCCTGTGACCAGGCCTGCCATAAAACAGCACCTTGTGATCCCGTCCAGGGCATGAAGGCATCCGCGGGTCAAAACTCTCCCCCTTTCTGCCCTGTTCAGCAGACCGTACAGAAGATAGAGCAGACGGTAAAGCAGGACAGCGCAGACAAAGCCCCCCATCAGCATACCCCAGTATCTGGGGGCTCCGGTCAGAAGGGGCGACCTTCTGCTCATCAGGCGCTCCACCAGTCTGGGCCCCGCCAGATACAGGACCACCCCTGCAAGCGCCACCATGATCACCAGTAATTTGGTTCTTTTGATCAGTCTGATCCCGGGATGCAGGCTGACAGAATTTTTGTTGTCTTCCACTTCGGCTCCCCCCTCAGTGCGGCAGGTATCTACTTATATCATGTCAAAATCTTCAGTTTATTTCAACCGGATTATAACAATTGTCATGCTTTTTCGGGCAAATTCCCTCCGCCTTCCTGCCTCTCTTTCCTTAAAGCAGGGAGGCCGGCAGGTCAGAAAACAGAGGAGTCCGCTTTACCGGCCCATGGCCGATTAAAGCGGACTCCTCTGTTTTCTTGCTGTTTGTATCCGGGCAGAGCTTCCCTTCCGGGCTTTCGCCTCCCCGCTCTTTACATGGTGATGATGCCCAGCACGCTGGCAATGGAACTGACAAGGATCACGGCCAGGATGACCGGGCTCAGATACCGGATCATAAATCTGAAGATGCCCTTTCTCTTAAAGGGATGGCCGTCCTTTTCCACTTCCTCTTCCACAGCCTTCAGTCCCATATGGCCGGTGACCAGAAGGCAGATGCAGAAGGCCGCTATGGGCATCATGATGGAGTTGGTCAGAAAATCCGAGAAATCCAGGAACTGCATGCCTGCGATCTTTATAAAGTCCAGGGGACCGTAGCCCAGAGAGGACAGGGTGCCCAGAAGGATGGTGAAAACGCCCATGCCGAAGGTGGCCAGATGGCGGTTTATGCCCAGCTCGTCCTCGATGGTGGCCACAGCCGTTTCCGTCAGGGCAATGGCACTGGTCAGAGCGGCAAAGAGGACCAGAAGGAAGAAAAGAGTTCCTCCCAGTCTGGCAAGACCTGTGGATTCCAGGACCTTGGGGATGGTAATGAACATCAGGGAAGGGCCGGCGTTGAGAGCGGTGGGATCTCCTCCCGAGAAGGCGAAGACGGCAGGGATGATCATCAGACCTGCCAGCATGGCGATGCCGGTATCGAAGATCTCCACGTGGACCGTGGCGCTCTCAATGGATACATCGTCCTTCATATAGGAGCCGAAGGTGATCAGGATGCCCATGGCAATGGACAGGGAGTAAAACATCTGTCCCATGGCGGAGACTACCGTCATCCAGGAGAAGTTTTTCACGTTGGGGACCAGGAAATATTTCACGCCCTTCAGAGCGCCGGGCAGGGAGACGGAATAGCCCGCAATGACAATGGCCAGGACAAGAAGGACGGGCATCATGATCCTGGAGACTCTTTCGATGCCGTTTTCCACGCCCAGATAGATAATGACCAGGTCTGTCAGGATAAAGGCGATGAACCAGATCTCCGCCTCATAGCCGCCGGTAATAAAGGAAGTAAAGTATCCGTCCTGGGCCAGAGCCGTGTTATTGCCCTTTATGTATTCCACGAAATATTTGATGACCCAGCCTCCTATGGTGGAATAATAGGGGCAGATCAGGATGGGGATAATGGCGTTGATCCATCCCCCTCCCTTTTCCAGAAGGCCGCTGCCGAACTGGGCGAAGGCGCTGACGGGACTCTTTTTGGTAGAGCGGCCGATGGCGGTCTCCGCAATGATCATGGTATAGCCGAAGGTCATGGCCAGGGCGATGTAGACCAGGAGGAAAATGCCTCCTCCGTACTTGGCCGCCAGATAGGGGAATCTCCATATATTGCCCAGTCCCACCGAGGCGCCTGCCGCGGAAAGGACATAGCCCAGTTTGCCTGAAAAGCTGCTTCTTTTCTCTTCCATTTGCTTGACTTCCAATCTTTCTGTATTTGCCGGCCCCGAAAAAATGACCAGCCGTACTAGAATACCACAAAAACAAAAGTTACAGAACCTGTTTTCCAGTAAATTTTGTGCTATACTAGCCTTTGCTGAAAAAACAAGACGGAGGTTACCATGAATTCCGAAAAACCCAGCGGCAGAGCTCTTCTGCCCATCATCATCTTTCTGCTGCTCTACCTGGGCAACGGCATCTACTTCGAGTACATTCATCCCATCGAGGGACAGATGGGCTTCTATATCATGTCCGTGGTCCTGGCCTTCTGCATCTCCCTGGCCGTGGCCCTGGTCCAGAATACGTCCCGCTCCTTTGAGGACAAGATCCATATCTGCGCCCGGGGCATAGGGGATGACAACATCACCATCATGCTCTTCATCTTCCTCATTGCCGGTGCCTTCGGCGGCATAGCAAAAGAGGCCGGCGGCGCTGCTTCCACGGCGGGACTCCTGCTCAGCATTCTCCCCGGCGGCCTTGCCATTCCGGGCCTTTTTCTCATCGCCTGCCTGATTTCCATGTCCATGGGCACCAGCGTGGGCACCATAACCGTCCTGGTCCCCATCGCCGCGGCCGTGGCAAAGGACGGCGGCTTCAACCTGGCCCTGTGCACGGGCACCGTGGTCGGCGGCGCCATGTTCGGAGACAACCTCTCCTTCATTTCCGATACCACCATCGCGGCCACCAACACCCAGGGCGTCCAGATGAAGGACAAGTTCCGGGCCAACATAAAGATCGCTCTTCCCGCTGCCCTCATCACCCTGGCCATCCTGGTGGTCTATGCCATGCGGGGCCGGGCCGTTTCCATGGGCAGCTATGACTACAACATCATCCAGGCCCTGCCCTACTTCGTGGTCCTGGTCCTGGCCGTGATCGGCATCAACGTCTTCCTGGTCATCGGCGTCGGCATTCTCCTTTTCCTGCTCGCCGGCGCATTTACGGGGTCTCTGACCTATGTGTCTGCCCTGACCTCCATGGGCAACGGATGCTCGGGCATGTTCGAGACCATGATCGTCACCATCCTGGTAGCCTCCATCGGAGCTCTGATCCGGGAAAACGGCGGCTTCGCCGCCATCCTGGGCTTCATCAGAGGACATTTTTCCGGCCTCAGGGGCGGCCTTGTGGGCATCTCCCTTCTGACCTGCCTGATGGACGTGGCCACCGCCAACAACACCGTGGCCATCGTCATGGCGGCCCCCATTGCCAGACAGATCACAGAGGAATACGGCATCGATCCAAAAGAGACCGCCTCCCTTCTGGATACCTGCTCCTGCATCGCCCAGGGCATTATCCCCTACGGGGCCCAGCTCCTGATCGCGGCAGGCCTTGCCCAGATCTCCAGCGTAAAGATCATCCCCTTCCTCTTCTATCCCTTCCTCCTGATGGTGTGCGTGGTGCTGTCCATCGCACTGCACAAAGAGGAGTGATTTTACAGGGCCTTCCGTGGTACAATCAGGTATGTCCAAAGAAATCCCTCTGAAGGAGAATCCCTATGAAATTTATTTCCTGGAACATCGATTCCCTGAACGCCGCCCTGACTTCCGACAGTCCCAGGGCCCTTCTTACAAGAGAAGTCCTTAAAAACATAGCCGCCGAGGATGCGGACATCATCGCCATCCAGGAGACCAAGCTCCCCTCTGCCGGCATGAACGCAAAGCAGAAGGCCGCCCTGGAAAGGCTCTTCCCTGACTATGAGACCGCCTGGATCAGCTCCAGAGAGCCCGCCAGAAAGGGCTACGCCGGCACCATGGCCCTCTATAAAAAGGACATGGAGGTCTCTGCCCTCTATCCCGAGATCGGGGCACCCCAGCCCATGGACCTGGAAGGCCGCATGATCACCCTGGAAACGAAGGACTTCTATTTCAACCTGGTCTACACCCCCAACGCCGGAGACGGCTTAAAGCGCCTCGGAGAAAGGCAGATCTGGGACCGGAAATATGCTGATTACCTTTCCGGTCTGGACGCCGTAAAACCGGTCATCGCCTGCGGAGACTACAACGTGGCCCACGAAGAGATCGACCTGGCAAACCCTGCCGCCAACCACATGTCGGCCGGCTTTACCGACGAGGAAAGAGAAGGCTTCACCAACCTCCTCTCAAAAGGTTTTACAGACACCTTCCGCCACGTCCACGGAGATCTTCCCGGCGCCTACTCCTGGTGGGCCCAGAGGATCCGGACCAGCAAGATCAACAACTCGGGCTGGCGCATCGACTATTTCCTTGTCAGCGACCGCATAAAGGAAAAGGTCACAAGATCCGACATGATGGACTCCGGGGCCCGTCAGGACCACGCCCCCATCCTGCTGGAAATAGAGTTCTGAGATCCATAAAAAGTACTTTAAAAAACGGTATGCCGCCCGGCATACCGTTTTTTCTGCTGCGTCATGACCGGAAAAGGGCCTGCCGGTCATGTATCTTTTCTTCTTTTCTCCTCCTTCTTCATGAGCCTTCCAAAGGCAGCCATATTCAGGGCAGAGCACAGTGCCCAGCACAGGGGGTAGGAAAGGTAGACCGACTCTATGGTCCCTGCCCTGGCGGCAAAGGTAAAGATCCAGCCCAGGCGGAAAAAAACAGAGCCCAGAACGGAAATATACAGAGGCGTCCTGGCATCCCCCAGGCCCCTTACGCAGCCGCTGACCACGTTCATAAGGCCCAGCAGTCCGAAGAAGAGGCACATGTAAAAGAGCCTTACGGAAGCTGCCTGCCGGATAGCCTCATCCCCGGTAAAGATACCAAGCAGTGCAGGCGATGCCAGCCAGATCAGGATGCCGGCCCCCTCCGCACAAAGAAATACGGCGGCCACGGTGATCCTGTAGGTCTTTCTGACCCGGTCCAGCCTGCCTGCTCCGCAGTTCTGGGAAATGAAGACGGCGGAAGCGTTTTCGAAGCCTGCGAAGGTGACCACGATCAGGCCCTCCAGGGTGGTGGCTATGCTGTTGCCCGCGATCACGGCAGAGTCGAAACGGTTGATGACCGAAGCGATGATCACCCCGGACAGGTTCAGGACCATGCCCTCCAGAGAGGAGGGAATACCTATGGAGAAGAGGCTCCCGGTGCGGTGAAAGAAGGTGCAGGATAAAAGGTCCAGCTTCAGCTCATTCTCCTGCCCGGTCATGAGAAAAAGGACCGCCGCCGCCAGAAGGAACTGGGAAATCACCGTAGCAAGGGCTACGCCGGCCACGTTCCAGTCAAAGACGATAACAAACAGGAGGTTCAGCAGGATGTTGAGGAGGGAAGCTGCCATCTGCAGGCAGAAGGGGGTAAAGGAATCTCCCCTGGCCTGCAGCAGGGCGGACAGAAAGGTGCTGACCATGGTAAAGGGCACCCCGCAGAAATAGATCCTGAAATAGACCAGGGCATCCGCCAGGGCCTGCGGCGGACAGTTGAGGGCAAGGAGGATAGGGCGGGAAGCCGAAAGGGCAAAGAGGGAAAGAAGGGCCCCCAGGAAAAGAGCCGTCAGGGGCAGGGTCTGGGCCAGCTCCCGGACACGGTCCTTTCTCCCCTGGCCGTAGAGATTTCCCGCGGTCACCGTAACGCCCGCCGCCAGGGCCGTCAGGCCGCCCACCAGAAGATTCAGCACCGAGGCGGATACCCCGATGGCCGTGATGGCCCCGGGATGGCCGAAGCGTCCTATGACCACCGTATCGGCGCAGGAAAAGAGCATGGTCAGAAGGGCCGAAAGAGCCACCGGCATTCCCAGGATCAGCATGCCTTTCAGTATGGGATCGTGAAGGGGGTCTGTCTGAAATTTTTTTCTGTCTGTCATGTCCTTCTTCTCTTTCCTGTCACCGTGTTTTTCTCATAAAGATGCCCTCCGGCCGGAAAGCCGGAGGGCATCTCTAATTGTTATAAGTGCTTTTCTTCCTGCGGATCAGATCCGCCTGTCAGAATGATCAGCCCTTTTCCAGAGCCAGAGTCCTGGTGGTCAGATCGCAGACCTCAGCGGGGCCGTAGTACTGGATTGCGCCGGGGAATGTGAACTCTGTCTTGACAGCCCATTCTGCCCTGTGTGCTTCGAAATACTTGAAGGGCTTGCCGTCCAGCTCTACCAGAGCCTTTCTGATAACGGGCTTGTCTTCGCCGTGTCTTCTTTCCATGTTCATCATCTTGGTGATGGGCATGCCGCCGGCCACCCACTCTTCTGCGGGCTTGGACAGGTTGGAGACCTTGGAAAGATATCCGGTGTAGCCGTACTGGATCAGCATGAATGCGTTGTAGCCCAGGGAGTAGCAGTAGTCAGCGTCGAAGTTGGACGGGAATGCGCATCTTCCTTCATAACCGAAGAAGTGGTGCAGAGCGCTGAACTTGCCGCTGTACTTGCCCTCTTTCTTCATGGCATCCAGCTTGTCCTTTACCAGAGCGGAGAAGAGCTTCTCGGATTCGATCAGGGAAA
>DETN01000013.1:0-646 GCA_002362155.1 Lachnospiraceae bacterium UBA3287 | reverse complement strand
AGGGAAACCTGAACGTTGCCGTGAGGGTCTCTTTCCAGGAACAGCTGCTGCTGGATGGTCTGAGGAAGGATCTTGAATACGTTGAAGGACTCTGCGGTAAGGCCTTTTTCGATGAAAGCATACTTGTCTGCCCAGCTGGGAAGAGCGTTGAACTCGTCAGCCTTGGCACCGGCCAGCAGCTCGTTGATCTCGGCGATCAGTACAGAGAACTCGGGAACGAATTCCACGACGCCTTCAGGGATGATGGCTACGCCGAAGTTGTCGCCGTTGGCAGCTCTCTTGGCTACGGAATCGGCGATCTGGTCAGCGATCTGGGACAGGGACATCTTCTTGGCTGCGACTTCTTCGGAGATCAGGCAGATGTTGGGCTGGGTCTCCAGTGCGCACTCCAGTGCCACGTGGGAAGCGCTGCGGCCCATGACCTTGATGAAGTGCCAGTACTTCTTTGCGGAGTTGGCATCTCTCTCGATGTTGCCGATCAGTTCGCTGTAGGTCTTGGTAGCGGTATCGAAACCGAAGGAAGCTTCGATATCATCGTTCTTAAGGTCGCCATCGATGGTCTTGGGGCAGCCGATGACCTGAACGCCGGTCTTGTTTGCAGCCATGTACTCAGCCAGGACTGCTGCGTTGGTGTTGGAATCGTCGC
>DETN01000139.1 GCA_002362155.1 Lachnospiraceae bacterium UBA3287 | reverse complement strand
TAACAAAGGGACACGCGTCATACTGGATAACGGAAAGAGCGTCGCTGCAGGAAAAGTAAAGGCCCTGTCGTTCCCTGGAGCATGGGAACGCATCTCATAATAAGAAAGGAGAAAGCGGGACAGCAGGTGCGCGGACTTTCGTGGAAAGAAAAAAGCCCGCGTTCCTCCACGCCCATGCGGTGCAGCTGCTCCTATGGACGTGGTATCCCGCGGATTATAATGAAAAAAGTGATCGTCTGCGCCGAAGCATCGGCCGTGCATCTGAAAAATGTGATCGTGGACTTTCTGGAAAAGGAAGGCTGTGAATTTACCGACGCCACGTCCCGCGATGACCTCTCTTATATCGAGGCCGGCTCTATCATCGGAGAGAGCGTATCCAGAGGAGACTATCCCTTCGGCATCGTCATGTGCGGCTCCGGAATGGGGGTCAATCTGGTGGCCAACCGTTATGAGGGCGTCTACTGCGGTCTGTGCGAATCCCTCCATACCGCAAAAATGGCCCGTACCATTACAAACTGTAACGTACTGGCCCTGGGAGGAAATATTGTGGCCTATGACCTGGCCTGCCGCATGGTAAAGGTCTTTCTGGATACGGAATTCGGCGAGACCTTCCCGGAAGAAACCGTTCCTGCCCTGAAAAGGATGTTTGAGGAGATGAAGGCCGTGGACCGGAAAGAGCACGGCGCAGTCTCCTGAGCCGTCCGGCATGTAAAGACACTTACCGTAATCAGAAAGTGTGTCGGAAAAATCCCTTAAAATCAGAAGGGAGGTGCCGCACCAATGTACTTCATTGCGGCACCCCCTTTTTAATGCCTTTTTTATTCCTGAGGCTGTTTTCCGTTCACAGGGAGCATCCTGCCGGATGCTCCCTCTTCATTCCTCCAGGAGCCTCTTCAGGAGCTGCTGCCTGTTATTTATAAACAGCGCTGTCACCCGGTAGCTTTCTGTCTCCTCATAGGAAACGGGATGGATCTGCCCGTCATCGAAGCTTAAGATCTCCGCACCGGGAAGACCTAAAAGAATGGGGGAATGGGTAGCGATGATGAACTGGGCCCCCTCCTTTGCGCACCGGTCGATCTCTGCCAGAAGGGTCAGCTGTCTCTGGGGGGACAGGGCCGCTTCCGGCTCGTCCAGAAAGTAGAGGCCGCTGCCCCGGAAAGAGTTCTGGGCAAGGGCCAGAAAACTCTCCCCATGGGACTTTTCATGGAAATGCTGGGGCCTGCCTCCCGGCCCCCTGCTGTACTCCTCTTCCTTTGTGGCCACGTTGTAAAAGCTCTCGGCCCGGAGAAAATATCCCCATCCTGCCTTCCGCACGCCCCTTGAGATACGCAGGGCGCCGCACAGTTCAGAGTGGGAATCATAGGTCGAAAAACTGTAATTCCTCGTCCCGCCCTCAGGATTAAAACCGCAGGATACGGCAATGGCTTCCAACAGGGTGGACTTGCCGCTTCCGTTTTCCCCCACAAAGAAGGTAACGGGACGCGTAAAAGACAGACTTTCAAGGCCCCTGAGGGCCGGAATATTTCTCAGATAGCTTTCCCGGCCGATTTTCTCCCAGTCTATAAAGACGGTCCTGATCAGCTGCGACTGTAAATAAGACATTCCCGCATTCTCCTTATATCGGGTTCCTTCCCGCCCTTCCATTATAGCCTCCTTCCCGGTCTCCGAAAAGTCCGTGCCAAAGACATCCGCCGGTCAAAAACGCAATTCCATGCATACATGCTTTGTATTGCACGTGCCCGATAGTATAATGGAAGACGTAAGAAGCTTTTCAATCTGTTTCCATTAAGGAGAGGAAATCTGCTATGAGAACCTGGACCAAAGAAGAAAGATACCGTTATCTGAAGGATCCTCAGGAACTGCTGGCGCTCTATCAGGCAATTTCTGCATCCCCTTACCGACAGACCTTCCACAACCAGGCTGTGACGGGACTGATGAACGACCCCAACGGCTTTGTCTGGCATGACAACAAGTGGCATCTCTTTTATCAGTGGTGTCCCTGGGGCGCCGTCCACGGACTGAAGCACTGGTACCACATCGTATCAAAGGATCTGGTCACCTGGAAGAACCTGGGCGTATGCCTTCTGCCGGACCAGGAGGACGGCTATGACAACAAGGGCGTCTATTCCGGATCCGCCATGCCCATCGGCGACAAGATCTATCTTTACTACACGGGCAACCACAGGGACGCCGACTGGACCCGCCACGCCTATACCTGCCTGGCCAGACTTGGAAACGACGGCTGGCCGGAAAAGTACCCCCTTCCCCTTTTCGGCTCCAATCCCGACTATACCGAGCACCAGAGAGATCCCAAGATCATTAAAGTTCCAGGCCGGGATACCTACTACATGCTGATCGGAGCCCAGACAAAGGACAAACGGGGCTGCGTTCTGGTCTACACCTCCGAAGAGCTCCAGCACGGCTGGACCTTTGCGGGAGAGCTCAAGGTCCCCGGCTTTGAGAACTTCGGGGATATGTGGGAGTGCCCTTCCATCGAGCAGATCGGAGGCCGTGAAGTCCTGCTCCTCTGCCCCCAGCACATGACCCTGCCCGGCAGGGGCGGCAGTCAGAACCACAACGGCTATATCCTGGGCTCCATGGACTGGGACAGCCTGACCTTCACCCCCGACGGCCAGTTCCATGTCCTGGACTTCGGCTTCGATTCCTATGCGGCCGCCTGTGCCAACAACCTCCAGGACAGCGACAAGGCCGTCCTCATCGCCTGGATGGGCCTGCCGGACGTCTCCTATCCCACCGACGAGGAAGACTGGGCCGGCTGCCTGACCCTTCCCAGAGAACTGACCATCCGGGGCCGCCGTCTGATCCAGCAGCCTCTGCCGGAGCTGCGAAAGCTGCGGGACGAACGCATCCATCCGGAAGAGAACGGAAACGGCGTCTATGCCCTGCCCAGGGCGGCCGAGCTTCAGCTGGACTGCCGCAAAGGAGATGTGGAAGTGGATCTCTTCACCGATGAGGAAGGACAGGGCGGCATCAAAGTGACCTACATCGACGCGGCAAAGGAGATCACCGTAGACCGCAGCGGCATGCAGACCCGCTTCAACCTGGAGGAAGGGGAAAGCCGGACCCGTCCTCTGGAAAACGGCCTCTTCCACCTGCGGATCTTCGTGGATTCAAGTTCCGTGGAGATCTTTGTCAACGACGGCGACGCGGTATTTACCTCCAGAGTATTCCCCTGCAGTTCAGAGCACTGGTTCCGGGTACAGGGAGATACCTTCATCCGTCTCTGGACTCTGAAGAGGGCTGTGAAGGACCAGTTCCTGATTTAATGAGACCCGTTCCGTAAATTTACAGCCCTGTAAGGAGGTGCGCCGTGAAAAAGCTTTTTGTCATCGCCAACCGCTATATCGAAAACAGTGACTGGAAGATCATCGCAGTCCTGAAGTTCTGCCTGATCTCCTTAGGGATGCTCCTTGGCATGCTGATAAGGGAGGACCATAAGAAAAAGGTCCGTCCCGCCGCTGCCGGGATCTTCTTCCTGACCTATGTGCCCCTTATGGCAAAATTTTACCGTACCATGAAGGAAGTCCAGAAAGAAGGAGAGGATCAGGGAAAAGACGACTAAGAAGAATAAAACAGACGATAAAAAAATTACGACGGAAAGTTCCGGACAGCCGGAAGCTTTCCCAAGGCAGAGTAAGGCGGCAGCCGAAATGAGCCAGGGGCGTATTGATATTCCCCTGGCTCATTTCTTTTTTTATGGCAGACTTACTTTTACTTCTCGATGATCTGAAGGACGGTGCCGATCCCCATATCGGGCATGGGCTTTGCTTCCACGTAGATGGTGCCGGGAAGCTCTGCCTCTTCGGCGCCGGTGAAGCTGAAGGTGCAGTGGCCAAGGCCCTTTAAGGTAACGGGGGCTTCATAGCCGACGCAGGTGATCTTAAACTCTTCACCGTTAATGACTACGTACTGGCCTGCCTTGATCTCCCCGTTTATGGGATTGACGCTGACGCTGTAGCAGTAGTCTCTGATCTCTTCGGGAGCGTTGTCGCCGAAGATGATGAACATGC
>DETN01000054.1 GCA_002362155.1 Lachnospiraceae bacterium UBA3287 | reverse complement strand
GGGATCCTCTGCATAGAGACCGGCGGTCCCACCCCGGGCCTTGGCTGCGCGGGAAGAGGCATCATCGCCACCTTCAACCTCCTGGAGGACCTGCGGCTTTTTGAGACCTGGAAGGCGGACGTGGTCCTTTACGATGTCCTGGGCGATGTGGTCTGCGGCGGCTTTGCGGCCCCCATCCGGGAAGGCTATGCGGAAAAGGTCCTGATCGTCACCTCCGGGGAAAAGATGGCCCTCTACGCCGCCGGCAACATCTATTCGGCGGTAAAGAACTTCGAGGACAGGTCCTACGCCAAGGTCTTCGGCATCGTTTTGAACCACAGGAACGTGGAAAAGGAAAACGAAAAGGTGGAAGCCTTTGCCGCCAAGAGGGGTCTTAAGATCGTGGGAGAGATCCCCAGAAGCCATGACATCAACCGCTATGAGGACATGGGAAAGACCGTGATCGAGGGAGACATCTCCCTGGAGGTCTCTAAGAAGTTCCTGGACCTGGCAGACCTCCTTCTGGAGAGTCAGGACCGGGCATAAAGGAAATGACATTTGGAAACGACTGAAGCTATGGAAGCTATGAATCATAAAGAAGAAAAAGCAGTATCCTATACTGTCCGGGATCTGTGGGAGAGGGGAAAGGACCATATCCCTTCCCACCTGACCACCGGAAGCCATCTGATCTATTCCTCCCCGGCCACCCTGGCCTTCAACTCCCCCGGCGCCGAGGGCTTCGGGGTCAAGAGGGCGGGCCTGTCGGTGCCGGGCTCGGTCATGCTGATCGTATCCCCGGGCTGCTGCGGCAGGAACACCTCCTCCATCTCCACCATGCCCGGCTATGAGAACCGTTTCTTCTACCTGCTCATGGACGAAACGGACCTGGTCACGGGACGGCACCTGAAGCGGATCCCCGCAGCGGTGGAGGCCATCTGCCAGGGCCTTTATAAAAAGCCCTCCGTGGTCATGATCTGCATCACCTGCGTGGATGCCCTTCTTGGCACCGACATGGAAAGGGTCTGCAGGAAGGCCCAGGAGAGGGCCGGGGTCCCGGTCCGCCCCTGCTACATGTACGCTCTCACCAGAGAGGGCAGAAAGCCCCCCATGGTCCATGTGCGCCAGTCCCTCTATTCCATGCTGGAAAAGAGGGAAAAGGATCCCAGGGCCGTCAACCTCCTGGGCTTTTTCGCCCCCCTGGACGAAGGGAGCGAGCTGCCTTCCCTCCTGAAGCAGGCCGGGATCTGGACCATCCGGCAGATCTCCACCTGCCCCGACATGGAGGAGTTCATGCGTATGTCCGAGGCCAACTTCAGCCTGGTCCTCAATACGGAGGCAAGGCCTGCCGCGGAGGACATGAACCGGAAGCTGGGCATCCCCTATATAGAGCTGACAAGGCTTTACCAGATCGACCAGATCCACAGGCAGTACATGGCCCTGGGCTCTGCCCTGGGAAGAGATCTGGACGACTCTCTCCCCATGGAGAGGGCAAAGGAAGCCATGAAGAAGTTCCGGGAGGCCTATCCCGATACGGTCTTTGCCGTGGGAGAAGCCCTGAATGCCAATCCCTTCGAGCTGGCCCTGGCCCTTGTACGCTACGGCTTCCAGGTCAGGGAGATCTACGCGGCCCTTGCGCCGGAGTATTTCGTCTACCTGCGCCACCTGGCGGTCCTCAGTCCCAAGACAAGGGTCTATTCCAACCTGGATCCCTCCATGCTGACCTATGATGGTCAGGGCAGGGGCATTACCATGACCATAGGCAAGGACGCCGGCTGGTACCATCCCGGAGTCCCGGGTGTCCAGTGGAATTCGGATATCCAGCCCTTCGGCTTCGGGGGCGTGGAAGCCCTCTTTAAGGCTCTGTATGCTGCCGCGGAAGGGAAAGGGGACGCCTCCGGCTCCCTGGTCCGGGTGGGCACCCATGCAGATCTGAAGGAAGCCGGGACCTTAAAGGAAACGGAGACCACCGCCAGGGGTTACAGAAGGGTCCTTACTCCCTTTGCGCCGGACCAGTCCGGGGCCGTGGCGGCCCTTTACGGCCTGGGCGGTATCAACGTGGTGGTGGACGCCGGCGGCTGCACCGGCAACATCTGCGGCTTCGACGAGCCCAGGTGGCTGACCCAGAAGGCGGCGGTCTTTTCCGCCGGCCTCAGGGACATGGACGCCATCCTGGGACGGGACGATAAGCTGATCGAAAAACTGACCGACGCCGCAGAGCGGGTGGGGGGCAGCTTTGCCGCCCTGATCGGGACCCCGGTCCCCGCGGTCATAGGCACCGACTTCAGGGCCCTGAAGCGGATGGCGGAAAAGAAGGTATCCCTTCCCATCCTGACCGTGGAATCCACCGGCATGCAGTGGTACGACAAAGGAGCGGAGGCTGCCTACAGAGAGCTCTTCCTGACCCTTGCGGACAATAATGCCCTCAGGACGAAAGAGGGAGAAAAGACCGTCAACGTCATAGGGACCATCCCCATGGACATACCGGAGGGCCTGACAGAAGGACTCCGGCAGGCTCTGCAGGAGAGGGGCTTTGAAAAGATAAGGCTCTTTGGCATGGGGGCCTCCCTGGAGGACGTAAAAAGGGCGGGAGACGCCGCCCTGACCATAGCCGCCTCCCCGGCTGCCATCCAGGCGGCAAGGGACCTGGAAAAGCGCTTCGGGATCCCTGTGGAGATCGGCGTTCCGGGAGCGGAGCGCCTGCTTCCCGAAGAAGATCTGACGGGCAAAAGGATCCTGATCCTCCATCAGGCAGTCCTTGCGGAGAGCCTTCGAAGGAAGGCCCTGGTGAGGGGCGCCGCCTCCGTCACATGCGCCGCATGGTTCATGATGCCCGGGGAGTGCAGCAGAGAGGGAGACGTCTATTTGAAGGAAGAGGAAGATCTGACAGATCTGGTGAAGCGAGGCAGCTTCGATATGATCCTGGGAGACGCCGTTTACAGGCCTCTTTGCGGAGCCTTTAAAGGCAGCTGGCACGACCTGCCCCACTTTGCCGTATCCGGCAGGTGGGAATAAGGAGCGTCCTGGAAAGAGGTAGATCTGATATGCTGGACAATAAAGATGTGACAAAAAGAATACGGGTCTACGGCATCGTTCAGGGGGTGGGCTTTAGGCCCACCGTGGCAAGGCATGCCGCAGCGGCTGGCATCCGGGGGAGCGTCTGCAACAAGGGCCCCTACGTGGAGATCTATGCCCAGGGAAGCCCTGAACAGGTTTCTTCCTTCCTGGAAGCTCTGGAGCACAGGCCCCCCAAAAGGGCTGCCATCCTCAAGATCGACGTAAGGGACGCCATGGGTCCGAAGGAACCCAGGAATCCGGCCTCCTTTTCGGACTTTTCCATCATAGAGAGCGAAAAGACAAAGGGGGAGATCTTCATTTCCCCGGACATTGCCATCTGCGACGAGTGCAGGGAGGAGATGTATGATCCCGGGAATCCCAGGTATCTCCACCCCTTTATCAACTGCACCTGCTGCGGGCCTAGGCTGACCATCCTGGACGCCCTGCCCTATGACAGGCACAGGACCTCCATGAAGGTCTTTCCCATGTGCCCCAGGTGCAGGAAGGAATACTACGATCCGGCATCCCGCCGCTACGACGCCCAGCCGGTCTGCTGCAATGACTGCGGGCCCCAGGTCTATCTGGCGGGCAGGAAGGAAAGAGGAAGGGAGGCCATCACCTTTGCCAGGAAGACCATCCTCTCCGGGGGCGTGGTGGCCGTCAAGGGGATCGGAGGCTTCCACCTCTGCTGCGACGCATCCTCCCAGGAGGCGGTCATGCAGCTCAGGGAGAGAAAAAGAAGGCCAATGAAGCCCTTTGCCGTCATGATGCGGGACCTGGAGACGGT
>DETN01000044.1 GCA_002362155.1 Lachnospiraceae bacterium UBA3287 | reverse complement strand
AGGGCGATCATCTCCTTTGCCAGATCCACGCCCTTTGGGGCTGCGGGCTCGCTGATCTCATTGCCGATGGAGTACATGATGACAGAGGGGTGGTTATAGTCCCTGCTGACCAGCTTTGTCATGTCTTCCTTCCAGTTGTCCATGAAGTATCCGGCATAGTCGTGCAGGGTCTTGTGGTTGTACCACATATCCCAGGTCTCGTCCATGACATAGAGGCCCAGCTTGTCGCAGGCTTCCAGAAGCGCTCTGGAGGCCGGATTATGGCTGATGCGGAGGGCGTTGAAGCCGGATTTCTTGAGGATCCGGGCCCTTCTGTATTCGCTCTCGTCATAGCAGGCAGCTCCCAGAATGCCCTGGTCGTGGTGGACACAGCCGCCCCGGAGCAGGGTCTCCTTTCCGTTAATGTAAAGTCCCTGAGAGGACCAGGAGATCAGGCGGATGCCGAAGGATACGGTCTCCTCATCCATTACGGCCCCGTCCTTTATAAGGGATACCTGCGCCCTGTAAAGATAAGGGTTCTCGTCGGACCAGAGTAAAGCCTCCGGGATCTCCAGGATGATATCGCAGCCCTTTCCCTCGGCTGCCTTATTGCCCTCTGCGTCCAGAATGGCCACCTGTACCTGGCCTTCCCCTTCTGCCCTTGTTCTGATCCGGATCCTGGCAGGATCTATGGACAGGGTGTCCACTCTGACTCCCTCAAAGCAGATATGGTCCTTTTCTGAGGTCACAAGCCATACCGGCCGGTAGATGCCGGATCCCGAATACCAGCGGGAGTTGGGAAGCTCACTGTTGTCTGCAGTGACCTTAACGGTATTTTCCCCTTCCCGTACCAGGTCTGTCAGATCCGCCGTAAAGGGAATATAGCCGTAGGCGCAGGAGGCAGCTTCTTTTCCGTTGACAGATACGGAGGCGTTCCTGTATACGCCCTCAAAGTGCAGGAGCACGGGCTTTCCAAGCTGGTCCTTCGTTATTTCAAAACTCTTTTCGTATTCGTAGATCCCTCCGGGGAAATAGGCGTGGCCGGATCCGCCGGGAGCGTCCGCACTCCTCTCTTCATGGATCATGGCATCGTGAGGCAGAGTCACGCTCTGTCCGTTCAGGGTCCAGTTTCTGTTAAAGGACTGTTTCTTCATAGGGTTCTTTCCTCCCTTCAGAGCAGATACATGCAGGGAGAGAGCTTTTTTTATGACCGTTCCCGGTTCCTTCAGGCGCTCTCTCCCGCACATTCACTAATTACTTCTTCTTTTTATTATCTGCTTTTGCTTTCTTTGCCGCAAGCTTTGCCTGGTACTTTGCTTCTTCCTGGTCGAAGTCAAGACCCTTTGCGGCGCATCTGGCCTTCAGTTCTTCGATCCTTTTCTTCTCGGCTTCCGCTTCCTGAAGGGCCGCTTCCTTTTCGGCTCTTTCCTCGGGGGAAACGTAGACCTCGCCCCTGGCCGCAGCCTCTGCCTTTCTTCTCTCTGTCAGCTTCTCATGGACCATGGGCAGGTGGTCTTCCACGTTCAGGAAGATCATGATGATGGCCATGACTGCCAGGCAGATCAGGGGAATGGCGATATAGGCAAAGGTGATAAAGCCTTTGGCAGAGGCGTTCTGGACGTTCCAGATGCCTTCGGCGTTCTGCACGGGGGACTGGTAGCCTGCCGTGGCAAGGCCCATGTTGAAGATGCCCTGGCCGATGCCTACGGAGACGGTCATTACAATGGTAAAGACAGAGGCTGTCAGACCATCCGCCCGAAGGCCCTTGTCATACTCGATATAGTCCAGAGTATCCGCCATCAGGGCCGTATAGACATAGGAGGGAAGGAATCCGAAAGCGTAGATCAGGGACCCTGCCAGCATGACGGGCATGGAAGAAGGATTCATAAGGCAGAGCCCCTCTGCCGCCGCTGCCAGAAGAAAGCCCACGATCATGACCTTTCTCTTTCCGAAACGCTTGATTAGAGGCCAGAGGATAAATACGCCAAAGCCTAAGGGAGCCTTGCCTACGGCAGAGAGGATGGCCTGGGTATGTCCGTCGTTATAGGTTCCCAGGACCCAATTGCAGAAGTAGGGAAGGGAGATGGTCATGATGTTGGACATGATCTGGAACATGAGCATGTATACGATCATCATGATCCAGTACCTGGAGGAGAAGCAGGCCCTGAGCTGCTCTGCAAAGCTGACGTTCCTTGTTTCGCCGGCGCTGGCGGCGGCTTCCGTAATACGTTCCTTGGTGAAGTAGTATTCCAGCAGGGTCAGGGGAAGGGAAAATGCCGCGATCACGGACATGGCCGTGACCCATTTGTCATAGTCCGCTCCCAGGACGGGCATCAGGACGGCGGGAAAGACCAGAGCCACCACTGTGCCGGGAAGCATGTTTCCGCCCACGTTGGAGAAAAGGGAGAGGCCGTCTCTCTGCTTCACGTTGCTAGTGGACAGGGGGACCATCAGGGTATGGGACATGTTGTAGATGGTGTAGGCGAAGGAGAAAAAGAGGTTGTAGGTCAGGACCACCATGACGATCTGCCAGATGCTGTGCTCTCTGGGAAGCCTGAAGAGCAGGAGCATGGCGATAAACATGAGGGGGGCCGAAACAAAGAGCCAGGGACGGGCCTTGCCCTGCCTGGTATGGGTCCTTTCAATGATCTGTCCCATCAGAAGGTTTGTGGCAGCGTCGATGATCTTGGAAATGATGGGGAAGAGAGCCAGGAAGGCCGCTGCCCAGGCAAATCCGTTTGTCAGTCCCAGGACATCGGTGTAGAAAACGTTCAGGTAGCTGATGACGGTAAAGTTCAGTGTGGCGGCGCCCACAGGTCCCAGGAAATAGCCAAGCCATTTCTCTGCCGACGTGGTGTTGGCGGATCTGATGCGGGAGTCCAGTGCTCTCATGGAAAACAGTTTCATCATCGGTCGATAACCCCTTTCTGAATAATGCTTGTTTCTGATGATTTAATTTTACTGATTCCTCTTCCGCATTTCATTGACCACAGAAGACGCATTTATTATCATTTAGGGACATGGAGGTATTTGATCATGGCAAAAATGGAGAATCTGGAAAGCCTGCCCATGACCCTTGTGGAATCTCTTCTGAAGGAAGCCATGGAAAGACAGGAAGAGTATGACGGCAGGATCTTATCCTACGAAGAACTGACGGACTACGTGGCAGGCCTGATCGAAAGCTACGGCAGGCAGCACGGACGGGCAACGGAAGAGATGCTTCCTTACTTTACCCCGGGAAACGAAATGACCCGGCTGGCAGGGGAGATCGTAATCGCCCCGGACAGCCGCAGGGCAAGGGCCGCACTTCTCAAAGCCATGGCCGTCCAGGACGATGAGAGCTTTCTTCCGTCAGGAAAGGACATTTCCGTAGGCCGCATGCTGCGCTATTACCCGGCCCACTGGCACTCTGCCACCTATTTCCAGGTCTACTATGCCTTTTCCGGAAACTGTCCCGTTCATTTCCAGAACGAGGTCGTGACCCTTCCCCCGGGCGGCGTCCTGATCGCGGCCCCGGGCGTTGTCCACGCCACGCCCTGCTATAAGGACGATGCCGTACTGGCCTTCTATATGATCCGGGCCGCCACCTTCCGCAGGGTCTTCTGGAACCAGCTGGGAGACGG
>DETN01000218.1 GCA_002362155.1 Lachnospiraceae bacterium UBA3287 | reverse complement strand
TCCGGCCCCCGGAAGAGGAGTAAAAAGGAGCAGAGAAATCTGTTCCTTTTTTACTGCTTTCATGGCCGCACTTACTGGATCATCCCGGGAGACATTCGACACAGAACGTCATCCTGCCGCATCCTGCCAGCCGCCGTGATGTGCAAGAAGAGGTGGAGTTTTATGAAAGGATTGTTTATAATAATGGGAAACGGAGGTAAAAGCTATGCAGAAGATCAAAATGATTCTGATCTGCCTGCTTCTGGCATGCTGTCTGTGCTCCTGCAGAGAAAGGGGATCGTCGGAAGACAGGGTATCTGACGGCCAGCAGAGTAATGTAGGCTGGTTCCTGTTTATATTTGACAACCGCTCCGCACAGCAGCAGCTGGTGAAAGACATGGCAGACGGCAATATACCCGGCAAGCTGACGGTCAATTATTACGCGCTGAAGTATGACGAGGACTATTCCTGGCAGGAAGTGCTGCTGGACGACTATACCACCGTCCTGGAGGACAAGGACCTGATCCGCAGGATCTACCATACCATGACCAACATGATCGTGGTCGGACAGCTGGGCGTACAGGACAACCGGACCCGCTGCAAACTGAATTTTGAGCTGCAGGACGGAAGGACCTGCGCCTTTACCTTTGAGACCGCGTCCATCATCAATATCGAAGGACAGAACTATGTTCTGGAAAGCGATGGAAGGCTCTGGCAGCTTCTGCCCAACGGCTTCGAAGTCAAGGACGCTCTGAAGGCTCTGGAGGAGGAGCAGGCAAAGGAAGATGCCCAGGCTCTGGAAGAGGCCCAGACCCAGGAAGGGGAACAGACCCCTGATGGCGGGCAGGCTCCCGAAGGCGCACCGGCCCCTGAAGCAGTCCAGACTCCCGAAGGCGCACCGGCTCCTGAAGCAGCCCAGACTCCTGAAGCAGTCCAGGAACAGACAGCAGCACCCGCACAGCCTTAAAGACATCTGCCAGGGAGAAAAGCAATGAGAAAGAACTTTACCTACAAATCCAGTGACGGAAAGACACGGATCCACGGAATGGTCTGGATCCCGGACCATACAAAAAGAAGCGAGATCCGGGGCATCGTTCAGATCGTGCACGGCATAGTGGAATTCATAGGACGCTATGACAGATTTGCCAGATTCCTCAATGACCAGGGCTATCTGGTCATCGGCAACGACCATCTGGGCCACGGAGCTTCCGTATGCACGGATGAAGACCATGGTTTCTTTGCGGAGCCGGACGGCAACGCCTGTCTGATCGGAGACATCCGAAAGCTCCACAGGCATACCAGGGAAAAGTTCCCCGGAGTGCCCTATTTTATCCTGGGCCACAGCATGGGCTCCTTCCTGACCAGGCAGTATATCACCCGTTTCGGCAATGAGCTGACCGGTGCCATTCTCCTGGGAACGGGCTATCAGTCCATGGCTGCCGTCAAGACGGGAGAGGAGCTGTGCAGACGGATCGCAGGGGTAAAGGGCTGGCGCTACAGAAGCACTGTCCTGTTCGACATTGCCCTGGGTTCGAACAACCGCAGGATCAAAAATCCCAGGACATCCTATGACTGGCTCAGCCATGACGAAGCCGTGGTGGACGCCTTTGCGGCCCATCCATGGAACACCTTCCGCTTTACGGTCAATGGCTACTACAACCTGTTCAGGTCCATCGAAGCGGCGTCCAGACCCGCCAATATTCAGATGATCCCCTTCGACCTGCCCATTTTCATGGTCTCGGGAGATGAGGATCCGGTAGGAGACTACGGAAAAGGCGTCCGCAAAGTCTATGACCAGTACCTGAAGAACGGGATCACCAACGTATCCATGAAGCTCTATCCGGGCCTTCGCCACGAGGTCCTGAACGAAGTGGGTCATGACACAGTGGATCAGGACCTGCTGCGGTGGCTGGAGGATCATCTGGAAGACCTGTAAAAAGACACTTTGCATATGAAAAATGAAAGAGCCGTGCGCCCCGTTTTGGGAGCGTACGGCTCTTTTCTTTCATGCCCTTTCCGGACCCCCTCCGGAGCAGGCGGTGCCCGGAAAGCTGCCCCCCGGCAGCCTTCCGGACTGTTTTAAGAAGAAATTCTGCTCTGAAAAATCAGAAAGCAGTGCATTTATGCGGATCAGGCAACGGGAACGTTCCTGGTCGCTACTACATTAACGCCGGTGCCGCAGACATCCTCGATGACCACATCGCCGATGGATACAGGCGCCTTGATGGCGACTTTGTCAATGGCGTCCATGCAGGCGAAGATCTTATCCTTGGGGATGTTGGCAGCGGTCTTGACGGAAGCCCTGTGCAGCTTGCCGCCGGAGACGACAACGGTGGATGTGACGGTACGCTCGGGATGTATTACTTCGTTCCTGGCGTATCTGTCACCGATGGCGCAGGTATTGCCCTTTACGCTGAGTATCTCGATCTCTCCGCTGTCTTTCTTTTCCAGTTCCACCGTGATCTGGCAGCCCATGGGGCAGCCGATACAGGTTAAATCTCTTTTTTCCATTTTCGTACCCCTTTCTTATTCCTGCTCGATTTTGATGGTAATGGTCTTCAGATCAGGATATTCGGCCAGTTTCTTCTTCTGAAGAATGATCTGTTCCATCTCACCGGGGGCCATGATCCGTTTCTTCTGGTGCTGGACTCTCTGGTCGTCATAATAGACGCTGACGAAGCTGTTCTTGAAGACGGCGCCCACACGGAAGCGTACTGTCAGAAGATCATCCATGTTGGCAACGTTGATGGTGGAAGGAACCGTGTAGCGGGCGCCCTGAACAGCGGCGATATTGATGATCTTATCCGCTTCGGGAGACTTGCAGCCGGCCTTGATATACTTGGCGGCGTTTGCACCTGCTCTGGTGGCTTCCTCGGAAACGTAGTCTACCAGGTCATGTACATGAAGGACATTGCCTGCGGCGAAGACGCCGGGGATGTTGGTCTCCAGGGACTCGTTGACCACGGGGCCGCTGGTGATGGGGCTCATTTCCACACCGGCGCTGCGGGACAGCTCGTTCTCGGGGATCAGACCGCAGGAGAGCAGAAGCGTGTCGCATTCATAGCGCTCTTCCGTGCCGGGGATGGGCTTGTTATGGGAATCCACTTCGGCAATGGTAACGGCCTTGACGCGTTCCTTGCCTTCGATATCCACGACTGTGTGGGAGAGCTTCAGCGGAATGCCGAAGTCATCCAGACACTGGACGATGTTTCTCTTCAGACCGCCGGAATAGGGCATCAGCTCGGCTACGACCTTGACTTTGGCTCCTTCCAGGGTCATACGTCTTGCCATGATCAGACCGATGTCGCCGGAGCCCAGGATCACGACTTCACGGCCGGGCATATAGCCTTCGATGTTGACCAGACGCTGGGCCGTACCTGCGGAATAGATGCCGGCAGGACGGTAGCCGGGAATGTTCAGGGCGCCTCTGGGACGCTCTCTGCAGCCCATGGCCAGGATCACGGCGCCTGCCTGTATCTGGAACATGCCGTCGGTCCGGTTCATGGCGGTGACCACCTTGTCATGGGAGATGTCCATGACCATGGTATGGAGCTTGTATTCAATGCCCAGCTCCAGGACCTGGTCGATGAAACGGGAAGCATACTCGGGACCGGTCAGCTCTTCCTTGAAGGTATGCAGACCGAAACCGTTGTGGATGCACTGATTCAGGATGCCGCCGAGCTCATTGTCGCGCTCCAGGATCAGGATAGAATCAATACCGCTCTTTTTTGCGGAAACAGCTGCCGCCAGGCCGGCGGGACCGCCGCCGACGATCACGATATCATAATTATTCATCATTCCACCTCCTTTGCATTGGCCGAGGCATCCTTGGTCCTGCCGATGACCAGGTTGGATCTGCCGCCGGACTTGGTGAGTTCCTCATAGGAAAGGCCCAGTTCGCGGTGCAGGATCTCCATGACACGGGGTGAGCAGAATCCGGCCTGGCATCTTCCCATGCCGGCTCTGGTGCGGCGCTTGACGCCGTCCAGGGAACGGGCGCCCAGAGGCCTGTGGATGGCATCCAGGATCTCGCCTTCTGTTACGGACTCGCAGCGGCAGATGATCTGACCGTATGCGGGATTTTCTCTGATCATTTCGTTGCGCTCTTCCACGGACAGGCCTTCAGGGGAGCGGATGCCCTTTCTGGTGCCGATCCAGCCTTCCTTCTCGGTCAGGCCCATCTTTTCCTTCATCATGGCACCGACATATTCGCCGATGGCGGGAGAAGAGGTCAGGCCGGGAGACTCGATGCCGGCGCAGTCGATGAAGTGGGGAGCGTCCTCCACTTCGCCGATGATGAATTCGTGGTGATCCTCGTGGGCGCGGAGGCCTGCGAAGGAGGTAATGACCTTGCGGATGGGCAGATCGCGGACATGGTCGCCGGCCTTGGCGATCAGGTCTGCAATGCCTGCGGCGGTGGTGTTGTTGCCTTCCCTGTTTTCAATGTCCACGGCGGTAGGACCTACGATCAGGTTGCCGTGGATGGTGGGAGAGACCAGGACGCCCTTGCCCAGTTTGGTGGGCTGAGGGAAGATGGTGCAGGAGACATGTCCGCCCACTTCCTTGTCCAGCAGGCAGTAGTCGCCGCGTCTGGGGGTGATATGGATCTTCTTTTCGCTGACCATGTTGTGGAGTACATCGGCATAGACGCCGGCTGCGTT
>DETN01000063.1:7364-11668 GCA_002362155.1 Lachnospiraceae bacterium UBA3287 | reverse complement strand
GAAGCTTATCCAGAGCTTCAAGGCTGTACTTGAATGTTCAGGACCTGAACGGAAGTGAAGGTCCAAAACGAATCTGTAAGATTCGTTTTTCTTATTCGGTTTGTTTTTGGTCACTGAAGTCATAGACGGGATCCCGCCTGTGGCTTTTTTTGTTTTATAAAAACACATGTAACAGGCCGGCGGAAAAGGGAAAGAATTGTATTCCAGACTCGGGATTCATGATACCATGTCTTCAAAGCCATATTCCGAACGGGGACTGGGCATACTTCTGCTTTTACGGTATGCCGGGCTATAGCAAGATACAGAGAAAGGAAAGGTCATTTATGGAAAGATATCTGCTGACCGTGATTCCCGAATTTGAGCCCTCAGACCTGGAAAGGATCCAGAAAGCCGCGGAGGAGCGGGGATTTACAGCCCTCTTTTATAACACGCCGGAGGAAGCTGCCGGGATGCTGCCCCAGGCGGAGATCGTTTTCGGCTATGATGGAAGCCTGGCTTTGGAGGGAGGGGCCCTCAAGTGGCTGTGCACTCCCTTTGCCGGCATCAATCAGTTTGTAAATAAGAAGGTTTTTCTGGGCGGTCAGGCGGTCCTGACAAATTCTTCGGGCGCCTACGGAACAGCCATTGCGGAGCATGTGATCATGGTCCTTCTGGAGATCCTTCGAAGAGAGAAGGAGTATGAGGAGATCATTGCAGGCAGAGGCTGGGTCCGGGATCTGCCCATCCGGTCCATACGGGGCAGCCGGATCACTCTGATGGGAACGGGAGATATCGGACAGGAAACGGCACTGCGGCTAAAGAGTTTTTCGCCCACATCTATGATCGGAATGAACCGGAAAGGCGGCAATCTGGGCGGCCTTTTTGACAGGATCATAGGAAGGGAAGAACTTAATGACGTTCTGCCCGGGACCGATGTGCTGATCCTGTCCCTTCCGGGAACGCCGGATACGAAAGGAATACTTGGAAAGGAAGAAATGGCCCTTTTGCCTGACGGCGCTGTGATCATCAATGTGGGACGCGGCACTTCCATCGATCAGTCCGCCCTCGAAAAAGAACTTCTTTCCGGAAGACTCTATGCCGGACTTGACGTATTCGAAAAAGAACCGGTCCCTGCCGAGAGCCCGCTCTGGACCTGCCGCAGCCTGATCATCACGCCCCATGTTGCCGGCAACATGATGCTCCCTTTTACAGTAGACAGGATCATTCAGATGTTTCTGGAAGATCTGGACCGCTACTGCGCGGGAAAGAGGCTTTTGCATCTGGCAGACGTAAGGGCCGGATACTGAAGAGGTCCGGTATGATAAAATCCCTTTAACTTTTGCGAAGCGGCCGGAGAAATCCGGCCGATTTGTTTTTGCAGAGGAGAGATTTCTGCTATAGTAATAGACAGAAGTAATTTGACCTGAAGGAGAGACAGCTTATGGGATCCATCGTATTTATTGATGTGGACGGAACCCTGGTCACTTATGAGAATGTTCTTCCGGAATCGGCCGTATCAGCCATCCGGAAGGCCAGAAAAAACGGCCACAGGGTCTATATCACCACCGGCCGCAGCAGGGCGGAGGTCTATCAGAATATCTGGGATATAGGCCTGGACGGTATGATCGGCGGAAACGGGTCCTACGTGGAGGACCACGGCCAGGTCATCCTGCACCAGCTGATCACCAGGGACCAGTGCAGGCGGATCGTGGACTGGCTGCACGAAAGAGGCCTGGAGTTTTACCTGGAGAGCAACAACGGTCTATTTGCCAGCGAGAATTTCGAAACGGCAGGCCTTACGGCAATTCGCGAGTACTCAAAAAGGAAGGGAAGGGCATCCTCGACACTTACGATCAGAGAAGCCTTTCCGGATATGATCTTCGGAGGAGAGCTTTACAGGGATGATCTGAACAAGGTAAGCTACCTGCTGAATACCTATCAGGATTTCCTGGATACCAGGGACCATTTCCCGGATCTGGAGAATAATACCTGGGGCGGCGCCGGAGAGACGGCTCTTTTCGGAGATCTGGGCGTAAAGAACATCACCAAGGCCCATGCCCTCCAGGTCCTTCTGGACCATCTGGGAGCTTCTGTTCAGGACACCATAGCGTTAGGGGACGCAAAGATCGATATTCCCATGCTGAAGCTCTGCAGATGGGGCGTTGCCATGGGAAATGCCGGAGAGGAGACCAAAGCCGCCGCCGACTATATAACGGACGATGTGGAAAACGACGGCCTGTGGATGGCCTTTGAACATTTCGGCCTTATTTAAGCAGGACGGGGATCGTACAGGAGAGAGCATGGACAGAGTAAAGGAAGATGAGCTGATCCTGGTGGATCTGTTCGACAGGGAGATCGGAACGGGGCCAAAGCTTCGGGTCCACAGGGAAAACAGGCTGCACAGGGCCTTTTCCGTATTTATACTGCATGAGGACAGGATGCTGATCCAGAGAAGGGCTTTTGACAAGTACCATTCCGGCGGTCTCTGGGCCAATGCCTGTTGTTCTCATCCAAGGGCCGGAGAAGAACTCCGTACGGCCGTAAAACGGCGGCTTCAGGAAGAACTGGGGATCTGTACGGATACGGAGGAAATTTTTGATTTCGTCTATTTCCAGCAGTATGAGGGCCTCAGTGAATATGAATATGACCATGTCTTCGTGGGAGACTACGACGGCTCCCTTCAGGTCAACACGGACGAGATCCATGAAGTCAGATGGGTCCCCATGGAAGAGCTGATGGAGGATCTGCTGGTCAGCCCGGAGAAGTACTGCGCCTGGTTCAGGATCGCCTTCCCCAAGGTGGCGGCCTGGTGGAAGAAAAAGCAGGAAGCGAAGGGCCTTCAGGCATAGGGAAAACAGGTCTGTCCACCCACAGGGACAGGGCGGATCGTCAATATATGAAAGGGAGGATGCTATGAAATCATTTATGGAACTGGCCAGGGAAAGATATTCCGTAAAAGGCTTTTCGGAAAGGAAGGTAGAAGAGGATAAGCTTACGCAGATCCTGGAAGCCGGAAATGTGGCGCCGACGGCCAAGAACAACCAGCCCCAGAGGATCTATGTGCTGAAAAGCGAAGAAGCCCTGAAAAAGGCACAGGAGCTGACCATCTGCACCTACGGCGCTTCCACGGTCCTGCTCTTTACCTACAACCAGCAGGAGGTCTATGTATATCCCGGTGAGGAAGCTTTTGATTCCGGCGCCGAGGACGTGGCCATCGTAGCGACCCACATCATGCTGCAAGCGGCGGATCTGGGCGTGGGATCCTGCTGGGTCAATCGTTTTGAGCCGGCAAAAGCCATGGAGCTTTTCGACCTTCCCGAAAACGAGACGCCGGTCCTTCTGATGCCTCTGGGGTATCCTAAGGAAGGCGTAGGCCCTCTGCCCAACCATACGGCCAAAAAGGCTTTGGAAGAGACCGTTAAGTATCTGTAAGGCGCAGGGCCGGCCCTGTTCTTTCATGAAAGAGGCGGGGCGCACCTTCTGCCTGACTGATTTATACTGAAAGCGAAACAGCCCCCGGGGCCTTTGAAAAGGCTCCGGGGGCTGGTCTGTTACTCAGAATGATCCTATTTCAGGAATATAGGCTTACATCAGCTTGCGGAACATATCCTTGAAGTCATCCAGGGAAGCTCTTCTGGGGTTGCCGGGCTCGCAGGCATCCACGGATGCGGAATAAGCCAGGAAGTCCAGATCTTCTTCTTTCAGCTTTTCGAGCTTTGTAGGGATGCCTACATCGATGGACAGCTGACGGACAGCGTCGATGGCAGCCTTGCGGTATTCTTCCTGGGACATGCCGGTGGTGTCGACGTCAAATGCCTCTGCGATCTTCTTGAATTTGTCGCCGGTGTATTCGGCGTTGAATTCCATAACGATGGGAAGCATCATAGCGCAGGCAACGCCGTGAGGGGTGTCATAGACAGCGCCCAGAGTGTGTGCCATGGAATGTGCGATGCCAAGGCCTACGTTGGAGTATGCCATAGCGGTCACGTACTGTGCCAGAGCCATTCCTTCGCGTCCGTCGGGATCGTTGGCAACTGCCTTGCGGAGGTTCTTTGCGATCAGCTGGATGGATTCCAGGTTCAGAACGTCGGAAAGCTCCCATGCAGCGGCTGTGGTATAGCCTTCGATGGCGTGGGTCAGAGCGTCCATACCTGTGGAAGCGGTCAGGCCCTTGGGCATGGAGGACATCATATCGGGATCGACGACTGCGATGTCGGGGATATCGTTAGGGTCTACGCAGACGAACTTTCTCTTCTTCTCGACGTCGGTGACGACATAGTTGATGGTGGATTCTGCACCTGTGCCGCCGGTGGTGGGAACTGCGA
>DETN01000063.1:0-7203 GCA_002362155.1 Lachnospiraceae bacterium UBA3287 | reverse complement strand
AGCCGCCGCCGATGGTGATCATCATGTCAGCGCCGGATTCCTTGTAGGCTTCCACGCCGTGCTGGATGTTCTCGATGGTGGGGTTGGGCTTGATGTCGGAATAGAGGGTGTAGGGAATTCCGTTCTCTTCCAGAAGATTTGTGACATTGGCTGTGACACCGAACTTGACAAGGTCGGGATCGGATGCGACGAAGGCCTTCTTGAAGCCTCTTGCCTTGATGAGACCGGGGATCTCCTTGATGGCGCCGTGGCCGTGATAGGAAATGCCGTTAAGGACAAAACGATTAACTGCCATACTGTTTACCTCCTCTGTTTGTACATTGTGGAACAAAGTCTTTCTGACTTCGTTATTTATTATAATAAAGCAGGAGGGCAAAATAAAGTTCCTCTCTTGCAAAATAAAGTGTCCCCGATTGCTGAAAACAGGCTGAACCCCCGGAAACTTCATAATGAATGAAAATAAATACATAAATATGTCCGGAAAACATTTGGTAAATATATCTAATAGAATTGACATTTAACGCTTTACTGTATAAAATTAAATGCAGTTATTTTTGGGGGAATTTCCCCAAATATAGTGCTGACGCTTTCGTGCGTTGCACAAAATAAACAAAGGAGGAAACTGAAAATGATCAAATCAAGAAAACTTCTGGCTGCTCTTATGGCTGCCACGATGTGCGCAGGTCTGCTTGCAGGCTGCGGCGGAGGCGGTTCCACCACTCCCGCTGAGAAGCCCGCTGCCGAAGGCGAACAGGCTCCCGCTGAGGAAGGCGCTGCTGAGGCCGAGGTCGTGGATTATAACGGTCCCGATACCTATTCCATGATCGACAACTTCGACGTCACCACTCTGGACTATGTTTACAACAACAAGTCCTCCAACGGCGACTATACCAGCAACTTCATCGAAGGTCTGCTGACCCAGGACAGCCACGGCAACCTGATGGCCGGCATGGCAACCGAATGGGCTCCCAACGAGGACGCTTCCGAATGGACATTCACCATCCGTGACGACGCCGTATGGTCCACCAGCCAGGGTGAAGAGTATGACTATGTTACTGCAGAAGACTTCGTTACCGGTCTGAAGCATGCAGCAGATTCCAAGTCCGAGACTCTGGGCCTGGTCGCTGACCTGATCGTCGGTCTTCGTGAGTATTCCGAAGGCACAGGCACATGGGAAGACGTCGGTATCAAGGCTGACGGCAATACCCTGACCTACACTCTGACAGGTCCCTGCGGATACTTCGATGGTATGACCACATACTCCATCCTGTATCCCATCAACGCAGAGTTCCTGGAGTCCAAGGGCAGCGATTTCGGTGCTGTTACTCCCGACTCCATCCTTTACAACGGCTGCTACATCCTGTCCTCCCTGGTTCCTTCCCAGGAAGTACGTTTCGATGCCAACCCCAACTACTATGATGCGGATCACGTTTATGTAAAGCACGTAGTCGTTACCTATACAAACGGTGAAGATCCCGCCCAGAACTTCAACATGTTCGTGAACGGCGAAGTTACATCCACCGCCATCAACTCCTCTCTGCCCGATGTTGTTGCAAAGGCAAACGAACTGTATCCTGACAACCAGTACAAGAGCCTGACGACCTCCACCTCCTTCTGGGGTGCTTTCAACTGGGACCGCCGTGCTTATGCACTGTACAACGATCCTTCCGTTTCCACAACATCCAAGACCACAGACGCTCAGAAGGCTGACACCAAGGCTGCCATCCTGAACGCAAACTTCCGCCGTGCTGTTTATGCTGCATATTCCGCACATGCCGTTGAAGCTATCTCCATGGGCGAAGAGCGCGCAGACGACGTCCTTCGTAACACTCTGGTTCCTTATACCTTCACATCCACCAGCGACGGCCGCACCTACGGTTCCATCGTACAGAAGAAGGTTGAAGAGCTCGTTCCCGAATATGCCGGCATCGACCTGAACGACGGCCAGGATGCATGGTACAATCCTGAACTGGCAAAGACCTTCGCAGAGAAGGCTAAGGAAGAACTTGGCGATTCCGTTTCCGAATGGCCTGTACACCTTGACGTTCCTGTATATGCTTCTTCCGAGAACCAGAAGAACATGCAGCTGGCTATGCAGAAGTCCATCGAAGACGCTATCGGCGACTATGTAAAGGTTGACCTTCAGTTCCTGGAAGGCGATTCCTCCGTTTACTATTCCGCATTCTACAATCAGCCCGACGGTGTTTCCAACTCCATCGACCTGGTATTCGGCGCAGGCTGGGGCCCTGACTACGGCGATCCCCTTACCTACATCCACTGCTTCGATATTCATGACGGCGACATGCTGAACTACTCCGGCATCAACTATGAGAGCCAGGGTCAGGACGACGAGCAGAAGGAAGTTCTGAAGACTCTGGGTCTGGAAGACATCCAGGCAGTTGTTGACAAGGCTGTTCTTGCTGTAGGCGACGAGCGTATCGAGCTCTTTGCAGAGGCAGAAGCTATGCTTCTCACACAGGGTATCCTTCGTCCTTATTCCACCAGCGGTGCTACACTGGGCGTCAGCAAGGTCGTTCCTTTCACTGCTGCTTATGGTATGTACGGACAGGCTTCCTACAACCGTGTTCCTTACTTCAAGTATATGCAGCTTCAGGACGAGCCCGTTCTTGCAGCTGACTATGAAGCAGCCAAGGAAGCATGGCTTGCAGGCAACTAAGATTCAGAATGCCTAAGCTCTAAGCATTGAAGAATTAAACAGGGGAAGCCGGCGGCGAAGTCTTCCGGCTTCCCCGTTTCTATAAGTAAGGGGTCGAGACCTTATGAGTAAAGGTTATATTTGGAAGCGGCTTCTGAGATCGCTTCTGTCGGTTATGATTATTATGCTCATCGTGTTTACCATGATTTTTACTCTGGTTCCGCGAGAGAACATCTTCTTCGAAGACAGTACCTACCGCAAGCTGGCCAGTAAGTCCGACGACAAGACAGAGTACGTCTATTCCACCTGGGAAAAGCTGGGATATCTGGACTATGTGCGGATCAATGACTACTGTCAGGATATTTACGGCGCCGGCTCATCTGAAATGGCAGCCGCTGTAGAGCCTGATTCCAAGGACAGCCAGGACTTTGTCGATCTTTACACATCCAAGGGATATACCGTCGAGAAATATCTTGGCAGCGGGCGCTACTACGCATACAAGGACATTCCCGTGATCAAGCGGATGGGCAGCTGGCTGGCCAATCTGATCGTGATCGATACTCCCATGTCGGTCAAGGATGAGGCTAATCCGGATCTTCCCCGTTATGTCAAGATCGGCAGGACCCCTACGGGCGGCCTGGCTGTCATCGGCAGCGGTACGACTTACAAGTATCTTTTCTATACTGATACGCATTTCCCTTTCATCCACCAGAACTTCCTCAGACTGAACTTTGGTACTTCCTATCCCACCTATCAGGGTCTGGATGTTATGAGAGTGCTGTTCCAGTCCCAGGGCAGTGAAGTCAAGCGCCATGTGACCTATGAGACAGGCCAGGAAGGCGAATCCGGCATCAACTTCGGAACCCTTTCCTACAAGCCTGTTCTGGACAGAATGGACAGCAGAAAGTTCGTGGATAATTACGCAAGCTACGAAGTATTCCGCTCTCAGCCTTCCATGATCGGAACTTCCTTCCGCATGGGCATCATCGCAATGATTCTGGCCTATTTCCTGGGTCTTCCCTTCGGTCTTCTGATGGCAAGACATAAGGACAGGCTGGCAGATAAGCTGGGTATGGTCTACATTATCTTCATTATTGCGGTACCTTCCCTGGCTTACATTTATCTGTTCCGTTATTTCGGTACCCGCCTGTTCGGCCTTCCCTCCGTATTCACCACCTACGGTCCGGAAGACTGGCGTTCCTGGGTCCTGCCGGTCATCTCTCTTGCACTGCCCTCCATTGCCAGCCTGATGCTCTGGACACGCCGCTACGTCGTTGACCAGATGAGTGCTGACTATGTCAAGTTTGCCAAGGCAAAGGGCCTGAGCCAGGGTGAGATCTTCAGAGGCCACATTTTCAAGAACGCAATCATCCCGATTGCACAGGGTATTCCCGCCTCTCTGGCCGGCTGCATCACCGGTGCCATCATTACAGAGGCCATCTATTCCGTCGGTGGTATGGGTAAGATGCTTCCCAACGCCATCAAGCAGTACAACAACGTCATGATCGTAGCCCTTGCCTTCATGTTCTCCACCGTTTCCGTTCTTTCGGTTCTGGCAGGAGACATCGTCCTGACAAAGGTCGATCCTCGGATTTCGCTCAGCGAGAAAGCAGGGAGGTCATAAATGGATCAGGAAAATACCAATCTATTTGAATTTGCAGAATTTGACGAGCTGGAATCCGAACACATCGCGGCGCCCCGCTATTCCTACTGGAAATCCGTATGGAGAACCTTCTTTAAGAACAAGTTCACCGTCGCCGTTGCGATCTTTCTGCTGTTTATCATTGCATTTGCGCTGATTCAGCCCATGCTGTCCGGATACAGCCCTATCATTACACCCAACATCAACGACGCCAGCCTGAAGTTCGTGAAGCCCTGTGCCGGTCATATCTTCGGTACGGACCACGTAGGCAACGAAGTCTTTGACGCTGTCTGGGCCGGTGCCAGGAACTCCATCATCATCAGCTTTGTCTGCACAGGCATCATCATGCTGATCGGTATTCCCGTAGGCGCTCTCTGGGGCTTCTCCAAGTCCATGGACCGCTGGATGATCGAAGTTTACAACGTCATCTCCAACGTGCCCTTCCTTCTGCTGGCCATGATCCTGTCCTACGTTCTGGGCGCAGGTATGAGATCTCTGATCATCACCATGACCTGTACAGAATGGATCTTCGTGGCATACTTTATCCGTACCCAGGTCATGATCATCCGTGACCGTGAGTACAACATGGCTTCCAAGTGCCTGGGAACCAGCACCTGGACCATGATCGTGAAGAACATTCTTCCTTACCTGATTTCGGTCATCATGACCTACATTTCGCGTGAGATCCCTTCGCTCATTTCCTATGAGGTTTTCCTTTCCTACATGGGTCTGGGCCTTGGTACCACCAACGCATCCCTGGGTCAGTCCATTGCCATGTATACATCTTACATGAACGGCTATCCGCACCTTTTCTGGATTCCTGTCAGCGTTCTGGCAATCATTTCGATCTCACTCTACATCGTGGGTCAGAAACTTGCCGATGCGGCTGATCCGCGTACGCACATGTAGGAGGAAAAACAATGGCAGAAAATAGAAATGTTATTTTGTCCGCGAAAGACATTGAAGTCAAATTCAGAGTCCGCGACAAGTATCTTACGGCCATCCGGGGCATTTCCCTGGACCTGTACGAAGGCGAGACCTTCGCCATCGTAGGCGAGTCCGGTTCCGGCAAGTCCGTTTTTACCAAGACCTTCACCGGCATGCTGGAGTCCAACGGCTCTATTTCCCAGGGCTCTGTCATGTTCCACGGCAAAGATCTGACCAAGCTGAAGACCGATAAGGACTGGGAAGGCATCCGCGGCGCCAAGATCTCCACGATCTTCCAGGATCCCATGACATCCCTGAACCCCATCCGTACCATCGGCTCACAGATTACAGAAGTTATTGAGAAGCACCAGGGCGTTTCCAGAGGAGAAGCCAAGAAACAGGCCATCGAGATGATGGAGCGCGTCGGCATCAACAATGCCGCAAACCGTTTCGACGAGTATCCCTTCCAGTATTCCGGCGGTATGAGACAGCGTATCGTTATCGCCATCGCTCTGGCCTGCCATCCCGAGATCCTGATCTGCGACGAGCCCACCACGGCTCTGGACGTTACCATTCAGTCCCAGATCCTGCAGCTGATCCGTGACCTGCAGAAGGAACTGGGCTTCACCACCCTCTACATCACCCACGACCTGGGCGTTGTGGCCAACGTGGCGGACCGTGTCGGCGTTATGTACGGCGGACAGATCATCGAGTACGGCAACGTAGACGAGATCTTCTTCGATCCCAAGCATCCTTATACCTGGGCGCTGCTTTCCTCTCTGCCCCAGCTGGGTGTCAAGGGGCAGGACCTGTATTACATCACAGGTACCCCGCCTTCACTTTACAACAAGATCAAGGGAGATGCCTTTGCACCACGCAACGAGCATGCTCTCAAGGTCGACTTTGTGGAGGAGCCGCCTTTCTTCAAGGTGACCGATACCCACTATGCCAAGACATGGCTTCTGGATCCCCGGGCCCCCAAGCTTGAAAAGCCGGAGGTCATCCAGGATCTGCATGAGAAAATCAAGAAAATGACAGATAAGGGAGGAGCGTTCCATGTCGAATAATTACAATGACAGAGAAGTAGTTCTGTCCATTAAGCATGTGGACATTTCCTTCGATACGGGAGGCAAAAAGAAATTTGTCGCCGTAAAAGATGCGAATTTTGATATTTACAAGGGCGAGACCTTCGCGCTGGTAGGCGAGTCCGGATCAGGCAAGACCACTCTGGGACGTGCTATCATGAGAATCAATCCCTGCAGCGCCGGTGAGATCCTGTTCGAGGGCAAGCGTATTTCCGGTAAGATCTCCAAGGAAGAGGACCGCAACGTGGTTCGAAACATCCAGATGATCTTCCAGGATCCTGCTGCTTCTCTGAACGAGCGTGCTACCATCGAGTACTGTGTATCCGAAGGACTTTACAACTTCCACCTGTACAAGGATGAGAATGACCGTATTGCCAAGGTAGACAATGCCCTCAAGTCCGTAGGCCTTCTGCCCGAGCATAAGTCCCGTTATCCCCACGAGTTCTCCGGCGGCCAGCGTCAGCGTGTCGGCATTGCCCGCGCCATGATCATGGAGCCCAAGTTCATCGTGGCTGACGAGCCCATCTCGGCTCTGGACGTGTCCATTCGTGCCCAGGTCCTGAACCTGATGAACAAGTTCAAGGCAGAAAAGAACCTGACCTATCTCTTTATTGCCCATGACCTTTCCGTTGTCCGTTTTATTTCGGACAGGATCGCCGTCATTCACCTGGGCGAGATCGTAGAGATCGCAGAGTCCGAGACTCTGTTCAAGTATCCCCTGCATCCCTACACGGCGTCCCTGCTCTCCGCGGTTCCCATGCCCGATCCTCTGATCGAGAAGACCCGCAAGCACCTGGTCTATGATCCCAGCGTGCTGGATCAGTCCGGCGCTCCCCGTGAGATGAGAGAAATCCGTCCCGGCCACTTCGTACACTGCACAGAAAAGGAATTTG
>DETN01000018.1:9623-10963 GCA_002362155.1 Lachnospiraceae bacterium UBA3287 | reverse complement strand
CGGAAAAAGACTGAATAAGGAGAACTTTCCGGAACAGAAGGAGATGACCCGGGACGACTATGTGATCATCTGCGGCGATTTCGGCGGCATCTGGAACTACGACAGCCGCTATGACAGGGCAGGCAGCTCCTTCAGGGAAAAGATCTGCCTGGACCACGGAGAATCGAAGGAAGAAAAATACTGGCTGGACTGGCTCTCCGAAAAGCCCTTTACCGTCCTTTTCTGCGACGGAAACCACGAAAATCATGACAGGCTTGCCGGAGCTTATCCGGAGGTGGACTTTCACGGGGGAAGGGTCCACAGGGTCCGGGAGAACGTATACCATCTGATGAGGGGATATGTATTCGACCTGCAGGGCCTGTCCTTCTTTGTTTTCGGCGGAGCGGCCAGCCATGATATTTCGGACGGGATCTTAAGGCCCTGTGAGTATGAGACGGAAAAAGAGTTCAAGGCTGCATACAGAAGGCTCCAGAGGGCAGGCGCCTTCTTCCGCGTGGACCATGTCAGCTGGTGGGAAGCGGAGCTCCCCACAGGCGAAGAGATGGAAAGAGGGATCCGGAATCTGAAGGAGCGCAGCTTTTACGCCGATTTCATCGTTTCCCACTGCGCGCCTTCGTCCGTCGCAGCCGCGGCAGGATATGACGGGGAGGACAGGCTCTCCCGGTATCTTGAGGAAATCAGGCAAAGGACCGGATTTCGGAAATGGTTCTTCGGCCACTACCACGAGAACAGGATGGTCTCCGGGAAATATGTCATGCTGTACGAGCAGATCGTAAGGATCTGTTAAGCCCTGCGGCTGTACAGAAGAGGAGATTTGTATATTGAGTTTTGCGCGCTGGTGTGTTAAAGTTTCTGTTGTTAACCAAATCAAACCACTGTGAGGTAGGTCCAATGTCAGAAGAAAAAAAGATTCCCTATAAGATTTATCTGAGTGAAGATGAGATGCCCAGAGACTGGTACAATGTCCGGGCCGATATGAAAAAGAAGCCCGCTCCCCTGCTCAATCCCGGCACAGGCGAGCCCATGACCGCCCAGGAGCTGAGCGCTGTTTTCTGTGAGGAGCTGGTGGCCCAGGAACTGGACAACGATACCCGTTTTATTCCGATTCCCGACGAAATCCGGAATTTCTACAAGATGTATCGTCCTTCACCTCTGGTAAGGGCCTACTGCCTGGAGGAAAAGCTCCAGACTCCCGCCAGGATCTACTATAAGTTCGAAGGCAACAATACCTCCGGCTCCCATAAGCTCAATTCCGCCATTGCCCAGGCCTACTACGCAAAGAAGCAGGGCCTGAAGGGCGTCACCACCGAGACCGGTGCCGGCCAGTGGGGCACGGCCCT
>DETN01000018.1:0-9567 GCA_002362155.1 Lachnospiraceae bacterium UBA3287 | reverse complement strand
CTGCGCCTATCTGGGACTGGACTGCCGCGTATACATGGTAAAGGTCTCCTATGAGCAGAAGCCTTTCCGCAGAGAGGTCATGCGCACCTACGGCGCTTCCGTGACCCCTTCTCCTTCCGAACTGACCGCTGTGGGCCGCAGGATCCTGGCCGAGCACCCCGGCACCACCGGCAGCCTTGGCTGCGCCATTTCCGAAGCCGTAGAGGATGCCCTTTCCCACGAAGGCTACAGATATGTTCTGGGTTCCGTCCTCAACCAGGTCCTTCTGCACCAGTCCGTCATCGGCATGGAGACCAAGATCGCCCTGGACAAGTACGGCATCAAGCCCGACATGGTCATCGGCTGCGCCGGCGGCGGATCCAACCTGGGCGGCCTGATCTCTCCCTTCATGGGCGAGAAGCTCAGAGGCGAAGCAGACTATGACATCGTTGCGGTGGAACCCGCTTCCTGCCCCAGCCTGACAAGAGGCAGATATGCCTACGATTTCTGCGATACCGGCAAGGTTTGCCCCCTGGCCAAGATGTATACCCTGGGATCCGGCTTTATTCCTTCCGCTAACCATGCCGGCGGCCTTCGCTATCACGGCATGAGCCCCGTTCTGTCCGAGCTCTATGATCAGGGCATGATGCGGGCTATCAGCGTGGAGCAGACCTCTGTCTTCGCGGCAGCCGAGCTCTTTGCCAGAGTGGAAGGCATCCTTCCCGCTCCCGAAAGCTCCCACGCCATCCGCGCCGCCATCGACGAAGCCCTGCGCTGCAAAGAGACCGGCGAGGAGAAGACCATTGTCTTCGGTCTGACCGGCACCGGCTACTTCGATATGGTGGCATACGAGAAGTACAACAACGGCGAAATGACAGACTACATCCCTACGGACGAGGATTTAAAGCCCGGCTTTGATTCCCTTCCCCATATCGGCTGACGTTTCCCGCTCTGAATAAGAAAGTATTATGAAGCGCCCCGGCACTGAAAGGTGTCCGGGGCCTTTTACATTCGATTTACAAGCGGGGGATGGGGGAATATAATCGAAGATATCAACCCAAAAGAAAGGCAGTAAAAAATGAATGAAATTCTGGAACTGTACCTGGCGTTTATGAAAATCGGCGCCGTCAATTTCGGAGGAGGCTACGCCATGCTTCCTCTGCTGGAAGAAGATCTGGCCAGAAAGAAGGGCTGGGTCACCAGGGAAGAGCTGCTGGACTATTTTGCCATAGGCCAGTGCACCCCGGGCCTGATCGCCCTGAACGTATCCACCTTTATCGGCAACAAGAGAAAGGGAGTGGCCGGCGCTCTGGCCGCCACCCTGGGCTTTCTGACCTGCCCCATCATCATCATCCTGATCATCGCCATGTTCATGAAGAACTTCGCGGACTACGAGATCGTACAGCATGCCTTTGCTGGCATCCGTGTATGCGTCTGCGTTCTGATCATCCAGGCCGTGCTCCGTCTCTGGAAGAAGGCCGTGGTGGACAGGACCACCCTGATCCTGTATCTGGTCATCTTTTTCCTGGCAGTATTCGGAAAGCATCTGATTTTTGCCGTCCCCACGGCGGTGCTGGTCATAGCCTCCGGTGTATTCGGTGTTTTCTTCGGAAAGGGAGGAGGTGAGAGCAAATGACCATCATCATGCTCTGCATTCAGTTTTTCAAGACAGGCCTTTTTTCCATAGGCGGCGGCCTGGCCACCCTGCCCTTCCTCTATGAGATCTCGGACAGGTTCGGCTGGTTCAGCCATGCGGACATAGCGGATATGATCGCCATATCGGAGTCCACTCCGGGCGCCATCGGCATCAACATGTCCACCTACGCGGGCTATACCACGGGAGGGATCCCAGGAGGCATTCTGGCCTCCCTGTCCCTGGCCTGTCCCTCGGTGATCATCATTCTGATCATCGCCCGTTTCCTGGAAAAGTTCCGGGAGAACAAATATGTGGACAGGGCCTTCTACGGCCTCAGGCCCGCCTCTATCGCCATGATCTCGGCGGCGGGCATCAACGTGGCCATGGTGGCCCTCTTTGACCTGAACGCCTTTCAGGCATCGCATTTTATTCCGGATCTCTTTGTCTGGAAGGGACTGATCCTGGCGGTCCTCATCTTTATCGGACAGCAGAAGATAAAGATCCACCCGGTGGCATTCATAGCCGCATCGGCCCTCATAGGCATCATTTTCAAATTTTAAGGCAGAAGGTTTATGCAGAAGAAAAGAGACGGCTTTACAGGCAGCGCGGGCTTTATCCTGGCCTGCATCGGCTCCGCGGTGGGCATGGGAAATATCTGGCGCTTTCCGACCCTGGTATCGGGCTGGGGCGGCATGACCTTTCTGATCCCCTACTTTATTTTCGTGGCCCTGATCGCCTCCACCGGTGTGATCGGTGAGATGGCACTGGGCCGGCATACGGGAGGAGGGCCCGTCACGGCCTTTTCCGCATGTATGAAGGAGGGCGGGAGAAATGCCTCCCTGGGATCCGCCATAGGCATGATCCCCGTGGTGGGGTCCCTGGCCCTGGCCATCGGCTATACCTGCGTCATGGGATGGATCTTCCGCTATGCCTTTATGGCCATAAGCGGACAGATGACAGCCATGGGTCAGGACATGGACCTGATCGGAGGGACCTTCGCACGGGCCGCCTCCGCCGGCGGCTCCACCTTCTGGATCGTACTGGCGGCAGCTTCCTCCTGCCTGATCATGGTCTTCGGCGTGGCAGGCGGCATCGAAAAGGCCAACAGGATCATGATGCCGGTCCTCTTTTTCCTGTTTGCGGGTCTGGGAATCTATGTGTTTACCCTGCCAGGGGCTTCGGGAGGCCTCCGATATATCCTGACCCTGGATCCTTCCGGATTAAAGAATCCCAGGCTCTGGGTCTACGCCTTCGGACAGGCCTTCTTTTCCCTGTCCGTTGCCGGAAACGGCACGGTCATCTACGGGTCCTACCTGCCCAAGGACGAAGATATTCCGAAATCTGCGGCCGTAGTGGCCTTCTTCGATACCCTGGCGGCCCTGATGGCGGCCTGCGTCATCATACCGGCCATGGCGGCGGGCGGGGCGGAGCTCTCCTCGGGAGGCCCCGGCCTTATGTTCATCTACCTGGTCCGGGTCATGAACGGCATGCCCGGAGGACGGATCCTGGAGATCGTATTCTATGTCTGCATCCTTTTTGCAGGCCTTTCCTCCATCATCAACATGTATGAGGTGGCCGTGGCCAACCTGCAGGACAGCTTCGGGGTCACCAGAGTCCCCGCCTCCGTCATCGTCCACGTATTCGGGGGCCTGTCCGCTCTCTTTATCCAGGCCATCGTATCCCAGTGGATGGATATCGTTTCCATCTACATCTGCCCTATGGGCGCGCTTCTGGCAGGCATCATGTTCTTCTGGGTGGCCGGCAGGGACTTCGTTTATGCCGCCGTCAGCGAGGGAAGAAAAAAGGCCCCCGGCCCCTGGTTCTATCCCTTATCAAAATACGTATACTGCGCTGCCGCACTCACCGCCCTGATCGCGGGTGCTCTCATGGGCGGCATCGGATGAAAAGTCCGGGGAAGGAGTTGACATGGCTTCAAAAGAAAAAAGACCGCTGGAGCCCTGGAGATGGGACGAACGCCCCAGAGTCCTTCTGATCGGCAACGGTTTCAACAGGACCTATCATATGAAGTCCTGGAAGAATCTGATCGAGTCCGTACGGAAAAAGGAGGGAGTGGATCCGGAGCTCCTGCACAGACTGCCCCTTTCCATGCAGGTGGTGCTGGCCACCGGAAACCAGGTGGGAGAGAGCATGGAAGAGGTGGCAAGATACATGCGCTCCTTCCGGCTGACGGAAGACCACAGGGAGCTTTTGGAAAAGATCCTGGACATTCCGGCCAGGACCATCCTGACCACCAACTATTCCTATGAGCTGGAAAAGGTCTTTTCCGGAAACTGCGGCATCTGGAAGAATAATCCCTACAGACTCTATGCGGTCCCCTACAAGAGCACCAGCTCCGTCAAGTTCCTCCACCGTTATTCCCATGTGGACCGGGGAGATGATTACAGGAATATATGGCATATCCACGGGGAAGTGGACATGCCCTCCCAGATCATCATGGGACACTACTACTATGGAAAGATGGAATATCAGATGCAGTCCTACATACCGGGACTGCTGCGAAGATACCGCTACGCCGCATCCTCCGGCGGCCTGATCCGGCCCAGGAGCTGGATCGACTATTACCTGATGGGAGACGTCTATATCGCGGGCTTCGGCCTGGACCTTTCCGAAGCAGACATCTGGTACCTTGCCTGCTGCAAGAACCGGCATTTTCCGGAGGCCCGCACCGTCTACTATACCCCGGTCTCCGCATCCGGCAAAAAGGACCTCAAGGATGAGGAAAAGGCCATGATGGAAGCCTACGGGATCGAGGTCAGGGAGAGGGAGATCGCGGATGCGGGAGAGGACCGCTACGGGGTCTTCTACAGGTCCGTGCTGAAGGAGATCGCCGCCGTATTTTCGGGGGAAGGGGAGTAAAGGACCGCAGGTCCTCCCCGGGAAAGGGCCCCTTCTTCCCGTTTCCTGCCTGCATAAAAGCTTTCATACAGTTGTATCAGAGTCCGGAGATCCTTTTCTCCGGACTTTTTTATGTGGGGCCGGCATCCGCCGGCCCTTAATACTATCTTAATACCGGACCGCGGACCGTTAACACTTCTTTAATTTCCCTTCTGTCATACTTGAGACTGAAAAATGATGCGGCAGATTTCTTCTGTGCTTTTTTCATTCGAGGTATCTATGAGAGTTCCGTTTACAAGAAAGACAATATCCAACTCCAGCGCCATCCTTATAGGTTTTGCTCTGACCATCCTTATGGGAAGCCTCATTCTGATGCTTCCTTTCTGCAGTGCGGAAAGAAGGGTCACACCCTTTGCCGATACTCTTTTTACGGCTACCTCCGCTGTCTGCGTAACGGGCCTTGTGGTCAGAGACACCATGCTTTACTGGAGCGTCGCGGGCAGGATCGTCATTATGATCCTGATCCAGATCGGAGGCATGGGCATCGTGACACTGTCGGCCCTGGTATCCATGGCGGCCGGACAGAAGATCGGCATCCTGCAGCGTTCGGCCATGCAGGATTCCATCGGAGGCTTCCAGCTGGGCGGGATCGTCGTCATGACCCTTTTTATCGTAAAGGTCATGGCCGCCATAGAGCTTCTGGGAGCGGTCCTTTTGTCCTTTACCTTTATTCCCCGCTACGGCTTCCTGAAGGGCGCCGGCTTTTCCGTCTTTCATTCGGTATCGGCCTTCTGCAACGCGGGCTTTGACCTGATGGGCGAGCAGGGAGCCTTTTCCTCTCTGACCGGCTTTTCCTCCGACGTAAATATCAATCTGACGGTCTGCTTCCTGATCATAGCAGGCGGCATAGGCTTTTTTACATGGAAGGACATAGCTGAGAAAGGACTGCGCTTCCGCTACTACCGCATGCAGACCAAGGTGGTGCTGACGACCACGGCGGTCCTGATCCTGCTGCCGGCAGTCTGTTTCTTTTTCATGGAGTTTTCGGACCTTCCCGCAGGGGAGAGGATCCTTTCCTCCCTCTTTCAGGCGGTCACGCCCAGGACGGCGGGATTTAATACGAAAGACTACATGGCCATGTCCGGTTCCGGCAGGGCCATCACCATTGTCCTGATGCTGATCGGAGGAAGTCCCGGATCCACCGCAGGCGGCATGAAGATCACCACGATCTTCGTGATCCTGGCCGCTTCGTTAAGCGTCTTTTCCAGGACAGGCCAGCCCAGCGCCTTCGGCAGAGGGATCGCCGACGCCGCCATAAGGCAGGCCACGGCCCTGTTGATCGTTTACATAGGTCTTTTCCTTATTTCGGGCATGGCCATCAGCACCATAGAAGGGCTTCCCCTGGGCGATTGTCTTTTCGAAACGGCGTCGGCGGTGGGAACGGTGGGCCTGACCCTGGGGATCACATCCACCCTGGGCCCCGTCTCCAGGATCATTCTGATCCTCCTGATGTTCATAGGACGGACAGGGGGCCTGACCATAGCCAAGGCCTTTATCAGGGACCAGATGATCCAGAACCAGATCAGACGCTACCCTCAGGATTCCATTACAGTCGGTTAATAGAAGGGAGAAAAAATATATGAAATCCATTCTGATCATAGGCATGGGGCGTTTCGGCTCCTATACGGCAAGAAGGCTCTATGAGCAGGGCCATGAAGTCATGGGCGTCGACCTGCAGGCGGAAATGGTGGAAAGGGCCATGCCCTTTCTGACCAACGGCCAGATCGGCGACAGTACGGACCCCGCCTTTCTGAAGTCTCTCGGGCCCGGCAACTTCGATGTCTGCATCGTGGCCATAGGAGACGATTTCAAGAGCTCGCTTGTTACCACCACCCTTTTAAAGGAAATGGGCGTGAAGCATGTCGTGGCGGAGGCTTCGGAGGACGTCCACGAATTCCTGTTAAAACGCATGGGAGCGGACGACATCATATATCCCCATAAGCAGCTGGGCGAATGGGCCGCTGTCCGCTACGGATCCGATCATGTGACGGATTTCTTCAAGCTGGGCGACGACGTGGCCGTATACGAGATGGAGGTCCCGGACAAATGGGTGGGACGGACCATAGGAGAACTGGATATACGCCGCAGGTTCGGGATCAGTATTATCGGCATCCGGGGCATCCTTCCCGTCTTCCCCAAGGGAGCCAAGCCCAGGACGGAGGTCATGATCATGCCGGAAATGACTCTCAGAAAGAACATGACCCTGCTGGTCCTGGGAGACGACGCAAAAATTCAGAGATGTTTCAAATAGAAGATTTGAAACAGCAGTTCATATAAACAAAAAACGGAGGAAAAAACAATGCTGCAGGATGTTATACTGATCATAGGACTTATCGTGATCGGTATTCTGGGACTATGCTGTATGCGCATCTTGTTCAGGGTACTGACGCGCAAAAAGAACAGCGGCCAGTTCAGAACATCGCGCACGGGCCGCAGCGACAGGGACGATAAGGACTGAAGATCATAAAAAGCAAAACGGAGAAGTCAGAATGATATCTTCAGAAAACAGAGCGGAAAACGAAGAGGTAAGAGAGCATATCCTGGCATGCCTGTCCCCCTCCCCCACCAGCAAGCACGTGCTGGAGGAGGCGGCGGACCTTTCCAGGGTGCGGCACGCTGATTTTACGGTCCTCTATGTTAAGATCCCCGGCGTCAACAGACTTTCCGGGGAGGATACCATAAGACTCAGGGAAAACATGGATCTGGCAGAGCGGCTGGGGGGCAGGATCGTGGAACTGGAAGGCACGGACATCCCCTACGAGATCGCCAGATATGCCAGAGTCAGCGGCGTCACCAGGATCGTGATCGGCCAGAGCCCTGTTTACGGAAGACGCCTTTTTTCCAGGACGCTGACGGACAGACTGCTTTCCTATGCTCCGGAGGCGGATATCTATATCATTCCCGACAGGAATGCCCAGCCCATAAACTCCCATAGGATCCGCAGCGAGATCCGCTTTTCTCTGCTGGATATTCTCAAATGCACGGGCGTCTTCGTTCTCTGCATCATTCTGGGAGAGGTCTTCCGCAGAATGCAGTTCTCCGAGGCAAATATCATCATGGTCTTCATTCTGGGCACGGTAGTGAACAGTGTCATAACGGATTACCGGGTGTACGGTCTGATCTCGGCCATGGTGGGCGTCATTCTTTTCAATTACCTCTTTACGGAGCCCCGCTTTACCCTTTTTGTCTATGAGACGGGCTATCAGTCCACCTTTGCCATCATGTTCCTGGTGGCCTTCATCACCGGTTCCCTGGCGGAACGGCTCAGAAGGAACGCCAGGGAGTCGGGAGACATCGCCTACCGCACCCAGATCCTTCTGGATACCAATGTCATGCTGGAGAAGATCCGCGGGGAGGAGGAGATCCTGGGAGCCGCCCTCCAGCAGCTGGAAAAGCTCCTGGAGCGGAAGATCGTCTTTACCAGGGAGATTTACAACGGGACCAGAAGAGAATATGAATACACGGTCATAAGAAGCGGCAGCCGGGAGATCGGCTCCATCGGGGTGGACATCCTGGGAAGCGACCTGACCAGCCAGCAGAGGAACCTGCTGCAGTCGGTGATCGGCGAATGTTCCCTGGCCCTTGAAAACGACAGCAACCGCAAGGCCAGGGAGGAGGCGGAGCTGCAGGCCAGGTCCGAAAAGCTCAGGACCAGTCTCCTCCGGACCATTTCCCACGATCTGAGGACCCCTCTGACCTCCATTTCCGGCCACGCGGAAAATCTGCTTGCCAACGAAAGCGGGATCAGTCCCGACCAGAGGATGGCTCTTTATCAGGATATCTCCGACGAATCCAGGTGGCTGATCGACCTGGTGGAGAACCTTCTGTCCATTTCCAGGATCGAAAACGGCAGGATGCAGATCCAGATCGGCACGGAGGAGGTCTCCGCCATTCTGGAGGAAGCCTCGGAGCATTTCGGCAGGGAGGCCCAGGACCATGTCCTGAAGATCGAGCCTCCCGAAGAGATCCTCCTGGTCAGAGCGGACGCCAGGCTGATCATGCAGGTCCTGATCAATCTGGTGGGCAATGCCGTCAAATATACCCAGAAAGGGTCGGAGATCGTCATCGCCGCCCGCAGGGAGGGGGCTGAAGCGGTATTCTCGGTCTCGGACAACGGGCCCGGCATTCCCGACAGCGAGAAGGAAAAGATCTTCGACATGTTCTACAGCATCCGGAACACCGGGGGCGATACGGTCAGGAGCACAGGACTGGGACTTTCCCTGTGCAGGACCATCGTGGAAGCCCACGGGGGAGAGATCACGGTCCGGGACAATGTACCCTCCGGCGCTGTTTTTGAATTCACCCTCGAGGCAGTGGAGGTAGAGATCCATGAGTAAGCTGAAAATACTGATCGTAGAAGACGAAGCCCCGCTCCGGAATCTGATCCGGACAACGCTGTATACCCATGATTATGCCTTTGAAACGGCGGAGAACGGGATGGCGGCCCTGATGGTCGCATCCTCCTTAAATCCCGACCTGGTCCTGCTGGATCTGGGACTTCCGGATCTGGACGGGATCGAGGTCATAAAAAGGATCCGAAGCTGGTCCAACATGCCCATCATCGTTCTGACGGCCAGAAGTGAAATGTCGGATAAGATCGCGGCTCTGGACTCGGGAGCGGACGACTATCTGACCAAGCCCTTCGCTGTGGAGGAGCTGCTGGCCAGGATCCGGGTCATACAGAGAAGGCTTTCCGTGACCCAGACCAGGCTGCCGGAGGAGCAGACCTTTGTCAACGGGGACCTGAAGATCGATTTTTCCCAGGGCTGCGCTTTTATGGGAGAAAACGAGCTCCGTCTGACCCCCAGCGAATACAAGCTGCTCTGCATCCTTGCCAGAAACGTGGGAAGGGTCCTGACCTACCGCTTCATTTCCAGAGAGATCTGGGGGAACGAGTGGGAGAGCAATACAGGGTCTCTCCGGGTCTTTATGGCCACCCTGCGAAAAAAGCTGGAAAAAGGGGGCAGGGCCCAGTCCTATATACAGACCCATGTGGGTGTCGGATACAGAATGGTCAATCACCCCACCCATTCCTT
>DETN01000152.1 GCA_002362155.1 Lachnospiraceae bacterium UBA3287 | reverse complement strand
GTGATCTCGGTGATGTGGGTGATATAGGACCGGATCCGGGAGGAGAGGTCGGCGAAGGTCTCAGCCAGGATCTGGATCTCATCCCCGGTTTTGAAGGTATCCTCCATGGTAAAGGAGGAGTCTCCCTGCCTGAGCTCTTTCAGTCTCTCGGTCATCCGGTTTAAGGGGGAGACGATCTTTTTTGCCAGGGCCAGGGCCGCTCCCATGGCCATGGCCATGACTGCCAGGAGCCAGAAGATAATGGTAAACTGACTGCTGGAAACGTTCCGGGCCACTTTCCCTTCCGCTTCAGCCAGGATGGTATTGTAATTATCCACCATGGCCTCCGCCGGCTGCTGAAGGACGCTTTCCTCCACCAGGGTCAGCAGGCACCAGCCTACGGCTTCAATGGGGGCGCCGGCCATGCACATGGTCTTCCCGTCCACCTCTATGGTCACCATATCGGTCTTTTCCCGGAGGGAAAGGTTTATAAAGGAAGAAAGTTCCTCATTGCCAAGGGTCCTGAGGTCTCTGGAATCTGCGGATCTGACTGCCGCAAAGGTTCCCTCTGTCTGAGGAGAGAAGAGGACTTTTCCGTCCTGGTTCACGATACATACAAAGCCTGCGTTCTCTGCGGAGGCGTTGACTGCTTCCGCCACGCCGTTTAAAAAGATATCGGCACCCACCACGCCGATCAGCTGCCCGTCATCATAGACGGGGCATACACAGACGGTTTCGATATTTCCGGTAAAGAGGTCCTCTTCCAGTTCGGAAAAGCACAGGTCTCCGGCTTCCAGAGCCTGCTTATACCAGAACCGTTCTGTCACCGGCATGGGGATGAGTTTCCCATCCCTGTATTTGCCGGAGGGATTGGCGTCCGCGATCAGCATGACGCCGTCCGGGAAGGCAATAAAACAGGAGCCCAGATCGCTCATGTTTTTCAGGGTGGAGTTCATAAGGCTCTGCATGTTTCCGAAAAGACCGATCTCGGCGGAAATTTCAGAATCCGCCGTATCGACGCCTTCCGCTGTGATCAGCTGCATCTGCACCGTGCCCTCCAGGGAAGGATCGGGCGGCAGAACAGGGACGCCGGGAATGCTGTCTCTGTAGTCATAAATGGTGAGGGCATAATCGGCAAGGGTACGGATCTCTCCTGCCACGTTGCCGAAAAAGGTATCCGCTATATAAGATTCCAGATCTGTGTTGTGGGTCAGGGTTTCCTCTGCTGTCTGGACCATGATCTGGTTGGCGGTTCCTGTGATGGATGCCTGCTGTTCATCCGAGCTCTCTTCCAGAAGGCCCTGTATGCGGCGGATCTGATAGACGGCCAGGATGGTATAGAAGGTCATGATGATAATAATGGTAAAAAGGACCAGGTTGAAGATCTTCTGCTGAAGACCGCCAAGGACCATGTTTCTTATTTTTCTCATATCGTCCTCCCGGGATGCAGGACCGGTGTTAAAGCCTGAAATGCAGGCGTTTTTTCTGTTGGCTTATTTTATCATTCTGGCATTTGCCTTTCAATGGAATGGCGCAGACCGAATGGAAAAGTGCAGAAAAGAAAACGAAGGAAGGAAAGAGGAGGCGGGGCATTGGGTTCAGGACAGGCCGTCCGGGGAGTTTGTCCGTCAGATGCCGGCATATCAGAACATATGATAAGGTCTTTTGTCAGATTTTTTTGCTTCTTTTTTTCTGAATATTTATTGAGACTTGGAAAAGTTTCCCTCTCCCGCATTGACTTTGAAGGGGGGCTGATTTAGTATAAGCTAACGTAGGGATCTGTATGACATATGTAACGTTTTTGGAAGACAGGTCCCGCATACGGCGGCTGGGGAGCCGCTTAGGAGAGGGGAATTAAATAAGTAATGTCGGATATGTATATGCTCAGTGATCTGCACTGTCATATTCTGCCCGGTGTTGATGACGGAGCGCGGGACGAGAACATGTCCGGTGCTTTGTTGGCATCAGAAGAGGCACAGTCAGTAAAGCAGATCATTTTTACACCACATTTTTATGCCGACCGGATGGTTCCCGAAGCCTTCATAGAGGCCCGGGATCAGGCCTTCGGCCGTATGAAGGAAACGATAGATGGTCTGGGTCTTTCTGCCATGAAAGGAGCCGAGGTCCGCATGCAGGAAAAGCTGCTTGGCATGGATCTGTCCTCTCTCAGGATGGGAGATACCCGTTATCTCCTTCTGGAGTGGCCTTTTTCCTCCTATCCCTTCTGGGGAGAGGATATCGTCTACAAGCTTCTGGATGCGGGGATCCGCCCCGTATTCGCCCATATCGAGAGGTATGAGTACTTTTTCCGCAACGAAGAGAATCTGGAATATTTCAGGAACCTGGGATGTCTTTTCCAGGTCAACGCAGATACAGTCTTAAATCCCAAGCAGCAGAGCCAGGTCTTTCACCTGATCCGGGACGGGTATCTCCACATCGTGGCATCCGACGCCCACAATACGGGCGGAAGGCCCAGCAACCTTAAAAAAGCCCTGGACTGCATTTCGGAACATCTGGGAGAGAGGGTGGCCCTGTGGATGAACGAAAACGCGGACCATATTTTTAACGACAGGGAAGTGGAGATCCTTACAAGAGATCTTGTAAACA
>DETN01000040.1 GCA_002362155.1 Lachnospiraceae bacterium UBA3287 | reverse complement strand
GTCATGAACATGCCGAACCAGGAGGCGATATCCAGGGGGACCTGGGAGAAGTTGGTGATGCCGTCGATGGCATAGGCCGTCAGCTTCCAGAAGTTCCACTTGGTGGTGCCGGCGACCCTCTCCACATTTTCAAAGGGAAGCCAGTAGGTCTTGAAGCCGATCCAGCCGAAGATGCCCTTGGAAAAGCGGTTGTACTCGCACATGGAGACGATGGCGTCCACCATGCTGCGCTTCATCAGACGGAAATCCCTGGCCCCGTTTACGATGTCGGCGTCGGAGATCTTATTGATCAGCTTATAGAAGCATCTGGCAAAGAAGCTTCTAATGACCGGCTCCCCTTTGCGGTCGGCCCGCCTTGTGGCCACGCTGTCGTATTCTCCCTCTTCCAGGATCTCCAGCATGCGGGGAAGGAGCGAGGGCGGATCCTGCAGGTCGCAGTCCATGACGGCCGCGTAGTCGCCCTTTACGTTGCAGAAACCGGCGTACATGGCGGCTTCCTTGCCGAAGTTGCGGGAAAAGGAGATATATTTGACGTGGTCATCCTCCGACGCCAGTTTTTTAAGAAGAGGCAGGGTAGCGTCGCTGGAGCCGTCGTTGACAAAGATAAGCTCGTAGTCCGTGTCCATGCCGGCGAAGACGGAGGTGGTTTCCTTATAAAAATGTGGCAGTGCTTCCTGCTCGTTGAAGCAGGGGACGATTACTGAGATCATGCAGACGTAGCTCCCTTAAAGATCTGTTTTCTGAAATGTGAGGTAAAGCCCTTCACTTCCTATCATTATATGCAAGTCAGGCCCAAAAATCCACCGCTTTAAAGAAGGAAGCGCCGTGCCCCCTGCCCGGCAGGGAAAATATACCGAATATCTCCGGCATCAAAAGTCTGAGTGTGGAAAAAAGGCTCCGATATCGGTATAATGTGAGATAGTATTTTCGGAAAGGATGATCCCATGACCGCAATATTGAAAGAGTTCTATGACAATATCATTAAGAAGAAGTCCTACTGGATCCCCATGCTCTTCTTTACCTGGGCTGCCTACGGCTTCTCCATGATGAACCGGACCATCAGCATGGACGATCTGGCGACTCCCTTATACGTGGACGGGACTGTCTGGCTCAGCGAATACCGCTGGGGCGCCGTGCTGTGGAAAAAGCTCTTTTCCTTCGGGGACTGCACTCCCTATATAGACAAGTTCCTCTCCATTCATCAGCTGATGGCGGGGGCCACTGTGGCCGTCTGCATCATGTACCTGCTGAACGGGAGGCAGAAAAAGGTCTGGCTCTATACCATTCCGGCCTGCATCATGGCCACCTTCCCTCTGATCAACGAGATCTGGGAATACACCTGCGGAGCCACCATCGTCACCGCGGGAGATTTTCTTCTGGTGGGCACGGCCATCCTTTACCAGCTGGTGCAGAAAAAGCCTTCGGTAAAGTCCCTGGCTCTTTCCTCCCTGATCCTGACCTTCGTGGTCTGCTCGGCTGAGTCCCAGGCCTGCGTCTACGTCACCTCAGTCCTGCTCATCCTTTTCTACCGCCACTGCGTATGGAAGGGGACAGAAGGCAGCAGGACCGCCTGGCTGACGGAGGGCATGTCCTTTGCCGCCCCTCTGGCGGTTTCCGTCGTTCTCCGTTTTATCAGCGGCAAGATCATCATGACCGTCATGTCCCTGGAGAGGACCTACCGGGGCGCCACCGCCATCAAGTGGCCCCTGAGCAGAAAAGAACTGATTCATATGCTCCGGGAAATGTTCGAAAAATACGTGGTCAGGGGCCTGGTCTACTTCCCTGTGGGGACCTTCGTAGTATGCTGCCTTATTTTCGCGGTCATTGTCCTTGTACTTGCGGTCCGCAGAAAAAAGGTCCTGCCCCTTGTACTGGGCCTGTTTTCGGGCCTTTCCCTCTTTGCCCTCATGCTCCTGCAGGGTATGACCATGTATTACAGGACGGCGGTGAACTTCGTCCCCTTCGTGGGCTTCGTCTTCTATCTCCTTCTGGAATGGATCCTCAACATGAAGAAGCAGACCCTGGCCAGGATCGCGGTGATCTTTCTGCTATGGTTCTGCTGGAGGCAGAGCGCCTACATGCATAAGATCCTGGCCCTCAACAACCAGAGGTCCGAGAACGAGGCGGATCTCCTGCAGCAGATCGGCTACCGCCTGGTGACGGAATATCCCGGCAGGAAGGTCCTGATCTTCGGAGACAGCTGGGTGGGCAATCAGATCCGCAGCCAGATCGTGGCGGACGATTCCAGCTGGAACGGAAAGCTTTATTATAAGCTGCGCTCAAAGGTCCTTAAGAGTTCCGAAACCTCCGACGTCAAGTTCCTGGAGACCAATGTCTGCGACACCATCGACTGGTACCACTCCCAGTTCGAGTCCCAGCTGATGGACGAGTATTTTTCCTATTTCGGCTACGACGTGGATTACTGGTCAGACATCGACGAGGACCATAAGCACGAGATATGGCTGCAGGCAAAGGAAAGGACCATGCACCCCTATGAGCTCTGGGACCAGGGCGAATGCATCGTGGTCTCCACTGCCGTTCTGGAATAGGCCCCTGTCTTTATACAGCTTTTCAGAGAGGAAGGAAAGCCGGAAGTGCGGCTTTCCTTCTTACAGGTTCTGCCCGCGGGCCGAAAAGGGCCCGCCGGGAGTTTTTTTCGAGGTATTTGCATGAATTCACAGAATCACTCCGGCCCTGCTTCCACAGCAGGAAAGTTCCTTTTTTCCCTGCTGATGCTCCTTATGACCCTTGCCGGTACCATAGCCATGCTGAAGCTCTTTCATTACGCTCCCTTCGGGACGTCCTCTCTGGCCTCCATGGACGCCGATATCCAGTATCTGGATTTCTTCGCCTATCTGAAGGACTGCGCCGCGGGAAAGAACAGCATCTTCTACAGCATGTCCACCCACCTGGGCCAGAGCAACTTTACCCTCTTTGCCTACTATCTGGCATCGCCGGTGAACCTCCTGCTCTTTTTCTTCGACAAGGACCATCTGCAGGACTACTTTGACATTGCCGTGGCCGTCAAGCTATCCCTCTCTGCCTTTACCATGTCCTGGTATCTGCAGTCCAGGTTCGAAGGACGGCTGAAAAAGATCCTGACGGCCATCCTGACCCTGTCCTACGCCTGGATGAATTACAGCTTCATGCAGAGCAGCAACATCATGTGGCTGGACGGTCTTTACATGATGCCCCTCATCATGCTGGGGGCATGGAAGATCCTGAAGGGAGGAAAGACCCACTGTCTGACCCTTCCCGTGGGCCTTGCCATTCTCTTCAACTGGTATGCGGCAGGCATGATCTGTCTCTTCTCCATCCTCTGGTTCGCCTTCGAGGCCCTGCTCCTTCTGACGGAGGGAAAGATCGGCCCGGTACCCATGATCGCAAAGACCCTTAAGTATATCTGGGCCATGGCTCTGGGCGTCCTTTTAAGCGGCGTCTTTTTCCTGCCCACGGTCTATCTCTTTCTGAGCCAGGGCACGGGCCAGGGAGATCCCAGGCTCTTCCAGGACCTCTACTACAACAACTTTATCAGCATGATCCAGGGGTTTGCGATCGGAAGCAGCAGCAATCTGGGCAGAGTCGTTCTTTTCTGCGGGACTCTGGCCCTCCTGGGCGCCCTCTCCTTCTTTTTCTCTGACAGGATCCCCGGAGCCCACAAGATCCTGGCGGCAGGCCTTTTCCTTTTCCTGACCATGGCCTTCTTCTGGAACCCTCTGGCTGCTGTCTTTTCTCTCTTTAAGAGGG
>DETN01000009.1 GCA_002362155.1 Lachnospiraceae bacterium UBA3287 | reverse complement strand
GCAGAGGGCATCCGCCAGGTCCTTCTGGAGCCCCAGGTCCTCCATATGGAGGAATTCAGGAACAATCCCCCGGACCGGTGCTATATCTGCAAGAAGGCCATCTTCTCCGGCATGAAGGAAAGGGCCCTGCAGGAAGGCGCCGCCTTTATCTGCGAGGGCTCCAACATGGATGACATGGGAGACTACAGACCGGGCCTTCGGGCCATCCGGGAGCTGGGGATCCGAAGCCCCTTAAGGGAGGCGGGCCTGACCAAGAGGGAGATCCGCTTCCTGTCCAGAGAGCTGGGCCTTCCCACCTGGGACAAGCCCTCCTACGCCTGCCTGGCTTCCCGCTTCGTCTACGGAGAGACCATCGACGAGGAAAAGCTTGGGATGGTGGACCGGGCGGAAGAACTGCTCCTTGGCCTGGGACTGAAGCAGATGCGGGTCAGGATCCACGGAAGGATGGCCAGGATCGAGGCCCTGCCGGAGGACATAGCGTCTCTGGCAGAGGAAAAGACCAGGAAGGTCATAGCGGAAGGCTTTAAAAAGATCGGCTTTTCCTATGTGACCCTGGACCTTGAGGGCTACAGGACCGGCAGCATGAACGAGACCCTTTCCGGAGAGGAAAAGGCGGCCGCCGTCAGGTAAGGAAGGGGAAACGGGCCGGAGTAAGCCCGGAGGACGAAAATTTTTTATAAGGAATGAATGGGGGCGCTCCGGGCGGGGCGCCCTTTCCCTTTGTCTTTCCTTGCTTTTTCCGCCTCCCTGTGCGCTGTCCCTGGGGCCCTTCCTGATTTGCCAAAAGGCCCTCTTACAGGTATAATAGGCTCTGTGCCTGCATATCTATACCTGCGTAAGGCAAAATATTCAGAAAATTCGAGGTAAAACACGATGGCTTGGTATGACAATGCAGTATTCTATCATATTTATCCCCTGGGACTGTGCGGCTGCCCCCACGAGAACAACGGCGAAGCCGGGTCTCATTTTGACATTTTAAACGAATGGGCGGCCCATGCGGCCAGGATCGGCTGCACCGCCATTTATATAGGCCCCCTTTTCGAATCGGGCAGCCACGGCTACGATACAAACGACTACCGCATGGTGGACAGGAGACTGGGCACCAATGCGGACTTCAGAGAATTCGTGAAGAACTGCCACGGCATGGGCCTCAAGGTCATCGTGGACGGCGTCTTCAACCATACGGGCCGGGGCTTCTGGGCCTTCCAGGACCTGAAGCGCAACCGGGAGAACTCCCGTTACAGGAACTGGTACTGCGACGTCAACTTCTGGGGCAACAACGAATATAACGACGGTTTTTCCTACGCCAACTGGGGCGGCCACAACATGCTGGTCAAGCTCAATGTCTGGAACGGGGAAGTGAGAGAGTACCTTTTTGATACGGTCCGCTTCTGGGTCAGCGAGTTCGATATCGACGGGATCCGTCTGGACGCGGCGGACGTGCTGGATTTCGGCTTTATGAGAGATCTGCGGGGCGTCTGCGACAGCATAAAGAATGAATTCTGGCTCATGGGCGAAGTGATCCACGGGGATTATTCCCGCTGGGCCAACCAGGGCATGCTCCACTCCGTGACTAACTATGAACTGCACAAGGGCCTCTATTCCGGCCACAATGACCACAACTATTTCGAGATCGCCCACTCCATTAGGCGGCTGAACGGGATCGTGGGAGACAGGATCCGTCTCTATACCTTCGTGGACAACCACGACGTTTCCAGGATCTGGTCCAAGCTGAACAACAAGGCCCATCTGTCCAACGTCATGCTGCTGCTCTATACCGTTCCCGGCATTCCCTCTCTGTATTACGGGTCCGAATTCGGGATCCCCGGGGACAAGCAGAGAGGCTCCGACTGGAACCTGCGCCCTGCCCTGAAGCTTTCCGACTTTTCCGAGGACGCGCCCCTGTGCAGGCTGATCAAAGCCCTTGGCAGGATCAAAAAGCAGTTCCCCGAGGTGACCTGGGGCGAATACAAGGAGCTTCATCTGACCACCCGCCAGTATGCATTTGCCAGGATCTTAAACGGCCGTGCCGTGATCACCGCTCTCAACAACGACGACCAGGGCGTCCGGATGGAGATCCCTCTGCCCGTTTATGCCACCGAGGCGGTCAATCTCCTGACCCTGCAGGAGGAGACAGAGGAAGATAAGAGCGCCGCCGCCGAAAAGAGAGCCCTTCGGATGAAGGAGGAAAAGAAGGCCCTGGTGGACAGCCTGAAGGCCTTAAAGGAGGCGGCCGCGGACCTGACAAAGTCCGTAAAGGGCGCTGCCGCCGCGGCAAAGGAGGCCGATGTCTACGGCCCTTCCCTGAAAGACCAGATGGAAAGTTCTCTCCGGGAAGTGGAAAAAGCCCTTCGCGCCTCGGAGGATGCTTACAACAGGGCGGCCGAAAAGTGCGGCGCAGCCCCCATGCAGGGAGAAGGAAGCACCCAGGGGTGCGAGAGCATGGAGATCCGGGACGGAAAGCTCATTGTGGAACTTGGCCCCAACTCCGGCGTCGCTGCCTTCGTATATAGCAAATAAAGGGGCGGAAATGTTATAATGGGAACGGAAGCCTTTATGTCTTTGTGAAGCCTTTGCAGGGAAAGCGGAAGTGTCCTATGGAACGGAAAAAATCTGAAGCCGGAAGCATAGTGAAAAAAATCAGGTTTTTCGGGGCCTTTGGTTTTGATATCATCAACCAGTGCGCCCTGGACCAGGTGGGGACCTATGCGGCCCAGACTGCCTTTTTCTTTCTCATGTCCATTTTTCCCTTCATGATCCTGCTCCTGCAGCTGATGATGGTCCTGCCTGTCTCCAGGGAGAGCCTTCTGGTGGCTGTGGATGCCGTGGCGCCCGACTACCTGCTGGGCCCCATCCACCTGATCATGCAGGAGCTCTTCACCTCCAAGGTGCAGATGGTCTGGTTCACGGTGCTGGCGGCCTTCTGGTCCGCCTCCAAGGCCATGCATTCCCTGACTGCGGGACTGGACCATATCTGCAGCGCCGAAAGGCACAGGGGCTGGTTCGTGGTCCGGCTCTGGGCACTTCTCTATACGGCCCTGATCACGGTGGCCCTGCTGGTCCTTCTGGGCATGAACGTCTTCTGGAAGACCCTCCGCAGCCTTCTGCTCAGGTACAGGCCGCCGGGCATTCCCATTTATCTGGCTTCCTCGGGCATCAAGTTCGGCATCCTGGTCACGGCCATGACCCTGATCTTTACCCTCATGTACAAGGCCTTCCCCAACCGGAAGATCCGTTTTCTCTGGCAGCTGCCGGGCGGCTTCTTTTCCGGCCTGGGCTGGTACATCTTTTCCAACCTGCTGTCGGTCTATATCAACCGCTTCAACGGGTTTTCCATGTACGGGTCCCTGACGGCCCCCATCCTTATGATGTTCTGGCTCTACTTCAGCATCTACATCCTCATGATCGGAGCGGAGATCAACGAAAAGCTCCGTCTTCAGTTCTTCGAAATGAAAAAACACAGGGCAGGTGACAGTGATGAAATTCCAATCGGTGAATGAACTTAAATATTTTGACTTTCAGGACTGCCGGGTCCTGTCCGCGGCCCTGAAGGATTCCCTTCTTACCTTTGAGACGGAGGCCCTGATCGTAAAAAGGGGCAACAGCCAGAACCGCCAGCCCTTCGACAGCTATGCGGGAAGGGCCGTGATCTCTTTTGAAGGGGTAAAGATCCTCAAGGCCCTGAAGGAAGGCTATAAGCGCTATACGGCGGACGACGTCCTGGTAGAGGAGGTGCCCGACAGAGAACTGACGGCAGAAGAGGTCAGAGATCTTGGCAGCCTTCTGAAGGACGCCTATCTCTACGAGGTGGAAAAGGACCATTTCGAAGAGGGGCAGACGGTCTACGCCCTGGAATTCGAATCGCCGGGGGAGGATCTTTTCGACGTTCTGGATACGGACAACTACGGACTTCTCATCACCTTTGAGAGCGTCACGGTCTCCTGGGACCAGTACATGAACCGGGTGGGCGGCTGATCCGAAAGTATTTCATATAGGCAAGATTTGGCCAGTGATTTCTCCAAAATGGCTTGCAATTCCTGTAAAAACCTGTAGAATGCACATCATCAGCTGATGAACAAAACATGTTGCACAAAAACAGAATACAGAAATTGTTAATTCTTACTATACAACAATGGCAGAGAACCATCGGCATATTTAGAAAGGTATATGCTGGTCCGAACCTTACAGATTTAACTATATGGGAGCTGTTAAAGTTGTTGTGAGATCTAAGTTTGGAGGTAATCTTATGAATACACTTAGAGAAGAAATCGCAAGAACAGCCAACCCCCGCGTAGAGGTAAGGCCTATTGCGGGTCACGTTGAGGCTGTCCTTTTCGATCATAACGAAGAAACAGGCGTCAAGTCTCAGTTTGGTACCATGAAAAGAGCAGATGCTGCACTGACTGAAATGGGTATGGTCAGAATCGAGAACGGAAATGAAAGCGTTCTGGCTGTCTATACAAAGGCTGCCTGATCAGGGCAAAAAGGAGAGACGCGGCCTTTTAAAGGCGCATCATAAATTCAATCATAATTTCATACCGAAAATGCTGCCATATATTTAAGAAGCCGGAGGATTCAGGCATCTGAATCAGGAAGAGGCTGACAGACGGCAGCTGTATATAAAAGGGCCCGGAGACCATTGGATCTTCCGGGCCCTTTCTGGCAGTTCAGGGATGATGATTCAGTTCTGGAGGACGGGCTCCGCGATCAGTATGTAGCGGGCGTCCTCGTAGGCGTAGTCGCAGGTGGAGAGGATGAAGATCTTTTCCGGGTGCTTTTCCCCGTAGCGGCTGCGGAAGTCCGATTTCGGGAAGGCGTAGTCCAGAAAGGCGTCCAGCTCTTCCTTTGTCTCATAGAGGCCGTAGAGGGGATGGTCCGCGGATTCGATAAAGCCCGCCAGGATATTGAGGCGGTAAGTGCCCTCCGGCGTCAGGTACCACATGAGGGGATGGCTGTCGTAGAAGGTCTGCTTCTTATAGGACTCCAGTACTGCGAACATGGATCCGTTATGCATGTTGTGGCCGTAGAGGATGGTGGTCAGGTCTGTCATATCGGCCCTGCATGCGCTGTCTATGAAAATACAGCCGGCCGTATTATAGCGGCCGTCCGGCAGATGGCGCAGGTAGGTGTCGTTGGTCTCTCCCTGGAGGACGGGATAGTTTATGATGGAGTCCGCCATGTAGATCCAGCCTCTGATATCGGGATTGGCTGCCTGCAGAGCTTCGAAATCCACCTGGATGGGACAGAGGTCCGGCAGGGCCAGGGACTCTCCGGCTTCGGCCTCCTGGGACGTGGGCTTCACCTCATCCTGAGGCGGCAGAGGGGCCTGGGATACATACTGGGAGGCGGTCTCCTCGTAGGTCACCGTTCCCCGGCGGTATTCGCTGAAGATCAGGAAAAGGCGGTAGCCGCTGTAGAGAAAGACGCCAAGACATATGATGAAGAGGATCGTGGAAAATGTTTTTTTCATAGGATGCGAAGATGATTCCTTTTAAGAAGAATTCTTCCGGGAAGGATTCCGGGAGATTTTTTATGAAACTTTTGAGGGGCCATCCGGGGAGGAATTCCCCGGGAACGTAAACAAGTATAGCAGAAGGAGCAGGATTTGCCCACAGGCGGAAGAAAATCTTCCCGCAGAGGACAGGGGAGAGGCTCTTTGGCTTGCCCGGAGGGGCCATGCGGTGGTAGTATCCATGGAGAAAGACATGGAAAAGATCTGAAGAAAGGATTTCCTTCACGGACCGGAATTCCGGTGCCTTAAGGGGATAAAGATATGGACGATAAGGATTATTTACAGGGAAGGCTCAGGGATCTGGCGGGGAGGACCCTCCGCAGCGACTACCTGACCCATTCCGCATTTCTGGACCCCTACGGGGCCGCGATATTCGATCATCTTCTGCGCAGCCAGGGGACCGGCGGAGACGGAAAAGGGTCTCTGGAGGGAGTGCCCTGCTTCCTCTACGGAGGTTTTGAAGAGGCGGAGCGATGCTGCGCCGTCTTTCTTCCCTCCTACCTGGACCGGGAGGCCTTCCTGGAGGGAGAAAAGGAAGATCCCCAGGTGGTGGCCTGCCTGGAGATCCGGCCTCTCCAGGATAAGTTCGCCGACGATCTGACCCACAGGGATTTCCTGGGAGCCCTCATGCACCTGGGCATCGAAAGGGAGCAGGTGGGGGACATTCTGACGGAGGACTCCAGAGCCTTCGTCTTTGTCATGAAGGACATAAGTCCTTTTATCATTTCGGAGCTGACCAGGGTCCGCCATACCGTGGTATCTGTCAGGGAGATCCCCCTTTCAGACTGCAGCATCCGTCCGGTCCTGGAAGAGAAGACCGGGTCGGTGGCCTCGGAGAGGCTGGACGCCGTGGCGGCCATGGCCTTCAAACTCTCCAGGACCAGTGCGGCAAAGCTGATCCAGGGGGAAAAGGCGGCCGTGGACGGGCGCCTGGTGACGGATCCGGACCAGCGTCTTATCCCCGGACAGAAGATCTCTCTTCGGGGATACGGCAAGTGCATCTACCAGGGAGAGGTCAAAAGGACCAAAAAGGACCGCCTTATGGTCAGGGTCCTTCTCTACCGTTAAAAAGCCTCCCGGCAGACGCTTTTTCCGTTAACACAAAGGGAAATGGAAAAGCCCTTCTTTCTTTATTACTATAGAGCCGTAGGAAAAACGCAGGCTCCTGCAGAGCACTTCCCCCCCGCCGGGAAAGTTGACAGGGGCTCTCTGCTGTGCAAAAATGAATCTGTTCGGCCGGTCCCCCACTTAAGGAAGATCCGGCGGACATACGGAGGATATTTTATGAAAAAAAGAGTATCAGCCCTGATCTGCACTCTTCTGATCGTTCTGACCCTGCTTCCCGGCGCCGCCATGGATGTCCGGGCGGAGGGCGACTTTTCCGTGGAAGCGGACGCAGCCATCCTGATCGATCTGGATACGGGCAAGACCCTTTATGAGAAGAACGCGGATGAAAAGGCCTATCCCGCGTCCGTGACAAAGATCATGACGGCCCTTCTGGCGGTGGAAGCCATCGAGAAGGGGAACCTGGATCTGAAGCAGGAGATCACTGTGCCCAGAGAAGCCCTCACTTCCATTACCGATCCGGACGCGGTCACCATCTTTCTGAATACGGGAGAGAAGATCAGGGTCCAGGACCTGCTTTACGCCACCCTCCTTCCCTCGGCCAACGACGCGGCCAGTGTCCTGGCCTTTGCCGTGGGCGGCAATCTGGGGGCCTTCTGCGACATGATGAATGTACGGGCCAGCCGCCTGGGCTGCACCGGCACCCATTTCACCACCCCCAACGGCCTGCATGAAGACGACCACTATACCACCGCCAGGGATCTGTCCAAAATCGCCGCGGAGGCCATGAAGCATGACCTTTTTAAGGAGATCGTGGGCACCCAGGTCTACGAGATGGGCAAGACCAGCTATTCCCCGGCCAGAAAGATCAACAACACCAACCAGCTGCTCTACCCCTCCAACAGCAATTACTATGAGTATGCCGTCGGCATCAAGACGGGCTATACCGGCATCGCCGGCCACTGCCTGGCGGCAGCGGTGGAAAGAGATCTGGAGGACCCGGAAACGGTAGAAAAGACAGGCCTTGAAAAGAGACATTTCCTGACCATCATCCTGGGGGCCGACAGAGACGGCTATTCCAGGAACACGGCTTTTGAAAAGACCATAGCCATGATGGAGCACGCCTACAATGACTTTGACTATCAGACCATCGTTCAGAAGAACTATGTCCTGACCAGCGCCTCCGTGGCCCTGTCCGAGGACGGGGATTCGGTGGATCTGAAGACGGCGGAGGCCGTGGAAGACTGGGCGGAAGGCAGCATCGATCCCACTAAGATCCAGTTCGAGATCAGCGCCGATACGGAGCTGACAGCCCCCGTGAACAAGGGAGACGTGCTGGGCAGCGCCAGAGTCATCTACGACGGAGAGGACTACGGCAGCGTGGACCTGGTGGCGGCAGATTCCCTGAGCTTTTCCAGAAAGCTCTATATTCAGAAGAGGATCACGGACTTCCTGGACCAGTGGTACGGCAAGGCGGCAGTGGTCCTGGCCGTTCTGATCCTGGGACTTGTCATTTCCCTGATCGCAAGACTTGCAAGACGTTGAGCCGGAGGACCCATGGCGCTGACCTTTGAGAAGAAAGAAAACAGACACGGCCCCTATATAGAGATCACAGGCTATGAGGGGCAGGTCGCCTTTCTGAAGATCCCTTCGGAAATCCAGGGCCTTCCGGTGCGCAGCATCGGAAGGCATGCTTTTGATGGAAGAAAGGATCTGAAGGAGATCCATCTGCCGGATTCGGTAAGGAGCCTGGGAAGCTTCTGCTTTTACAATACCAGGACTCTGGAATATCTTTCCCTGTCCGACAGCATAGAGGATTACTACGACGGGGCCATCCGCCAGTGCACGGGCCTGAAGGAGATCCGGATCGACTTTCACGAAAGGGATAACTATTCCATCTTAAAGAGCATGCTGGGGGACAACGAAAAGATGCTCCGCTTCCTTCTGGCCCTGCCGGACGGCGATCTTCGTCTGACCTTCCCGCCCTACTACGATTCCTATAAGGAAGATACCATGGCCAGAGCCATCCACCACTCCCTGAACGGAGCCGGCTTTTCCTACAGGGAATGCGTCATGAGAAGGTCCATCGATTTCAGGACCTATGACAGGTGTTTTTCCAGAGTCATCTACGACAACTATGAGGCGGCCATAGACATAGCCCTGGACCGGCTCATGTATCCCGTGCAGCTCCCCGACCAGGCGGCCCGGGTCTATGAAAGCTATCTGACCAGGACAGCGGGCCAGGTCCTGCCCTTCCTGCTGGAAAGAAAGGACGGCGAAAGGATCCGCTTTCTGCTGGATAGGAAGATGGTCCCCAGAGAGGAGCTTCCCGAGGCCGTCAGGATCGCATCGGAGGGAAAGCAGGCTGAGATCTGCGCCCTTCTGATGGAATACCAGAACCGCTATTTCGGCCTTCATGCGGGAACAGCGGATGCCCTTGACATCTTTTCCCTTGACGATCTGTAAGAGCGGGAGAAGGAACCATGAGTGAGACCAGACAGAAACTGGAGGAGGCGGGAAAGAGAGTCCTGTCCGCCAGCCGAACCGAACTATATCTGTCCATGCGCTTTCTGGCAGTCCCCTTAAGCAGCCTGGATTATGTGATGGATCTGTCCACCACCTCCGTGGGAACGGACGCCTCCTATATCCGTTTCAACCCCGCCTATCTGCTGCGGCTCTATATAGAGGACCCGGCCAGGATCAACAGGACCTACCTGCATATGCTCCTCCACTGCCTTTTCCGCCACATGTTCGACGCCGAAAGCCACGAGGACAATGAGCTCTGGGACCTGTGCTGCGATCTGGCAGTGGAATCCGTGATCGATACCATGCGCTGCCGGATCCTGAACCGGGTGATCTCCGACTTCCGTACAGACCTCTATGAGCGCCTGGAGGGGGAGATAGGGGTCCTGACGGCCCAGAAGCTCTACCAGTACTTCCTGGAGCGGAAGAGGGACTATTACTATGAATCCACCCTCTCCCAGGAATTTGCCCTGGACGACCACTCCTTCTGGCAGAGAATGGAGGACCTGCCTCCGGAGAAGGACAGGGCGGGGGCCCCGCCTTCCGATCCCCAAAACCCCGATGAGGACCAGGGACAGGAATCGGAGCAGGAGGGACGGCACCTGAAAAAGACCAGGCCTCCCAGGGACGACGAGTGGAAAAAGAACGCCGACAGGGTCCGGGCCGAGCTGGACGTGATCGGCAAGGAGGCTTCCCAGGAGATGGGATCCCTGGAAAGGGTCCTTGACTTTTCCGCCAGAAAGCGGACGGCCTATACCGAGTTCCTCAGAAAGTTTTCGGTGGTCCGGGAGGAAGCGGCCGTCGATATCGACTCCTTCGACTACGGCTTCTATAACTACGGTATGACCGTCTACGGAAACATGCCCCTGATCGAGGAGAACGAATACAGGGA
>DETN01000007.1:8943-12323 GCA_002362155.1 Lachnospiraceae bacterium UBA3287 | reverse complement strand
TAAGAACAGGAGGACGCAAAGTTTAGACATGAGTGGCGTAAGACGTATCTATGTGGAAAAGAAAAGACCCTATGCCGTTGCGGCAAGCCAGCTGCTGGAGGATATCCGTGATTTCCTTGGCGTAACAGGCATCGACGATGTCCGCATACTGATCCGGTATGATGTGGAAAATATCTCTGATGAGGTATTCGAGAAGGCCTGCCGGACCGTATTTTCCGAGCCCCCCGTAGACGATCTGTATCTGGAGACCATCGAGATCCCTGCCGGAGCCAGAGTCTTTTCCGTAGAACCCCTGCCCGGACAGTTCGACCAGAGAGCGGATTCCGCAGTGCAGTGCGTGCAGTTTTTGAATGAAACCGAAAAGCCCATCGTCAGGACCGCCAAGACCTATATCCTGACAGGATCCATTTCTGATGATGAGTTTGCCAGGATCAAGGGCAACTGCATCAACCCCGTGGATTCCCGCGAGACTGGTATTGAAAAGCCTGAAACTCTGGAAGCGGTCTATCCCGAAGCTCCCGACGTAGCTGTCTTCGACGGCTTCATTTCCATGGACAGAGACGCCTTGGCAGAGCTTTACAGGTCCCTTGGCCTTGCCATGACTTTTGATGATTTCGCTTTTATCCAGTCCTACTTTGCGGGCGAAGAGAAGAGAGATCCTTCCATGACCGAGATCCGCGTCCTGGATACCTACTGGTCCGACCACTGCCGTCATACCACCTTTGCCACCGAGCTGAAAAACGTCGAGTTCGAGGACGGCTATTATACAACGCCCATCGAGACCACCTATCAGAGCTACCGTGATACCATGGCGGAACTCTATGAGGGCAGAGACGACAAGTTCGTCTGCCTGATGGACCTGGCTACCATGGGCATGAGAAAGCTCCGTGCAGACGGCAAGCTGACCGACATGGAAGAATCCGACGAGAACAACGCCTGCTCCGTCGTGGTTCCTATCGAAGTGGACTACGGCAACGGCCCTGAGACAGAAGAGTGGCTGGTCTTCTTCAAGAACGAGACCCACAACCACCCTACCGAAATTGAACCTTTCGGCGGCGCTGCCACCTGCCTTGGCGGCGCTATCCGTGATCCCTTGTCCGGCAGAGGTTATGTTTACCAGGCCATGCGTGTGACCGGCGCAGCCGATCCCACCGTACCGGTAGCCGATACCTTAAAGGGCAAGCTGCCCCAGAAGAAGCTGGTCAACGACGCAGCCCAGGGATACTCTTCTTACGGCAACCAGATCGGTCTGGCTACCGGCGAGGTCAAGGAGATCTACCATCCCGGTTACGTAGCCAAGCGTATGGAGATCGGCGCCGTTATGGGCGCAGCCGCACGTAAAAATGTACAGCGTCTGAATTCCGATCCCGGAGATATCATTGTCCTTCTTGGCGGCAGGACCGGACGTGACGGCATGGGCGGCGCAACAGGCTCCTCCAAGGCCCACACAGAGCAGTCCCTGACCACATGCGGCGCAGAGGTTCAGAAGGGCAACGCGCCTACAGAGCGTAAGCTGCAGCGTCTCTTCCGCAGGCCGGAAGTATCCTATCTTATTAAGAAGTGCAACGACTTCGGTGCAGGCGGCGTGTCCGTAGCCATCGGCGAACTGGCAGACGGTCTGGACATCAACCTGGATCTGGTCCCCAAGAAATATGAAGGTCTGGACGGCACAGAACTGGCCATCGCAGAATCTCAGGAGCGTATGGCGGTCGTCATCGATCCCAAGGATCTGGACGAGTTCATGCGCTATGCCGGTGAGGAAAATCTGGAAGCCACCGTTGTGGCTACAGTCACCAAGGAGCCCAGGCTGGTCATGAAGTGGCGCGGCAAGGCCATCGTAGATATTTCCCGTGCTTTCCTGAATACCAACGGTGCCCATCAGGAGACAGACGTAAAGGTCCTGGTACCTTCTCAGGATGACAACTACTTCCAGCGCATCGCTGCTAAGGGCGTTGCGGAGCAGCTGGACAAGCTTTCCAACGGCGTGGACACGGACGTTGTATTCGAGGGCGCCCTTCTTGCATCCGTCAGCGACCTCAATACCTGTTCCCAGAAGGGTCTGGTAGAGCGCTTTGACGCCAGCATCGGCGCAGCGACCGTGACCATGCCCTACGGCGGCAAATATCAGCTGACAGAGACCCAGACCATGGTAGCCGAGCTGCCTGTCCTGGGCGGTAAGACCGATACCGTGACCATGATGAGCTACGGCTTCGATCCCTATCTGTCCTCCTGGAGCCCTTATCACGGGGCTGTCTATGCAGTGACCGATTCCATTGCCAAGATCGTGGCAGCAGGCGGTGATTATAGAGATTTACATTTCACTTTCCAGGAGTATTTCGGCAGGATGTCCTCCGAACCTTCCCGCTGGAGCCAGCCCTTCTCCGCTCTCCTGGGTGCCTATGACGCCCAGATCGGCTACGGCATTGCCTCCATCGGAGGCAAGGACTCCATGTCCGGTACCTTCAACGATATCGACGTGCCGCCCACTCTGGTCTCCTTCGCCGTAGATACGGCTAAAATCGGCGACGTGGTGACTCCCGAACTGAAAAAGGCGGGCGATAAGCTTTACTGCATCCGCATCGAGAAGGATGAGTATGACATGCCCGTATATGACGATGTCATGGCAGCTTACCGCGCAGTCACAGAGATGATGCGTGACGGTGCCATCTGCGCTGCCTATGCGGTAGATGCCTACGGCGTCATGCCCGCTGCCTGCAAGATGGCCTTCGGCAACAAGCTGGGCATCCGTTTCAATGACCAGCGCAGACTTAGAAGTTTCTTCAAAAACGGCATCGGCAACCTGATCGTGGAGATGGGAGACGGCGCTGAAGCTCTGCTGGATGAGATGGATCTGGATTATGTCCTGATCGGCGAAGTCACAGAGGATCCTGTCTTTGCCTACGGCAGCGCACTGGTTCCTTTAGACCGTGCCATCGCAGCCTGGAAGAAGCCTCTGGAGAAGGTATTCCCTTCCATCGCTGTCAAGGACAAGACTCCTGTGGATACGCCCATCTTCAAGGCTGACTCCATTGCGGTCTGCACTCACAAGCTGGCCCAGCCCACTGTATTTATTCCGGTCTTCCCCGGAACCAACTGCGAGTACGACTCCGCCAAGGCCTTTGAGGCAGCTGGCGCAAAGACCATTACCAGAGTCTTTACCAACCTGACGGCAGAGGGTATCAGAGAGTCTGTCACCGAGTTCGCAAAGGCCATCGACCAGTCCCAGATCATCATGTTCCCCGGCGGCTTCTCTGCCGGCGACGAACCCGACGGATCTGCCAAGTTCTTTGCCACAGCCTTCCGCAACGGTCCCATCGAAGAGGCTGTTATGTCCATGCTGAATGAGCGCGACGGTCTGATCCTGGGCATCTGCAACGGCT
>DETN01000007.1:6718-8881 GCA_002362155.1 Lachnospiraceae bacterium UBA3287 | reverse complement strand
AGGCGCTGATCAAGCTGGGCCTGGTACCTAACGGCTCGTTCACGGGCCAGAATGAGGAGTCCCCGACTCTGACCTACAATACCATCGGCCGCCATATTTCCAAGATGGCCTATACCAAGGTGGTCAGCAACAAGTCTCCCTGGCTGGCAGGCGCAGAGCTGGGCGGTGTATATGTCAATCCCGCCTCTCATGGTGAGGGACGTTTCGTAGCCCCCAAGGCCTGGATCGATAAGCTCTTTGCGAACGGCCAGGTGGCGACCCAGTACAGTGATCCGGATGGTAACATCTCCATGGATGAAGAGTGGAACATCAACGGTTCCTTCTGCTCCATCGAAGGCATTACCTCTCCCGACGGCAGGATCTTCGGCAAGATGGTCCACTGCGAACGCCGCGGATACGGCGTCAACCTGAATATCGTCGGTGACCAGGATATGAAGCTCTTCGAATCCGGCGTACGCTACTTCAGCTGATGATCCATCACGGATAACCCTTATATAATCTGCCAATGAGTAAGATCAATTACAGCAAGGAAACTGAAAAAATCATTGACGGGGTGCGTCTTAAAGGCGGTGCACCCCGCCTTCTTTTACACAGCTGCTGCGCCCCCTGCTCCAGCCACTGCATGGAATATCTCCGTCAGTACTTTGACCTGACGATCTATTATTACAATCCCAACATCACCGAGAACCGGGAATATCAGTACCGCCTCTCCGAAGAGAAGCGCCTGATCGCGGAATACAACCGCCAGGTGGACGAACAGGACTTTGAGGGCATGCACTCCGGGCCAGGGGCCCGGAAGATTCAGATCCTGGAAGCGCCCTATGACCCGGAAAACTGGTTTCAGGCGGTGAAAGGACTGGAGAAATGCCCAGAAGGGGGAGAGCGGTGCGGCGTATGCTTTGAGATGCGCCTTCGCATGGCAGCAAAAGCGGCGGCTGAGGGCGGCTTTGACTATTTCACCACCACTCTGACCATCAGCCCCATGAAGAATACAGCTCTTTTAAACGAGATCGGCATGCGGCTCTCCCGGGAATACGGGGTCCCCTGGCTTCCTTCGGACTTTAAAAAGAAGGACGGATATAAAAGATCCATAGAGCTCTCCCGGAAGTTTGACCTCTACAGGCAGGACTACTGCGGCTGCGGCTTTTCCAAGGCGGAAAGTGAGAGGGCCAAACGGGAAAGAGCAGAAAGCGGCGGACATGATTGATTCCGCATTTATGACAAATACTTAGACAGAAAAGAGGACAGGCAAGTGCAGAAATTTTTAGACATGATTTCCCAGGACATGATGCAGGCCTTTGAAGAGGCAGGATACGATCCCTCCCTTGGCAGAGTCACTGTATCCAACCGTCCTGATCTGGCGGAATACCAGTGCAACGGCGCTATGGCCGGTGCCAAGAAATATCATAAGGCTCCCTTTATGATCGCAGACGACGTGGCCAAGATCCTTCAGGAAAAGAGCAGCACCTTCTCCCAGGTGGACGTGGTGAAGCCCGGCTTCCTGAATCTGAAGGTCTCAGAAGCCTTCTTAAAGGACTATCTGCAGCAGATGAGCACAGAAGACCGCTTCGGAATGGAGCTTCCCGAAAAGCCCACGAAGATCGTCCTTGACTACGGCGGACCCAACGTGGCAAAGCCCCTGCATGTGGGCCATCTCAGAAGCGCCGTAATCGGCGAAGCCGTCAAGCGGATCTGCCGCTACCACGGCGAAGAAGTCATCGGCGACATCCACCTGGGCGACTGGGGCCTGCAGATGGGCCTTGTCATCACCGAGGTATCAAAACGAAATCCGGATCTTCCCTATTTTGATCCTTCCTTTGCGGGCGAATATCCTGCAGAGGCTCCCTTTACGGTCAGTGAACTGGAGGAGATCTATCCCTTCGCCTCCGCAAAGTCCAAAGAGGATCCCGAATACTACGCCGAGGCCATGGAGGCTACCCACAGACTGCAGTCCGGCGACAGGGGCATGAGAGCCCTCTGGGAGAAGATCATCGAAGTGTCCGTAGCGGATATGAAGAAGAACTATGAGAAGCTGAATGTTTCCTTCGACCTCTGGTGGGGCGAATCCACGGTCAACGATACCATCCCCGCCATGGTAGATAAGATGAAGGAAGACGGCTTTGCCCACGAGAGCGCAGGCGCTCTGGTGGTGGACGTGGCCGA
>DETN01000007.1:0-6613 GCA_002362155.1 Lachnospiraceae bacterium UBA3287 | reverse complement strand
TATACCACTACGGATCTGGCCACCATCTGGGAGAGAGAGAAGCAGTTTGCTCCCGACCAGATGATCTATATCACAGACAAGCGGCAGGAACTGCACTTCACCCAGGTCTTCCGCTGCGCCAGAAAGACCGGCATCATCCGTCCGGAGACAGAGCTTCGTCATATCGGTTTCGGTACCATGAACGGCAAGGATGGCAAGCCCTTCAAGACCAGGGCCGGCGGCGTCATGCGTCTGCAGACTCTGATCGAGGACATCAATACCGAGATGCTGGGCAAGATCAAGTCCAATGAAGAAATTCCGGAAGAGGAAGCCAGGGATACAGCCGCCAAGGTGGCACTGGCCGCCCTCAAGTACGGCGATCTGTCCAACCAGGCCTCCAAGGACTATGTCTTTGACCTGGAGCGCTTTACCTCCTTCGAAGGAGATACAGGCCCCTACATCCTCTATACCATCGTCCGCATCAAGTCCATCCTGGCCAAGTACGCGGACCAGGGGGGAGAGGCTGTATCCGCCTCTGATCTGCTTCCTGCCGCCGGAAAGCTGGAAAAGAGCCTGATGTTCGATCTGGCGGGCTTCTCTGCCATGATGGACGGGGCTTACCAGGATCTGGCTCCCCATAGGATCTGCGCCTATATCTATCAGCTGTCCAACGATTTCAACAGCTTCTATCATGCCACCAGGATCCTCACAGAGGAGGATGCGGCCAGGAAGAAGAGCTGGATCGCCCTGCTTGAGCTGACCGAACAGGTGCTGCTGACCTGCATCCATGTGCTGGGCTTTGATTCTCCCGAGCGTATGTGAGCCCGGGACTTGAACGCGGGACTTTCTTTACAGCCTTGTTCAAACGTGATATTGTAAGTATAATTATTTACTGTATGTATAAATAAACGTAATTTGCTGTATAAGGGGTTCAAAAATGGGGACAGGCAAAATCGTCATTTATAACGGTGACAGTGAAGAGACAGTATCCGCGGCTCTGGGGAAAGCCATGTTTCTTTCCAACAAGGGGGAAAAGGTGGCCGTCATTCAGTTCCTCAAGGGCAAGGGCATCCAGAATGCCCCTCTGACCAGACGGCTGGAGCCGGAGATCAAGATGTTCCACTTCGAGAAGTCCCTCAGGGACTTTGAAGGGCTGGCTCCTGAGGAGAAGGAAGAGGAGATCTCCAACATCCGCAACGGTCTCAACTATGCCCGCAAGGTCCTGTCCGCAGGCCAGTTCGACTCCCTGTTTCTGGATGAGGTCCTGGAGCTGATCGGCATGGGGATCATTACCGCCGGGGAGCTGGAGAAGCTTCTCTCGGTCCGGGGCTTTACGGACGTGTTCCTGACAGGCTGCAGCATGTGCGAGGAGGTCTTTACCTTCGCAGACGAGATCATTGAGCTCAAAAGCATCAAATACAAGAAATACAACTGATTCACAGATACATTTTTATATGGAGGAAAAAATGTCAGTATTCAAAGGATCCGGAGTAGCCATCATCACTCCCTTCAAGGAAGATCTTTCCATCAACTATGATGTCTTTGCGGACTTCGTCGATTTCCAGATCGATCATGGCACAGACGCCATCATCGTCTGCGGCACCACAGGCGAATCCGCCACTCTGACGGAAGCAGAGCATGTGGAAGCCTGCAAATGGTGCATCGAGTATGTCAAGGGCCGGGTCCCCGTGATCGCCGGTACTGGCTCCAACTCTACCCAGACAGCCATCGAGCTGTCCACAGCCATCGGCGAAGCCGGTGCAGACGGACTCCTGGTGGTGTCTCCCTACTACAACAAGGCCACCCAGAAGGGCCTCTACGCCCACTATAAGGCCATCGCGGATGCGGTCAAAACGCCCATCATCATGTACAACGTGCCCAGCCGTACCGGCTGCAATATCCAGCCCGAGACGGCCGCAAAGCTTGTAAAGGATATCCCTTCCATCGTCGGCATCAAGGAAGCCAGCGGCGATATCAGCCAGATCGTCAAGCTCATGGCTCTGACAGACGGCAATATCGAGCTCTACTCCGGCAATGACGATCAGGTGGTGCCCCTTCTTTCCATGGGCGGCCTGGGCGTGATCTCCGTCGTAGCCAACGTGGCTCCGAGGGCCATGCACGATATGTGCTACAAGTTCTTCGAAGGCGATGTGGCCGGCGCCGCAAAGCTGCAGAGAGATACCTTTGCCCTGTGCAGGAACCTCTTCTCCGAGGTCAATCCCATCCCTGTCAAGAAGGCAGTCAGCCTGATGGGCGTGCAGGCAGGCTCTCTGCGCATGCCTCTGACGGAAATGGAGCCCGAGCATGCGGCAGCTCTGAAGAAGGCAATGGAAGATTTTGGTATTCTCTGATAAGGAATAAAAGATGGCAAAAGTAATTTTACACGGATGCAACGGTAGAATGGGACACATGGTGTCCGGCATTGCGGAAAAGGACGACAGGATCGAAATTGTGGCCGGCGTGGACGCCTTCGGCAAGCCCTTCGGCGGCTATCCCGTTTATGAGAGCCTCCCCGAAGTCAAAGAAGAAGCTGACGTGGTCATCGACTTCTCCACAGCCGCGGCCGTGGACGGTCTTCTGGACTACTGCGCCGAAAAGGGACTTCCTGTGGTCCTGTGCACCACAGGCCTTTCCGAAGACCAGACCGCCCATATGCATAAGACAGCAGAAAAAGTAGCGGTCCTGAAGTCCGCCAACATGTCCCTGGGCGTAAACATGCTCCTGGCTCTCTTAAAGCAGGCGGCTGGCCCTCTGGCAGCGGCAGGCTTTGATATCGAGGTGGTGGAAAAGCATCACCGCATGAAGCTGGATTCCCCTTCCGGCACGGCTCTTGCCCTGGCGGATGCGGCCAACAGCGCTCTGAATAACGAGTATGACTATGTCTATGACCGGTCTGACAGACGCATGCAGCGTCCCGTTAAGGAGATCGGTATTTCCGCAGTCCGCGGCGGCACCATCGTGGGCGACCACGACGTGATCTTTGCGGGCGAGGACGAGGTCATCACCTTCTCCCACAGAGCCTACAGCAGGGCTGTCTTTGCCAAGGGCGCGGCGGAAGCCGCCGTCTTCCTGGCCGGCAAAGAGGCAGGCATGTACTCCATGGGCGACGTTCTGGGACTGGACGCCTGAGGACGAAATATGAGAATAAGACCCTGTATTGATATTCATAACGGAAGTGTCAAGCAGATCGTTGGCAGCACTCTGAGTGATCAGAGTGCTGTCATTTCTATGCCCCGGGAAAACTTCGTGGCGGGAAAGGACGCTTCCTTTTATGCTTCCCTTTATAAGGAAAAGAATCTGCCCGGGGGCCATATCATCCTGCTGAACCGGACGGACGACAGAGAAAACTACGAGGCGGACGTGCGCCAGGCCCTGGGAGCCCTTGAGGCCTATCCCGGCGGCATGCAGGTGGGAGGCGGCATAAGGCCGGAGACGGCGGAGGGCTGGCTTAGAGCCGGCGCTTCCCACGTGATCGTGACCTCCTATGTATTCCGGGAGGGGCGGATCGATGATAAGAACCTGGACCGGATGGTCAGGGCCGCAGGGAAAGATCACCTGGTCCTGGACCTGTCCTGCAGAAGGTGCCCTGACGGTCTCTACCGGGTGGTCACGGACCGCTGGCAGGCCTTTACGGACTTTGTCATCAGTCCCAAAAACCTGGACCGCCTTTCCGTATCCTGCAGCGAGTTCCTGATCCACGCGGCGGACGTGGAAGGAAAGCGGGGCGGCGTGGAAGCGCCTCTCATCTCTGTCCTGGGAGAGTGGCAGAAGAGATCCGGCTTTCCTGTGACCTATGCGGGCGGCGTCCATGACCTGAAGGACCTGGACCAGATCCGCTCTGCCTCGGACGGATATCTGGACGTGACCGTGGGAAGCGCCCTGGACCTGTTCGGAGGAAGCCTTTCCCTGGACGATCTGACAGAGGCCTGCCTGAGAAGCCCCAACCCGGCAAAACAGTAAAAGAGCATGAAAAAAGCATCGGCCTTTTTTGCCGATGCTTTTTTAGATCCTTCTTAAATCTGTCAGGCTGTCTGCAGTCTGTGATTTCAGCTTTCTCAGATCTTTGTCACGTTGACTGCCTGAGGTCCCTTCTGACCGTCGATGACTTCGTATTCCACTTCCTGACCTTCGTCGAGGGTCTTGAAGCCTTCCATGTTCAGGCCGCTGTAATGTACGAATACATCGCCGCCGTTCTCATCGGAAATGAAACCGTAGCCCTTCTGGTTGTTGAACCACTTGACTTTGCCCTTGTTCATAGTTACTACCTCCATAACACATATATTGCACCTGTTGTGTGACAAAATGACAAACACAACATCACTAAAGTAACATATACCGATTTGAAAGTAAAGCAAAAACACATGTAAGCTTGATTTATGTCGGAAAGTAAACAGAATTCAAACATAACGACAGCGCAGGCAGTATTGTTGTCATTTAACATTATTCCTTGCGCTTAAGACTTCACAGTGTTAAACTATTACATGGTAATGCGATAAATCATTAATACATCAGAGGGGAGATATGCGCATGAACAAGAAAATCAGAACCGACGCGGTCAGACATCTATTTGAGGCTGTACTTACACTGGAGACCGAGGAGGAATGCTTTTCCTTTTTTGAGGACCTTTGCACGGTCAATGAGCTTCTGTCCATTTCCCAGAGGTTCGAGGTGGCTACCATGCTCAGGAACCGCGATACCTATCTGAAGATCGCAGAAAAGACCGGGGCTTCCACCGCTACCATCAGCAGGGTCAACCGGTCTCTTAACTACGGGGACGACGGCTACAGCCTGGTCTTCGGCCGTATGAAATCCATGCAGGACATTATCGCAAATAATCCGGAGGAGTGAGTCTTACCGGACCTGGAAGACGGTTTTGCAGGAAGGAATCTGTAAGATATTTACAGTCCTTCCTTTTTTATTGATTTTGGGGTGCTTTTTGGGACGGGTGCGTATATAATGACCGTCAGGTGCTTTGAGCCTGCCTCTGCCAGGTGTATATATATGCGTATGCACATATCCTTTATAACAGAAAAACCTTGCAATAGCCCCCCTGCGGTGATAATATATCTTTCGTCAGCGCACAAATGTCCGCAAGGTGGAGACAGTACTATGGCAGACAATTCCAGTGAATTATACATCGTCCGGAAGAAAGCGGTCCCCGAGATCCTCCGGAAGGTGGTGGAAGTAAATAAGATCCTTGCTTCGGGCAGGGCCAGAACGGTCAACGAGGCAGTGGATCAGGTGGGGATCAGCAGGAGCTCCTATTATAAATTCAAGGACGATATCGAAGAGTTCCATGACAGCCTGGCAGGGACCACGGTGACCCTCTTTATCGAGATCAACGACGAGACCGGCCTCCTTTCGGAGGTGCTCCGGGTCTTCGCCGTCTGCAGGGCCAACATCCTGACCATCCATCAGAGTATTCCTCTGAACGGGGTGGCAGGCATCACCGTCAGTATTCAGATCTCACCCGCCACGGAACGGGTGGAAACGATCATCGCCCGCCTGGGCGAAACGGACGGGGTAAAACAGGTAAGAATTACAGGACGTGCCTGAGGGTATGGGACCTGAGAACAGAAAGGAAGCAATACCATGATACAGATCGCAGTACTTGGATTCGGCACAGTCGGCAGCGGCGTCGTCGAGCTGATCGATAAAAACCAGGATGCCATCCGGGCCAGATTCCCCGAGGGCGTCCATGTAAAATATATCCTGGATATCCGTGATTTTCCCGGCTCTCCCTATGCGGACAGGGTCGTTCATGACATGAACGTGATCCTGGAGGATCCCGAAGTCAGCATCGTCTGCGAGACCATGGGCGGCAAGGAACCGGCCCATACCTTCTCAAAGAGCGCCCTGGAAAGGGGAAAGAGCGTCTGTACCTCCAACAAGGAGCTGGTGGCAGCCTTCGGTCCCGAGCTGATCAGGATCGCTGCAGAGCATAACTGCTCCTATCTGTTCGAAGCCAGCGTAGGCGGCGGCATCCCCGTGATCCGTCCCCTGCTGTCCGCTCTGACCCAGGAAAAGATCACCTCCATTCTGGGCATCCTGAACGGCACCACCAACTATATCATGACCCGTATGGAGGACGAGGGCATGGACTTCGACGAAGTCCTGAAGATCGCCCAGGAAAAGGGCTATGCCGAGCGCAATCCCGAGGCCGACGTGGAAGGCCACGATGCCTGCCGCAAGATCGCCATCCTTTCCTCTCTGGTGGCCGGTAAGACCGTCCGCTACGAGGACATCCCCTGCGAGGGCATCAGTAAGATCACCACAGAGGATATGAAGTACGCCCGTTCCATGAACATGGCCGTCAGGCTCCTGGGCATGAGCCGGCTGGACGACGACGGATCCCTCTATGTCAGAACGGCTCCCTTCCTGGTCCCCGAAGAGCATCCCCTTCATAATGTATCGGGCGTCTTCAACGCCGTCTTCATCCACGGCAACATGGTGGACAATCTCATGTTCTACGGCCGAGGAGCCGGCAAGTTTCCCACCGCCAGCGCGGTGGTGGCGGACGTCATGGACTGTGCCCGCAACATCGGCAGGAACATTCCTGTCATGTGGACCGACGAGGTCAAGACCCTGGCGGATCCCATGGCGGAGAGCAGACAGTTCTTCGTCCGCGTGGACA